>NZ_JBFBND010000001.1:0-443320 GCF_040702905.1 Kineococcus sp. NPDC059986 | reverse complement strand
GGCCGATGCCGTCCACCGAGTCCAGCGGGAGCGTCAGTGCCGCCGCTGTCACGTCGGCCGTCAGGCCCACCATCTGGCCTCCGGGATCGTTCCCGGAGGGCGGAAAGAGTGTTTTCCGCGAAGGGGGTGATCGGGGTGACGCGGTGGGTCAGCGCGTGGGGACGACCACGGCGCGGCCGGCGAGGGTGCCGGCGTGCAGGCGCTCGTACGCCGTCGGCGCCTCCTCGAGGGAGAACGTCTCGGTGTGCACGTCGAGGACGCCCCGGTGGGCGAGGTCGACGAGTTCGATGAGCTCGCTGCGCGACCCCCAGTAGGGCGTCGCGACCGAGACCTCGAACGCCTGCCGGAAGAACCCGACCTGGGCGGCCGCACCGTGCGGGGAGATCCCGACGATCGTCACGTCGGACTCGGCGTCGGCGACGGCCATCGCGGTGTCGATGGTCGCCTGCGCCCCGACGAAGTCCAGGACGAGCTGGGCGCCGCGGCCACCGAGGAGCGCGCGGACGTTCGTCGCGGCGTCGGCGTCGGACAGCACGACGTCGTGGGCGCCGACGGAGGCGGCGAACGCCAGCTTCTCCTCGCTGACGTCGAGGGCGACCACGCGGGCGGGGGACAGCGCGCGCAGCAGCTGGATGCCGACGTGGCCCAGACCGCCCGCCCCGATGACGACGGCGGTGGACCCGGCCCGCAGCTTGGGCAGCGACCGCTTGACCGCGTGGTAGGGCGTCAGGCCCGCGTCGGTGAGCGGGACGGTGGCGACGGGGTCGAGGTCGCCGATGGGCACGAGGTGGCGGGGGGAGTCGACGACCATGAACTCCGCCAGGGCGCCGGGGGCGCCCAGACCGGGCGGCGCGATGCCGAGGTCGGCGGCGCGCGGGCAGTAGTTCTCCTTGCCCTGGGCGCACTGGTGGCAGGTCCCGCAGCCCCAGGGGCCGTAGACGACGACGTTCGTCCCGACCTCGACGCCCTCGGCGCCGGGCCCGAGCTCGACGACGCGACCGGCGCCCTCGTGGCCGAGCGTCAGCGGCAGGCCGTAGGTGTACTGGTCCTCGGGCAACCCCATGACGAAGTCGTCGGAGTGGCAGATCCCGGCGGCCGTCACCTCGAGCAGGACCTGACCCGGTCCGGGCGTCGGCTTCTCGACCTCGACGACCTCCGGGGCCGCTCCGATCCGGCGGTACTGGACTGCGCGCACGACGGCGCTCCTCTCCTCGGTGAGCTGGTGCCCCGAGGGTACGCCGCGCTGAACGACAGGCGTCGGTCAGCCGGCGGTGACGCGGATGACCTCCTCGAAGGTCGTCTCGCCGCGCATGGCCTTGGCCAGCGCGGACTGGCGCAGCGACTTCATCCCGATCCGCTCCGCCTCCTCCAGCAGTGCCGACTCCGTCGCGTCGTGCATGAGGACCTTGCGCATGCTCGGGGTCACGTCGAGCACCTCGTAGACCGCCGTCCGGCCGCGGTACCCGGTGCCGCCGCACTCCGGGCAGCCCGTCCCCTTCAGGGGGGTAGCGTCGAGGATGTCCTCGATCGTCAGGTCCAGCAGCGCGAGGGTGTTGTCGTCGGGGATGTACCCGTCGGCGCACGCCTCGCACGGCTTCCGGACGAGGCGCTGGGCGATGGCCGCCGTCAGCGAGCTCGCCACGAGGAACGGCGCCGCACCCATGTCGACCAGCCGCGTCAGGGCGCCGACGGCCGAGTTCGTGTGCAGCGTGGTGAGCACGAGGTGACCGGTCATGGCCGCCTTGAGGGCGAGCTCGGCCGTCTCGGTGTCGCGGACCTCACCGATGAGGACGATGTCGGGGTCCTGGCGCAGGACCGAGCGCAGCCCCGCCGAGAACGTCATCCCGACCTTGGCGTGCACCTGGACCTGCGTGATCCCGGGCAGCTGGACCTCGACGGGGTCCTCGAGCGTGATGATGTTCTTCTCCGGCGACATCGTCGCGTGGATGGCGGCGTACAGGGTGTTCGTCTTCCCCGACCCGGTCGGGCCGGTGATGAGGACGAGCCCCTGCGGGACGCTGAGGGCCTTCTCGAAGATGTCGAGCTGCTCCTGCTCGAACCCCAGCGAGGGCAGCGAGGGGACGTCGTCCCCGCGGGTGAGCAGCCGGATGACGATCTTCTCGCCGTGCAGGGCAGGCAGCGTCGAGACGCGGCAGTCGATCGCCGCGCCGTCGACCACGACGCGGGTGCGGCCGTCCTGGGGGATGCGGCGCTCGGAGATGTCGAGCCCGGAGATGATCTTGATGCGGCTGATGACGCTGGGCGCGACCCGCTTCGGGGCGCTCATGACATCGCGCAGCAGGCCGTCGACGCGGAACCGCACGCGCAGCTGGTCGCGCTGGGACTCCAGGTGGATGTCGGAGCAGCGCAGCCGGACGGCGTCGGACAGGATCCGGTTCACGAGCTTGACGATGGGGGCGTCGTCGTCGACCGAGCCGTTGAGCGCGGCGAGCGGGTCCTCGTCCTCGTCGTCGGTGGCGTCCTCGACCATCCGGGAGACCTGCGAGGTGTCCTCGGTGAGGGACCAGGCGCGCGCGAGGTGGTCGCGGATCTGGGAGTCCATCGCCACGACGACGTGCAGCTCGGGCGTGCGGGTGTAGAGCTTGACGTCGTCAAGGGCCAGGACGTTCGTCGGGTCGGCCGCCGCGACGAGCAGGTACTCCGGCGTCTTGTCCAGGACGAGGACGCGGCAGCGCTCGGCCACGGCCCGCGGCAGGAGGCGCACGACGTCGGGCGCGAGGTTGATGCGGGAGAGGTCGACGTGCTCCAGGCTCAGCAGCTCGGCCAGGCACTGCGCGAGCTCGGCCTCGGAGACCATGCCGAGCTCGACGAGGATCTGGCCCAGGCGCCGGCGCGGACCCTCGACGGTGCGTTGCTCGGCGAGCGCCACCTCGAGGTCCTCGGGGACCAGGAGCCCCTTCTCGACGAGGACGTCACCCAGGCGCTTGCGGACCTGGTTGCCACCCTGCGCAGGGACCTGTCCCGCGGCGGTGGCGGCGCCCGGGCCGTCGTCGATGGTCGTCACCCTCCAGGTGTCGGCACCTCCGGCTCCGGACCTGAGCCCGCGTCGGGGACGGGGTCGGAGTGGGGGACGGTGTCGGGGACCGAGGCCGCGGGACCCGGCTCGACGACCCGCTTGCGCTTCTTGCCGCCCTTGCGCTTGGCGTCGCGCGACGTGCCGGCCGAGACCGTCACACCCTCCTCGGCCAGCTCCTCGAGGATCGAGCGCAGCTCGGAGCGGACGAAGTCGCGGGTGGCGACGTCGCGCAGCGCGATGCGCAGGGCCGCGACCTCGCGGGTCAGGTACTCGGTGTCGGCCAGCGCCCGCTCGTCGCGGGAGCGGTCCTGCTCGTTGAGGACGCGGTCGCGGTCGTCCTGCCGGTTCTGCGCCAGCAGGATGAGCGGCGCCGCGTAGGAGGCCTGCAGCGACAGGACGAGCGTGAGGAAGATGAACGGGTAGGAGTCGAAGCGGATCCGCTCCGGGGCCAGGATGTTCCAGCCCGCCCAGAGGGCGACGAACGCCGTCATGTAGACGAGGAAGCGTCCCGTCCCCATGAAGCGGGCGAAGCCCTCCGACGCCCGTCCGAACGCGTCCGGGTCGACCTGCGGCCGCAGTCGCAGGCGCGGCCGGCTCTCGCGCGGGGTGTCGAGCGAGACGGGGTCGCGGCGCTGGCCACGACGGTTCTCCCGGGACTCAGCCACGGGTCGCCTCCTGTCCGGTCGGCCCCTCGAAGACCTCCTCCTCCGCGTCGCGCCAGTCCTGGGGCAGCAGGTGGTCCAGGACGTCGTCGGCGGTCACGGCCCCCAGGAGGTGCCCGTCCTCGTCGACGACGGGCAGGGACACGAGGTTGTAGGCCGCGAGCTGACGCGTCACGGCCTGGAGGGTCTCCTCGGGGGCGAGGGGGTCGATGTCGTTGTCCAGCAACTGCCCCAGCGGGGTGTGGGGCGGTTCGCGCAGCAGGCGCTGCAGGTGGGCGGTCCCCAGGAAGCGGCCCGTGGGCGTCTCCAGCGGTGGGCGGCACACGTACACGGCCGTCGCCAGCGGCACGTTGAGCTCGGTGCGCCGGACGTGCGCGAGGGCCTCGGCCACGGTGTCGTCGGGGGCGAGGACCACCGGGTCGGTCGTCATGAGGCCCCCGGCCGTGTAGTCGTCGTAGGCCAGCAGGCGGCGCACGGGGTCGGCCTCGTCGGGGTCCATGAGGGCCATGAGCCGTTCGGCCTGCTCGGAGGGCAGCTCGGAGAGCAGGTCGGCGGCGTCGTCGGGCTGCATCTCCTCCAGGACGTGCGCGGCGCGGTCGCCCGCGAGGCCGGACAGGATCTCGACCTGGTCGTCCTCGGGCAGCTCCTCCAGGACGTCGGCGAGGCGTTCGTCGTCGAGCGCGGCGGCGACCTCCCCGCGGCGCTTGGGCGTCAGCTCGTGGATGACCTCGGCGAGGTCGGTGGCCTTGAGCTCCTCGAACGCCGCGAGCAGGTTGGTGGCGCCCTGGTCGAGGTCGACCGTGGCCAGGCCCACGACCCCGCCGACCACCGCGTCGACCGGGATCGTCATGGTCTCCCCGCGTCGCCGCAGGCGCCCGGACAGCCCGCGCGGGGCGGTCCCGCGGCGCACGAAGAGGCGGGTCAGGTGCCAGTCGCGGACGCGGACGGCGTCCAGGCCGATGTCCTCGATGGTCGCCTGGCCGCTGCCGTCGGCGAGTTCGACCGTGCGGTCCAGGAGCTCGGCGAGCAGGAGCGTCTCGGCGCCGCGCTGCTCGAAGCGGCGCATGTTCACCAGACCCGTCGTGATGACCTGGCCGGCGTCGATGGACGTGACCCGCGTCATGGGGACGAACACGCGGCGGCGGCCGGGGACCTCGACGACGAGACCGATGACGCGGACGGGGCCGCGCGGGCGGAGCAGACCCACGACGTCGCGGACCCGGCCCACCTGGTCGCCCTGCGGGTCGAACACCGACGTGCCCGCCAGGCGGGCGGCGAAGACACGTGTGGTGGGTCCGGTCACACCTTCCAATCTAGGGGTTGACTTCCGGCTCGCGGTGCGCGAGGTGCGCTCCTACGGTGTCGACATGGCCAAGGAGAGCAAGAAGATGAAGTCCGAGGGCACCCCGCTCTACACGATCCCCGGGCTGACGGTCGAGCAGGGCGCCGAGATCGCCCGGCTCCTGCAGGACCGTCTCAACGCCCTGACCGACCTGCACCTCACCCTCAAGCACGTCCACTGGAACGTCGTGGGCCCGCACTTCGTCGCCGTCCACGAGATGCTCGACCCCCAGGTCGACGCCGTCCGCGAGATGGCCGACACGACCGCCGAGCGCATCGCGACGCTGGGCCTGTCGCCCGTCGGCACGCCCGGGGCGCTCGTCGCCGACCGCGGCTGGGACGACTACTCGATCGGTCGCGCCGGTGCCATCGAGCACCTCGGTGCCCTCGACCTCGTCTACAGCGGCGTCATCGAGGACCACCGCAAGGCCATCGAGGCCACGGACGACCTCGACCTCGTCACGCAGGACATGCTCATCGCGCAGTCCAGCCAGCTCGAGCAGTTCCACTGGTTCGTGCGCGCCCACCTGGAGACCACGGGCGGCCAGCTGACGACCGCCGGGGCCACCACCGAGGTGCAGGCCACGCAGCAGGCCGGCCGCGCCGGGGTCAAGCGCAAGTCCGCCTGAGCAGTCCCTGGGAGTCCCGTCCGGACGGGCACCAAGCGTGTCCCCGCGGCGTTGGGCAGGATGTCGGTGACCTCCCCGGAGGTCATCCCACCGATCCTGCGCCGACGCCGCGGGACGGGTCAGGAAGGTGAGGAAGTCCATGTCGAACCTCGGACCCATGGGTGGTCCGCGCCGGATCACCACGCCCACGCCGCCCTCGGGCGACACCATCGGCCGGTACGCCACGTACTCCGAGGCGCAGCGCGCGGTGGACTTCCTCTCCGACGAGCACTTCCCCGTGCAGAACGTGACGATCGTCGGCACCGGGCTGCAGATGGTCGAGCGGGTCACCGGCCGGCTCACGTACGGCCGCGCCGCGGGTGCGGGTGCCGCCTCCGGTGCCTGGTTCGGTCTGCTCGTCGGGCTCATGCTGTCCGTCTTCGGACCGGGCGGCAGCGGGGCCCTGCTGACGGGCATCCTCGTCGGAGCCGGGTTCGGCATGCTCTTCGGCGTCATCAGTTACGCCCTCACCGGCGGCCGCCGCGACTTCACGTCGTCCTCGCAGATCGTGGCCTCGGAGTACACCGTGCTGTGCCTGCCGCAGCTCGCCGGCCAGGCCCGCCAGGTGCTGGGGCGCCTGCCCAACGGCCTCGGCCGCGAGAGCGGTCCGACGCCCACGCAGCAGGCGCCGTGGGGTGCTCCGGACCCGACGCAGCGGCCGTGGGGCCCGCCCCCCGGCGGCACCCAGCCGTCCATGCCGCCGCCCCGCCCCGGCTCCGGCCCGGCGGACCAGCCGCCGCCCCCGCCGTCCTTCGAGAAGGCGCCCGAGGCCGCACCGGTCCACGACCTGTCCGGTCCGACGTACGCCGAGAAGATGGAGGAGGCGCGGCGTGAACGCCGTGCCGCCGAGGCCCGGGCCCGCGAGGAGCAGGAGCGCTCCGAGCGCTGACGCCCGAACGCACGAGGACCGCCGTCCGGACACCGGGCGGCGGTCCTCTCGCGTTCGGGGTCTCAGCGCAGCGACGCCATCCACGCCTCGACGTCGTCGGGGGTGCGGGGTAGGGCCGCGGTGAGGTTCTCCACCCCGTCCGCCGTCACGAGCACGTCGTCCTCGATGCGGACGCCGATCCCGCGCAGCTCCTGCGGGGCGAGCTCGTCCTCGGTCTTGATGTAGATGCCGGGTTCGATGGTGAACACCATGCCCTCGCGCAGCTCGGCGTCGAGGTACATCTCCTTGCGGGCCTGCGCGCAGTCGTGGACGTCGAGCCCGAGGTGGTGGCTCGTGCCGTGCGGCATCCAGCGCCGGTGGAACTGCCCCTCCTCGCCGAGGGACGTGGCCGCGTCGACGGGCAGCATCCCCCACGCGGACAACCGGTCCGCGACGACCTTCATGGCCGCCTCGTGCACCTCGCGGAACTTCACCCCCGGCTTCGCGACGGCGAAGGCGGCCTCGGAGGCGTCGAGGACGGCCTGGTAGACGCGCCGCTGGGCCGGTGTGAACGTGCCGTCCACGGGCAGGGTGCGCGTGACGTCGGCGGTGTAGAGGGAGTCGACCTCCACGCCGGCGTCCAGCAGCAGCAGCTGACCAGGCGCGATGGCCCCGTCGTTGCGGATCCAGTGCAGCGTGCAGGCGTGGTCGCCGGCCGCCGAGATCGTCTCGTAGCCGACGCCGTTGCCCTCGACGCGGGCGTTGCCGTCGAAGGCGGCCTCGACGACGCGCTCACCGCGCGCGTGCCCGACGGCGCGGGGCAGGGTGCGCACGACCTCCTCGAACCCGCGGGCGCTCGCCGCGACGGCCTCGCGCAGCTGTCCGACCTCCCACTCGTCCTTGACGAGCCGCAGCTCGGAGAGGGCCGTGACGAACTCCTCGTCGGCCTTCTCGGGCACCGCACCGCGCAGCGGGGTCACGACGGCGGTCACGGCCGGGTCGGCGTCAGGCACGAGGCGCAGTCCGCGCGCCCCGTCCAGACCCGCGGTGACCTCCTCGGCGAGGGCGGCGACGTCGTGGCACGCGATCCCCGTCTGCGCGGCCAGCGCCGGCAGCGTCGTGCGCGGGCCCACCCACAGCTCGCCGTAGCGGGCGTCGGCGAAGAACTCCTCGGTGTCGCGCGCCGCCTGCGGCCGGACGTAGAGCACGGCGTCGTGCCCCTCGGCCGTCGGGAGCAGGACGAGCACGGAGTCCGCCTCCCGGTCGGTGCCCAGGCCCGTCAGGTGCGCGAAGGCCGAGTGCGGCCGGAACCGGTAGTCGCAGTCGTTGGAGCGGCGCACGAGCGTGCCGGCGGGGACGACGAGCACCTCACCCGGGAACAGCGACGACAGCACCGCCCGGCGGCGCGCGGCGAAGGGCGCCACATCGGCCGCGTCGAGGTCCTCGGCCGGTCGCGGACCCCACCCCTGCGCGATGAACGTCCGGAAGGCGGCCGAGCGCGGCGTCGAGCGGTGGGACGTCATGGTCCCGTCCTCGCCCTCCCCGGCGCTCTCCCCAGCGGTGTCCCCGGCGGTGTCCCCGTCGGCCTGCACGACGGGGCCCTCGCCCTCGGGGGCCTGGCGGTCCAGCAGGTCCGCCACGGGCTCGTCGGTCGCGGGCTGGTCGGTCCCGGGCTGGTCGGTCGTCGTCTGCGAGCTCACCCGACCATCATCGCCCCGCCCGGGTGCGCCTGTCGCTGCACCCCGCCACGTCGACCACGCTGCGTGAGGACAGAGGTTGACGCCCGACCGTCGGCGGGGCCACCGTGGAGCATGGGCGGTACAGCGCAGTGCCCCCGCTGCGACGGAGCGGTGAGGGCACCCAGCATCTGGCACTCGGGGTACACCTGTGCGGTGCACGGGGAGGTGGTTCCCCTGCAGCCGCCGCACCCGGCCGACACCGAGCACCTGGCGTGGATCTCGCGGCACGCCGACGTGCCCGTGTGGCTCGCGTGGCCCCTGCCCGACGGCTGGCTCGTGACGGGGACGCGGTGCGTGCGGGACGACAAGCACGAGGCGCAGGCCGTCGTCGTCGCCGTCTCCGGTCCGCACCACGGCCCGGCGGGCTGCTCACCCGTGGCCGACCTGCTCCTCGTCGCCGAGCAACCCGGGACGGGGCTGGGCGCCCACCTCGCGGGCCGCGACGACCTCGACCCCGGGGACGGCCTCGTGACGGGCCGGCCCGACGTCCGGCTGCACGCGGCCGGGGCGGCGACGCCGTTGTGGTCGGTGCCGGCGCAGGGGGACCGCGCCGTCCTCGTCGGCGAGGCGGGGGCCGTCTGGCTGTGGGCGCTGCTGTGGCCCGCGGCGGCGGGTCTGACGCTGCTCGACGACCTCCAGCTCGTCGACCTGCGCGACCCCGCCCACGAGCTCGACGTGCCGTGCGGGGCGCTGTCACCGCGGCTGCGCTGGTCCGACCAGGGGGTTCCGGCCCGCGCCTGAGGCGCCCCCGCCCCGCGAGGGGACGGGGAGGGCCGCCACGGAGAGTAGGGTCGTGGGGTGCGCATCGATCTGCACACGCACTCCACGGCGTCCGACGGGACACAATCCCCGGCCGACGTGATCGCCTCCGCCGCACAGGCTGGACTCGACGTCGTCGCCCTCACCGACCACGACACGAGCTCGGGCTGGACGGAGGCCACGGCCGCGGCCGACCGACTGGGACTGAGGTTCGTCCCCGGCGTCGAGATCAGCTGTCTGCTCCGTGGGGTGTCCGTGCACCTTCTGTCCTACCTCCACGACCCCGACGACCCCGCCCTGGTGCGGATGCTCGCCGAGTCCCGCACGTCCCGCGAGGGCCGGGCCCGTCGCATGGTCGACCGCCTCGGCCCCGACACCGGACTGAGCTGGGCGGACGTGCAGGAGCACGTCCACGGCGGGGCCACCATCGGCCGCCCCCACATCGCCGACGCCCTCGTGGCCCGCGGTGTCGTCGCCGACCGCGACGAGGCCTTCGCGACCCTGCTGTCCGGTCGCGGCAAGTACTTCGTGCCGCAGACCGCGCCCGACCCCGTCGAGGCCGTCCGCGTCGTGCGCGCCGCCGGGGGAGTCCCCGTCATCGCGCACCCGGCCGCCTCCAAGCGCGGCAGCTGCATCGACGACGACGAGGTGGAGGCCATGGCCGAGGCCGGCATGGCGGGCCTGGAGGTCGACCACCGCGACCACTCCGACGCCGAGCGCGCGCACCTGCGCGAGCTCGCCGACTCCCTCGGGCTGTTCGTCACCGGGTCCAGCGACTACCACGGCACGGGCAAGCGGAACCTGCTGGGGGAGAACACGACCGACCCCACCACCCTCACGCGCATCGACGAGCTCGCCGCCGCGTCACGCCTGGCGCACCCGGCGTGAACTGGCAGCTGTTCGGGGAGAGCTTCGTCACGCTCTTCGTCATCATGGACCCGCTCGGGACCGTGCCGATCTTCCTGGGGCTCACCGCGAGCTTCAGCACCACCGAGCGGTCGCGCGCCGCGCGGCAGGCCGTCGTCGTCGCCTTCGGCGTCATCGTCGCCTTCGCCGTCTTCGGCCAGCGCATCCTCGACTACCTGCACATCAGCCTGCCCGCGCTGCAGGCCGCGGGCGGTCTGCTCCTGCTGCTCATCGCCCTCGAGCTGCTGACGGGCAAGAGCGACGAGCCGACGAGCACCGTCGGCGTGAACGTCGCGATGGTCCCGCTCGGCACCCCGCTGCTGGCCGGTCCCGGCGCCATCGTCGCGACGATGGTCTTCGTGCAGCAGGCGCAGGACTGGGGTGACCGGGCGGCCATCGCCCTCGGGGTCGTGGCCGTGCACGTCTCGCTGTACCTGGCCATGCGGTTCGCCGGGCTCGTGCACCGCGTGCTCGGCGACTCCGGCGTCCTGCTGGTGACCCGGGTGGCCGGTCTGCTGCTGTCGGCGATCGCCGTCCAGCTCGTCGCGGACGCCGTGCGCACCTTCGTCCTCGAGGCGGCCTGAGCTCTCCCGAGCACCCACGCCGCGACGACGACGGGCCCCCTCCCGGGTGGGAGGGGGCCCGTCGTCGTGCGGGGGACCGTCAGTCGGTGGTGACCGCGGCGTCGCTGGTGGCCTCCGGGGCCGCCTCGTCGCTCGTGCGGGTGCGGCGACGGCGGCGCGGCGCCTTCTCCTGCGGCACCTCCGTGGCCTCCACGACCGGGGACTCTGCGGGGGACTCGGCCGGGGACTCGACGGTCGGCTCGCTGGTGCCCTCGCTGGTGCCCTCGCTGGTGCCCTCGCCCGCGACCTCGACGCCGGAACGGGTGCGCCGACGCGTCCGGTTGCGGCGGGGGCGCTCCGTGCGCTCCTCCACGACGGCTTCCTCGGCCTGCTCCGCCGGGGCCGACGAACGGTCACCGCGGCGCGAGGACCCGGACCCCGCGCCCGAGCCGGACGCCCCGCCGGAACGGGCGCGACGGCCCTTGGAAGCGCCGACCTCGCCGAGGTCCTCGACCGTCTCGGCCTCCAGACCGGCGCGCGTGCGCTGGGTCCGGGGGAGGCGGCCGGTGGTGCCGGCGGGGATGGACAGGTCCTCGTAGAGGTTCGGCGACGTCGAGTACGTCTCGACCGGTTCCCCGAAGCCGAGGCCGAGCGCCTTGTCGATGAGGCTCCAGCGCGGCAGCTCGTCCCAGTCCACGAACGTCACGGCCACCCCGGTGTTGCCCGCGCGGCCGGTGCGGCCGATGCGGTGCAGGTAGGCCTTCTCGTCCTCGGGGCACTGGTAGTTCACGACGTGCGTGACGTCCTCGACGTCGATGCCGCGGGCGGCGACGTCGGTGGCGACGAGGACGTCGACCTTGCCGGTGCGGAACGCGCGCAGCGCCTGCTCGCGCGCGCCCTGGCCCAGGTCGCCGTGGATGGCGGCCGCGGCGAACCCGCGCTCGGTGAGCTGCTCGGCGACGGAGGCGGCCGTGCGCTTGGTGCGGCTGAAGATGATCGTCAGCCCGCGGCCGGTGGCCTGCAGCATCCGGGCCAGCACCTCGACCTTGTCGAGGGCGTGGGTGCGGTAGGCGAACTGCGTGATGGCGGCGACGGTCGCGCCGTCGTCCGTCGGGTCGACCGCACGGATGTGGGTGGGCTGGCGCATGTAGGAGCGCGCCATCGCCACGACCGGGCCGGGCATCGTCGCGGAGAAGAGCATGGTCTGCCGGCCCGGGTTGGTCTGGGCCAGCAGGCGTTCGACGTCGGGCAGGAAGCCGAGGTCGAGCATCTCGTCGGCCTCGTCCAGGACGACGCACTTGACCTGCGAGAGGTCGAGGTGGCGCTGCTGGGCCAGGTCGAGGAGGCGGCCCGGGGTGCCGACGACGACGTCGATCCCCTTGGTCAGCGCGTCGATCTGCGGTTCGTAGGCCCGGCCGCCGTAGACGGTGAGGATGCGGGCCGGGTAGGAGCGGCTCGCCGTGGTGAGGTCGCCGGCGACCTGCGTCGCGAGCTCGCGGGTCGGGACGATGACGAGGGCCTGCGGCTTGCCCGGGTGGGGCAGCGCGTCGTAGTCGGCGTCGCCGGGGACGGCGGTGCGCTGCAGGAGCGGCACGCCGAAGCCCAGCGTCTTGCCGGTCCCCGTCTTGGCCTGGCCGATGATGTCGTGCCCGGTCAGGGCCACGGGCAGCGTCATCGACTGGATGGGGAAGGGCGTCGTGATGCCGGCGCCGGCCAGGGAGGCGGCGATGCGGGGCTCGACGCCCATCTCGGCGAAGGTGGCCAGCCGGGGCGCCGGGGCGGTCTCGGTGGGGGCGACGGTGTCGATCTCGTCGCTGGTGGTGCTCGTGTCGGTCATGCGTCTCCCGTGCAAGGGGCGACGGCGGCCGTGTCCGCGTCGGGACCCGTCCCAGCGGCTCGGCGAGAAGTCGGAGCCACCGGCGGGGAGCGTCGTCAGGCGGGCGTGCAGCCGCGTCGCGGCAGTCGGCAGCCGATCGTGACTGGCGACCGGGCAACCCTGAACCCCGCCATGGTAACCGGCTGCGTCGCCGGCGTGACGCGTGGGCGCTCACACGGGCGCGCCGCGGGGTGCGGGGAAGCCCCTGCACCCTCGCGGCGCGCCCGTGACGGGGGTCAGCTCAGGCCGAACCCCACGCGGCTCTTCTCCTGGGCGCCGATGTCGACGTACCCGATCGAGGCCGCGGGAACCACGACCTGGCGGCCCTTCTCGTCGAGCAGCGACAGCACCGTTCCCGCGGACAGCGCCTGCGAGACGGCAGTCGTGATCTCCTCGCTGGTCTGGGCCGACTCGAACACCAGCTCGCGTGCGACGTTCTGCACGCCGATCCGAACCTCCACCGCAGTCCCCTCCCGGGTCGCCGATCTGGACTTGCCGCCGTCTCGCCCGAGACGGCTCCCGCTCCACGCTAGTCGCCCTCCGCGACGGGCGGTCGCCTGGTTCGCTGCCGGCGGACGGTGGGGTCCCTGCCCGACCCGCGTCCGGGACCCCGGGCGGGCCGGCTGCCATGCTGCGCGGGTGCCTCCCGTCGTGCCGGTCCCCGCCCGCCGCGCCCTGCTGCTCGGCGGTGCCGGGCTGCTGCTCGCCGGGTGCACGCGCGAGCCATCGCCCGCTGCGCCGTCCGCGACGAGCCCGGCCGGGACCCCCGCCGCGTCCGGCACCCCCACCGCGGCCGCGTCCGCGTCCTCGCCGTCCCCGACCGCACCCGCACTGCCGCCGGGGCTCACCGCCGACGACGTGCGCGCCGGCGTGCTCGGTGCGGACGTCCCGCAGGCGGGGGGCGGGGTGCTGACCGCCGTCCCCGGCTCCGTGGCCGCGCCGCCCTCGGCCCGCGTCCGCACCGTGCGCGTCGAGGTCGAGCAGGACCTCGTGGACGCCGGCCTGCTCGACCCGGTCGCCTTCGCCGACTTCGCGCTCGGCGTCCTCAACGACCCGCGCAGCTGGGGCGCCGGGGGTGCCATGAGCTTCGCCCGCACCGACGGTGACGCCGAGATGCGTCTCGTGCTGGCGACACCGGACACGTCCGCGGCGCTGTGCCGTCCGCTGCGGACCCTGGGGACGTTGTCGTGCCGCTCGGGCGACGCCGCCGTCCTCACCTGGTACCGCTGGGTGCAGGCGATCCCGGACTACGGCCAGGACCGGACCGGCTACCGGCAGTACGTCGTCAACCACGAGATCGGCCACGTCCTCGGGCACGGTCACGACCCCGCCCCGGGGCCGGGGCGCCTCGCGCCGGTGATGATGCAGCAGACGAAGGGGCTCGAGGGGGCGTTGCCGAACCCCTGGCCGAACCCCTGACGCCCGCTCAGCGGACCACCGTCCGCAGCCCCGCGCCGGCGCGCCAGGACGTGGTGCGCAGCTGCTCGCCGGCCAGCTCGGTGAGCACGACGACCACCGGTTCCAGGCGCAGGAGGACGAAGGGTTCCGGCGGGTGCCGGTCCTCGACGTAGGCCGCCAGCACCCCGGCGTCGGTGACCTCCACGGCCCGGCCGCCGACCTTGGCGTCGCCGCCGTCCATCGAGCCGTCCCCCGTGTGGGCGTGCAGCGCGCAGCGGGGGTCGCGGCGCAGGTCGTCGAGCTTGCGCGCGGGCACCATCGACCCCAGCAGGAGGTCACCCCGCCAGTGGTCGACCTCGGTGCCCCACACCCGCGGTGAACCGTCGCGGGCGAGCGTGGCGAGGACGTGGTGACGGGCGGCGCTGAAGCGCGCGAGCACGGCGGCCGCGAGGGCGGGCGCGGCCTGCTCGACGTCGCACCACCGGGGACGGGGTGACGCGTCCGGGGGGTCGGTGGGACGTGCTGCGGGAGCCATGGCGCCAGCCTGCACCGGGGGTCGGACACGACGTCCCGGCGTGCGAGGCTCCGGGCGTGGAGAGCGAACTGCCCGCCCGGGCCGAGGAGGTGCTCGAGGTCGTGCACGCGATCCCCACGGGCCACGTCCTGACCTACGGGGACGTCGCCGCCCGGGTGGGCGACCGGGGTCCGCGGTTCGTCGGGAACGTGCTGCGGCGCTTCGGGTCCGGGGCACCCTGGTGGCGGGTCCTGAGGGCCGACGGCAGTGCTCCGCCACCCCTGGCCGCCGAGGCGCTGCACCGTTGGCGCGCCGAGGGGACGCCGCTGCGCCGGCTCGCGCACGACCCCGCCGACGTCCGCGTGGACCTCGAGCACGCCCGGTGGGACGCGGGGGACTGGACGGCCCCGTGGGAGGAGGTGCCCGCCCCGTGAACGGTGCTCGGGACGACGTCGGTGCGCGGGACTCCGGGCTCGTCGCGGAGCTGCGCGCGGCGCGGCGGCGGTTCTCCGTCGAGTTCTCGCCCGCGCACGACGAGGCCACCGCGGCCCGGCAGTGGCGGGCCGTCCAACGGCTCGCGCCGCTGCGCCCCGTCCTCGCCTCCGTGACCTACGGGGCGGGCGGCGGCGACCGCGCCGGGAGCGTCGAGCTCGCGACCCGGCTCGCCCGCGAGACCACGCTGCGCCCCCTGGCGCACCTCACGGCCGTCGGCCAGTCGGCGGCCCAGCTCGCCGACGTCCTCGACGACCTCGTCGCCGGCGGCGTCCGCGACGTCCTGGCCCTGCGCGGGGACCCCGACGGCGACCCGCACGCGCCCTGGGAACCGCACCCGCAGGGGCTGGAGCACGCGGACCAGCTCGTGCGGCTGGCCCGGGAGCGCGGCGTCCGCGCCGTCGGCGTGGCGGCCTTCCCGGCGGGACACCCCGACTCCCCGGACCCCGACACCGACCTGCGGCACCTGCTCGGGAAGTTCGCGGCCGGCGCCGGCTTCGCGATCGCGCAGCTGACGTTCGACGTCGAGGACTTCCTCCGGCTGCGCGACCGGCTGGCGGCGGCCGGCTGCGACGCCCCGGTCCTGCCGGGGCTGCTGCCCGTCACCAGCCCCCGGGTGCTCGAGGTGACCCGGCGCCTGACCGACGGGCACGAACCCTCCTGGCTGCACCGCCGGCTCGACCCGTTCCTCGACGACCGCGGCGCGTTCCGGGAGGAGGGGATGCGCGTGGCGCTCGAGGACGGGCGGCGGTTGCTCGCCGAGGGCGTCGAGGTGCTGCACCTCTACTCCCTCAACGCCGCCTCGAACGTGGAGGCGCTGGTCGCCGAGCTGGGCCTCGGAGCGCCGGGCGGGTGAGCCGACCGGCCCGCTCCGCCGTGGCGACCGGCTCGTGTCGGAGCCGTGTGGTCCGATGACGGCGTGCTGAAGGTGGACGTGGCGGGGACGGGTGCGGCGGGCGACCCGCGGGGTGGCGGCGGCGAGCCTGCGCGTCGACCACCGGTGCCGCGGCTGCGCCGGGCCGCGCCCGTCGTCGCCGTCCCGCCCGCTCCCGACGAGCGCCAGGACGCCGTCGTCGGGACCGGCCCCGGCAGCGGTCCGCTCGTCGTCCTCGGCGCCCCGGGCAGCGGTCGCACGCGGACGCTGCGCGCCCTCGTGACCGCCCGGGTGGAGCGCGACGGCCTCGACCCCGACCGCGTCCTCGTCCTCGCGCCCACGCGCCGCGCCGCCGACCTGCTGCGTGACGACCTGTCGGACGCGCTGCGCCGCACGACGGGGCAGCCCGCCGCCCGCACGCCCCAGAGCTACGCCTTCGGGGTCCTGCGGCGCGTCCACGTCCACGAGGGCGCGGCCCCGCCGCGCCTCATCTCCGGCGCCGAGCAGGACGCGATCCTCGCCGACCTGCTCCGGGGGCACCTGGCCGTCACCTCGGACGACGCGCCGGGGGAGCTGTTCGACCTCGACGCCGACGGGACCGTGACGCTCACGGGTGCGCTCGCCGCCCCCGACTGGCCCGGCGACGTCCCGCGGGCCTCCTGGGGCCTGCGCAGCTTCCGCAACGAGCTGCGCGACCTGCTGATGCGCGCCGTCGAGCGCGGCCTGCGCCCTGACGAGCTGGCCGACCTCGGCCGCCGGCACGGCCGTCCCGAGTGGGTCGCCGGGGCCGCGGTGCTCCAGGAGTACCTGCAGGTCAACGCGCTGGGACGGGCGGAGGCCTACGACCCGGCGGCCGTCGTCGACGAGGCCGTCGCGGCCCTGGTCGCCGAACCCGACCTGCTCGCCGCCGAACGCGACCGCTGGGACCTCGTGGCCGTCGACGACGCCCACGACCTGTCCGAGGCGGGGCTGCGCCTCCTGCAGGCCGTCGCCGGCGGCTGCGACCTCGTGCTGAGCGCCGACCCGGACAGCGTGACCCAGGGCTTCCGCGGCGCCGACGCGCGCACCGCCTCGACGCTGGCCGACCGCTTCGCCGTCCGGGGCACCCCGGCCCGGACGGTCGTGCTCGGCACCGACCACCGCCAGCGCCCGCGGCTGCGGGCCGTCACCCGCGCCGTGGCCGAGCGCGTGGGGGCCCTCGGCGGCGCCCCGCAGCGGGCCGTGGCCCCCGCCCGCGCGGACGGCGGCAGCGTCGAGGTCGCGGTCCTGGGCTCCCCGACCCAGGAGGCCGCCTGGGTGGCCCAGCGGCTGCGCCGGCGGCACCTGCTCGACGGGGTGCCGTGGTCGGCGATGGCCGTCGTCGTCCGCTCCGCCGGGCACACCGCCGCCCTGCGCCGCGGTCTGACCCACGCCGGGGTGCCCCTGGCGGTGCCCCTGGCCGAGGTCCCCGTCCGCGACGAACCCGCGGTCCGCCCGCTGCTGACGGCCCTGGCCGTGGTGCTCGACCCCGACGAGCTGACCGAGGCGGTCGCGCACGACCTCGTCACCTCCCCGGTCGGCGGCGCCGACGTCGTCGCCCTGCGCCGGCTCCGGCAGGCGTTGCGGCGCAGCGAACGTGCGGGCGGGGGTGGTCGCAGCAGCGACGTCGTCCTGGCGGCCGCGTTCGCCGAGGTCCTCGCCGATCCGCACCCCGACCCGCACACCGGGACCGGTGCCGGCCCGGACGGGGAGGTCCCCGCCTCCGACCTGGCCCGCCTCGCCGGGGACGACCCGGCCCTCGTGCCCGCACGCCGGGTGGCGGCCGTGCTGGGCGCCGGCCGCCGCGCCGCGCTGGCCCCCGACGCCTCCGCCGAGACGGTCCTGTGGGCCGTCTGGGACGCCACGGGGCTCGCCGCGCGGTGGCAGCGGTCGGCGCTCGCGGGCAGCACCCTCGAGGGTGCCGACGCCGGTCGTGCCGACCGCGACCTCGACGCCGTCCTGGCCCTCTTCGAGGCCGCGGGCCGCTTCGTCGACCGCTTCCCCGGGACGGGCAGCGCCGCCCGGTTCCTCGAGCAGCTCCAGACCGCCGAGGTGCCCTCCGACACCCTCGCCGACCGGGCACCGGACGCGGGCGCCGTGACGCTCACGACCCCGCAGGGTGCGGTGGGCCGTGAGTGGGACCTCGTCGTCGTCGCGGGCGTGCAGGAGGGGGTCTGGCCCGACCTTCGCCTGCGCGGCTCGGTGCTCGGCGCCCAGGCGCTCGTCGACGTCCTGGAGGGCCGGGACAGCGAGGGGCCGGGCGCGCGCCGGGCCGTGCTGGAGGACGAGCTGCGGCTCTTCCACGTCGCGGTGTCCCGCGCCCGCGAGGAGCTCGTCGTGACGGCCGTCCGCACCGAGGACGAGCGACCGTCCGCCTTCGTCGACCTCGTCGCCGACCTGGCCACCGTCGCGGCGCCCGCGGGGGCCGACGGCGACGACGAGCGCCCCGTCTCCGTCGTCCCGCGGGCGGTGTCCCTGCCCGCGCTCGTGGCCCGGCTGCGGCAGGTCGTGTGTGCGCCCGCGGCCGTGGAGTCCGCGCCGCGGCGGGCGGCGGCCGCGGCGCGGCTGGCCGAGCTCGCCCGCGCCGGGGTCCCCGGGGCCGACCCGGCCGACTGGTACGGGTTGGAGGACCTCACCGACGACGGTCCGCTGCGCGCCCCGGACGACCCCGTCGCGGTGTCCCCCTCGCGGGTGGAGAGCTTCGAGCGCTGCGGGCTGCGCTGGCTGCTGGAGAGCTCCGGCGCGCGCCCCGGCGACTCCACGGGGCAGTCCATCGGCAACCTCGTGCACCGCATCGCGGCCGAGGCGCCCGACGCCGACGCGTTCGAGCTGCGCCGCCGTCTCGACGTGCTGTGGCCGACCCTCGGGATGCCCGACGGGTGGGTCGCCGACACCGCCCGCGCCCGGGCCGAGCGGATGGTCGACAAGCTGGCCGAGTACTACCGCGAGGCCCGCCGCGAGGGCCGGACCCTCGTCGGGGTCGAGCTCGACGTGGACGTCACGGTCGGCCGGGCCCGCATCCGCGGCCGCGTCGACCGGCTCGAACGGGACGCCGCCGGGCGTCCGGTCGTGGTCGACCTCAAGACGGGCAAGACGCAGCCGTCCAAGGCCGACCTCGCCCGGCTGCCGCAGCTGGGCGTCTACCAGCTCGCCGCCCGGGAAGGGGCGTTCCACACGCTGGGGCCCGGTGCGCCTGCGGGGTCCGGCGGTGCCGCGCTCGTGCAGCTCGGGGGGACGCAGAAGAAGGCGCCGCAGCAGCACCAGGCCCCGCTGGACGACGACGAGGACCCCGGCTGGGCGCGCGAGCTCGTCGCGCACGCGGCCGAGGGCATGGCCGCGGGGACGTTCGAGGCGGTCGTGGGAGCGCACTGCGGGTACTGCCCCGTGGTCAGTTCGTGCCCGGCGCAGGACGCCGGCCGCAGCGTCGTCGAGGAGGGGGGCCGGTGATGATCACCGCGCTCGAGATCGCCCAGCGCCTGGGCCGTCCCGCCCCGACCGAGGAGCAGGTCGCCGTCATCGAGGCCCCCGTCGAGCCGCTGCTCGTGGTCGCCGGGGCCGGGTCGGGCAAGACCGAGACCATGTCCTCGCGGGTCGTGTGGCTCGTGGCCAACGGCCTGGTGGCCCCGGAGGACGTCCTGGGGCTGACGTTCACGCGCAAGGCCGCCGGTGAGCTGGCCGAACGCGTCCGCCGCCGGCTCCGCGCGTTGCGGGCGCACGGGCTGGCACCCGGGTCCGGCGACTCCGCCGGGGCGCTGGGGGAGGGGGAACCGGTCGTCTCGACCTACCACGCCTACGCCGCCTCCCTCGTGAGCGACCACGGGCTGCGGCTCGGCGTCGAACCCCAGTCGACGGTGCTGTCGGACGCCGGCGCGTGGCAGCTCGCCTCCGAGGTCGTCGAGACGTGGCGCGGGGACCTGCCCGCCGTCGAGGCCGCCCCGACGACGCTGGCCGCCGCGCTCCTGCAGCTCGCGGGCGAGTGCGCCGAGCACCTCGTCGACTCCGAGGACGTCCTCGGCTTCGTCGACGAGGTCGAGGCCTTCGTCCGGACGCTGCCCAAGGACGACAAGGCCGTCGCGCGGTACGGCGCGGGCGTGCCGGGCGAGCCCTACGCCAAGGTGTCCGCCCTCCTCGCCGTCCAGCAGGCGCGCAAGCAGGTCGTCCCGCTGCTGCGCGAGTACCAGCGGCGCAAGCGCGAGGCCGACCAGCTCGACTTCGGCGACCAGGTCCTCGTGGCGGCCCGGCTGGCCCGCGAGGTGCCCGCGGTGTCCGCGACCGAACGCGCGCGGCACCGCGTCGTCCTGCTCGACGAGTACCAGGACACGAGCTACGCGCAGCTGGCCCTGCTGCGGTCGTTGTTCGGCGACGGGCACCCCGTCACGGCCGTGGGCGACCCGCACCAGTCCATCTACGGCTGGCGCGGCGCCAGCGCCGGCAACCTCGTGAGCTTCCCCGCCCACTTCCGCCGGGCGGACGACACGCCCGCCGCCCGGTTGCCGCTGGCGACGAGCTGGCGCAACGACGTGGGCGTCCTGGCGGCGGCCAACGTCGTCGCGGGGCCGCTCAACGACGCCCTGGACGCGGGCAGCGTGGCCGTGCTGCGGCCCCGCCCCGGGGCCGGCACGGGACGGGTCCGCACGGCCTTCGCCGCCACCGTGGAGGAGGAGGCCGCCGAG
This sequence comes from Kineococcus sp. NPDC059986, assembly GCF_040702905.1. Lineage (NCBI taxonomy): Bacteria > Bacillati > Actinomycetota > Actinomycetes > Kineosporiales > Kineosporiaceae > Kineococcus > Kineococcus sp. NPDC059986. Next base: position 422,932 of record NZ_JBFBND010000001.1, on the reverse strand, counting down.
GTCGCGGCCCGGTTGTCGGAGGTCTGGCGTGCCGACTCCGAACGGCTCGCCGTGCAGTGTCGGGTGCCCGGTGCCGAACCGCGGCCCCGCCGGACGGCGGCAGTGCTGTGCCGCAAGCGGTCCCAGTTCGTCGTCCTGCAGCGGGCGCTGCGCGAGGCGGGACTGCCCGTCGAGGTCGTCGGGCTCGGGGGCCTGCTGTCGACCCCCGAGGTCGCCGACGTCGTCGCGACCCTGCACGTCCTGCACGACCCGGGCCGGGGCGACCACCTGGCCCGGCTGCTGACGGGGGCCCGCTGGCGGCTCGGGCCGCGCGACGTGGCCGCGCTCGGCGCGTGGGCGCGGCAGCTGCAACGCCGCCGGACGCACGGCGTGGACGCGGCGGAGTCGGACCCGGTCGACGTGGTCGTGCTGCCCGACGAGGTCGAGGCCGTGAGCCTCGTCGAGGCGCTCGACGAGCTGCCGCCGGCCGGCTGGACCGGGCCGGACGGGCGTGGGGTGTCCCCGCGCGCGCTGCGCCGGCTCGGCCGGCTGGCCGGGACGCTGCGGCGCCTGCGCACGCGCACCCACCTGCCGGTCGCCGACCTCGTCGGCGAGGTCGAGCGGTCCCTGCTGCTCGACGTGGAGGTCGGCGCCCGTCCGGGCAGCTCGCCGTCGTTCGAGCGCGCCAACCTCGACGCCCTCGCCGACGCGGCCGCCTCGTTCTCCGCCGGGTCCCAGCGGCCCGGCCTCGGCGGGTTCCTGTCCTGGCTCGACGCCGCCGAGGTCCGCGAGCGCGGCCTCGAACCGGGTGCCGCCGACGTGGCCACCGACGCCGTGCAGCTGCTGACGGTGCACGCCAGCAAGGGGCTGGAGTGGGACGTCGTCGCGGTGCCCGGGCTGGTGGAGAAGAGCTTCCCCGCGACGGGGGACACCGCGCCCGGCTGGCTCGGGGGTGCCAGCTCCCTCGGCGTCCTGCCCTACCCGCTGCGCGGGGACCGGACGAGCCTGCCCGAGTTCGCCATCACGTCCGCCTCGACGCAGCAGGAGCTGAACACCCGCCGGGAGGACTTCCTCGCCGCCTGCGGGGAGCACCAGCTGGCCGAGGAGCGCCGGCTGGCCTACGTGGCCTTCACCCGCGCGAAGGAGGAGCTGCTGCTGTCCGGCGCCTACTGGGACGAGGCGACCAGGCCCCGGGAGCCCTCGCGCTTCCTGCGCGAGGTCCTCGAGGCCCCGCCGGGCACCGTCCCCGGGCTGGTCAGCCTGCCGCCGGCCCCGACCCCCGGGCCGGACGAACCCAACCCGCGGACGGCGAACCCGCAGCGGGTCGTGTGGCCCGTGGACCCCCTCGCCTCGCGCCGGGTGGACGTCGACGCGGGCGCCGCGCTCGTCCGCGCGGCCCTGGCCGGCCGGGATTCCGCAGACGTTCCCGCGGGGGACGCCGCGGACGACGAGGAGGTCCGGTCCTGGGGTGATCAGACCGCCCTGCTGCTGACCGAACGCGCTGCGGCGCAACAGACTCCGGGGGTCCTGCTGCCCGCGCACCTGTCGGCGTCGCGCCTCGTGGCCCTCGCCCAGGACCCCGACGCGCTGGCGCTGCAGCTGCGTCGGCCGGTCCCGCTCGAACCGCGGCCGGCGACCCGCCGGGGGACGGCCTTCCACGCCTGGCTCGAGCAGCGCTTCACCGCCAGCACGCTGCTGGACCTCGTGGACCTGCCCGGGTCGGCCGACGAGGACGCCGCCGACGACCGTGAGCTCGCGGCGTTGCAGCGCACCTACCTGGCCTCGGAGTGGGCCGCGCGCGACCCGGTCGCGGTCGAGGTGTCGGTCGAGACGCCCGTGGCCGACCTCGTCGTCCGCGGTCGCATCGACGCCGTCTTCGCCGCGACGGACCCCGACGGCCGCACCCGGTGGGACGTCGTGGACTGGAAGACGGGCCGGCCGCCGGAGGGGGACGCGGCCCGCGCCCGGGACGTCCAGCTCGCGGTGTACCGGCTGGCGTGGTCGCGCTGGCACGGCGTGCCGCTGCAGGACGTCAGCGCGGCCTTCTTCTACGCCTCGACCGGCGACACCGTGCGCCCCGTCGACCTGCTGGACGCCGACGACCTCGAGCGCCTGGTGCGCTCGGTGCCGGTCGCGCCCCGGGCCTGACCCGCCCGCGACCGGCCCGGTCGTCAGGGCAGGTCGTCAGGGGGCCGGGCTGAGGGCGGCGCGGTGGTCGCGCGCGAAGTCGGCGACCGTGCGCGCGGGCCGACCGAGCAGGTCGGGCACGGCGGTGGTGCAACGGCGACCGTCGTCCGCGCCGCGGCGCACCACGTCGACGAACTGGTGGACGAGCCCGCGCGCCTGCCAGGCCGGCACGCCAGAGGCGCGCAGGACCGCGTGGAACACCGGCGCCGGGACGTGGACGTACCGGACGCGGTGCCCGAGCGCGGAACTGAGACCGTCCGCGACCTCCGGGTACGACAGCGGCACTTCGCCCGTCAGCCGGTAGGCGCGGCCCTCCCCGCCGGCGCCGCCGCGCGTGCCGGGGTCGGTGAGGACGCGGGCCGCCACGGCGGCGATGTCGGGGACGTCGATCCACGCGGTGGCGCCGTGCCCGCTGGTCTGCGGCAGCCAGCCCCGGCGGATCGCGGCGGCCTCGACGAGGAGGTTGGTGAAGAACGCGCCCGGTTCCAGACGCGTCCACGTCAGGCCGCTGCGGGCCAGGTGGGCGTCCGCGAGCGCGTGGTCACGGGCCCAGGGGATCGCCGAGCGCGGGTTGGCGTCGGACGCCGACACCTTGACGACGTGCTCGACCCCGGCGGCCGCGGCGGCGTCGACGGCGTCCCGGTTCTGCCGGAACTGGCGCGGGCCGGGCGGGGTGTTGAGGAAGAGCACGTCGCAGTCGGCCATCGCCGTCCGCAGGCTCGCCGGGTCGTCGAGGTCCGCGGGCACGGCGTCGAGCCCGCGCTCGGTGAAGGCGCGCACCTGCTCGGGCCGCCGACCCGTGACGCGCAGGGACGTCCCGGTGGCGGTGAGCTCGTGCAGGAGGGACCGGCCGATGGCGCCGGTGGCGCCGGTGACGAGGACCCGGTGCGGTCCAGACGCTGCGCCGGAAGGACCGGCCGGTGTCTCGGTGCGGGTGTCGGTACGGGTGTCCACGTCCACCTCCAGGAAGAGAATCAGGAACCTGTTGGTGCAACCATGGTCCCCCGACGACAGGAGGGCAAACCGACGTGGACCTGACGACGGAGGACCTGGACGGGCTCGTCACCTGGACGCTCATCCGGGCCGCCCACCGGGCGCAGCGGGAGCTGACGCAGCTCTTCGCCGACCACGGGCTGTCGCCGGTCCAGTTCGGGGTGCTGTCGCACCTGGCGACGGGGGAGTCGTTCACCCAGGCCCGGCTGGCCCGCGAGGTCCTCGTCCGCCCGCAGTCGCTCAGCGGTGTCCTCGACGGTCTCGTCGCGCGGGGGCTCGTCGCGCGCGAGGAGGACCGGGGCAAGGGGCGGCGCAACCCGCTGGTGCTCACCGCGGCCGGTCACGACCTGCTCGCGGCGGTCTGGCCGCGCCTGCAGGACGCCAACCGGCCCGACCACCTCGGCCTCGGGCCGGACGAGGCCGCCGCCCTCAACGACGTGCTGCTGCGCCTGGTGCGCGAGCGTGCCGGCGGCGGGTGACGGCGGCGGGGATCACCCCCGGGACGGGGGCGGCGGACACGTCGTCACGTCCGTCCCGTCGTCCTCGACGGCGGCGGCGTGGTCGCGCGCGTCCAGGCGCGGGCGGTAGCCCAGCTCGTCCGTCGCGAGCCGCAGGTCCCAGTGCGGGCGCTCCGCACCCGAGACGGCGGGGTAGACGCCCGAGATGACGTCGGTCGCGAGCGCGCGAGCCACGAGGTCGTGCAGGTCGTCGGGTCCCAGCCAGCCCCGCAGCTGGCTGCGGACGGTCGGGACCGGCACGGTGGCCCCCAGCCGCAGGCCGATCGTGCTGAGCCCCCAGCGGTGCGCGAAGACCCCGGCGACGGCCTCGTCGAACGCCTTGGTGGCGCCGTAGGGACAGCACGGGGCCGGAGCCCACGTCGGGTCGACGGGCACCCGGCCGGTCGCCTCGTAGCGGCCCATCGCGTGGACCGAGCTGGCGTAGACGACGCGGCGGACGCCGTGGTCGGCCGCGGCGCCGAGCAGGGCGGCGAACCCGTCCACGTTGGGTCCGCGCAGCTCGTCCCACGTCGCGGTGGGGCTCGGGTCGCCCGCGAGGTGCACGACCGCGTCGACGCCGTCGACGGCGCGGGCGAGCAGGTCGCGGTCGGTCAGCTCCCCGGTGAGCACCTCGGCGCCGGCGGGCACGTCCGCGGGGTCGGGTGCCGCGCGGTCCAGCAGCCGCAGCGGCCGGTCCCGCAGACCCGGCCGCAGCATCCTGGCGACGCGCCCGCAGGCGCCGGTGAGGAGCAGGCGCGCGGTCACGTCCCGACCCTGGCACGCCCGGCGGGACCGGGCGACCGGGTCCGGAAGGGTCCGGACCTCAGAAGTGCAGGTCCACGACGACGCCCCGGTGGTCGCTGCCGCCGACCTGCTCGATGCGCGCCTCGACGCGGACCCGCTCGTCGAGGCCGTCCGCGAGGGCGTGGTCGAGCTGCACCTTGGAGGAGGGGGAGGGGAACGTCGGGCCGGTGACCAGGGCCCGCCACGGCAGGACGCGGCGCACGATCCCGGGCGGCAGGTTGAGGTCCCCCAGCAGCACGAGGGGCCGCGGCAGCGTCCGGGCGAAGTCCCGCACGGCCCGCAGCTGCCGACCGGCCTGCCAGGGCGTGAAGGACAGGTGGGTGCCGAGGACGCTGAGCGGCCCGGCGGGCGTGTCGACGACGGCCGCCACGACGACGCGCTGCTCGTCGGGCACCAGTCGCGGTCCGGACGCGGGGTCCAGCACTGGCAGGCGACCCCGCCCGGCCGGCATCCGCAGCTCCCGGAACCCCAGGGCCGTGTCGTGGCCGCCGCGCACGAGCAGGGCGATCCCGTAGGACGGTTCGTCCGGCACGGTCCGGTGGGCGACCCGGACGCCCCGGGGGTCACCGGGGGTGCCGTGGACGGTGGCCGCGAACCAGCCCTGAGCCCCGAGCCCGGCCGCCAGCAGGGCGGTCTGGTCGACCCCGCCGCTGCGCGGCAGCAGGTGGTCGACCTCCTGGACGGCGACGACGTCGGCGTCCAGGCGCGCCACCGCCGCCACGAGTGCGCCGGTGTCGACGCGGCCGCTGCGCAGGTCGCGCCCCGAGGCCGCGTTCACCGAGGCCAGCCGCACGCGCACGCCCGTCAGCCCAGGGGGGTGGCGTCGGCGTGCCCGGCGAGCTCGTCCAGCATCCGCCGGGCGTCCTCGACGATCTCGGCGTCCTCGATCCGCAGCCCCAGCAGCAGCCAGCGCGCGAGGGCCAGCTCGCCCGCGAGGCGTGCGCGCAGCAGCAGGTCGGGGTCCGGTGGTTCGGGCAGCGCGTGCGCGTAGGCCTCGAGGACGGACTCGAGCGCGTCGGGGTCGGCGCCGACGGCGAGCCAGGCGAAGTCGTCGGCGGGATCGGCGATCTTGGCGTCCACCCAGCCCGTGATGCCGGTGAGCCGGCTGCCGTCGGTGCGCACGTGCTCGCCCACGAGGTCGCCGTGCACGGGGGTGGCGGCGAACCGCCAGTGCGTCACGTCCTCCATGAGCGCCTCCCACCGGGTCAGCAGGCGCGGCGGCACGTGCCCCGTCCCCGCGGCGCGGTCCAGTTCGGACAGCCGTCGTCGGCGGTACTCCTCGGCGTCGTAGACGGGGACACCGGCGTCGCTGAAGACGGAGCCGTCGATCTGGTGCAGGGCGGCGAGCCCGGTGCCGAGGGAGGCGGCCAGCCCGGGTCCGGGCCGCAGGGCGCCGGGGTCCAGCGGGTGCCCGGGCAGCTCGTGGTGCACCACGCAGCGTCCGCCGTCGGGCAGGGCCAGGGTCCCGACCACCTCCGGGACGGCGAACGGCAGCGGTTCGACGATCCCCTTGAGCAGCTCGACCTCGGCGTCGAGGGCGGCGGCCGCGGCGGCGCGGCGCGGGGCGCGGACGACGTGGCGCGTGCCGTCGGCGCTGACGACCAGCGCGACGTCGAAGTCGGCGCCGTCGCTCTCGGCCGGACCGGCCGCGACCACGTCCAGACCCCGCACGGCGGCGGTGGCGAGGGCGGCGAGGACACGGGGAGAGCGGGCAGGCACGCCCCCACGGTATTGCGCGGGCGGCTGCTTAGGCTGCAGGCGTGACCCCTGTGCCCCTCCCGAGCCCTCCGCTGCGCGACCTCGCCCTGTCCCGCCAGCACCTCGACCGCAACGGGGTCGACCGCGCACCGGCCTCGCGGCTGGCCGCGCTGTGGGCCTCGCCGGACACCCGCGTGCTGCAGGTGCACGCGGGCCGGGCGCCCGTGGTGGACACTCCGGACGGGGTGCGGCTGGTGCTGCGGACCCCCGCCGAGGTGCCCGCTCCCGGACCCGACGACCTCCAGCTCTACCTCGGCGTCGACGACGGCGTGCACCACGTGGCCGTCATCTCCACCGAGGCCGAACCGGAGAGCACCGACGGCGCGGCGGGCGGGGAGGAGTGGCGCGGGCTGCGCGAGGTGGGCGAGCAGCTGCCGGCGCGCGACGCGGGCCTGTTCACCGAGGCGCTGGCCATGGGCAACTGGCACGCCGTCACCCGGTTCTCCCCGCGGACGGGTCAGCCGCTGACGGCGACGACGTCGGGGTGGGTCAAGGCCGAACCGGACGGGCGCGAGCACTTCCCGCGCACCGACGCCGCGGTGATCATGGCGATCATCTCCCCGGACGACCGGTTGCTGCTCGGGCACCAGCCGATCTGGCCGCCGAACCGCTACTCGGTCCTGGCGGGGTTCGTCGAACCCGGCGAGTGCTTCGAGGACACCGTCCGCCGGGAGGCGTTCGAGGAGGCCGGGATCGTCGTCGGCTCTGAACCCGACGACGTGCGCTACCTCGGCAGCCAGCCCTGGCCGTTCCCCGCGAGCCTCATGGTGGGTTTCGCGGCGCGCGCCACGACGACCGACATCCGGGTCGACGGCGACGAGATCGCGCTCGCCCGCTGGTTCTCCCGCGAGGAGCTGGCCGCGGAACTGGCGAGCGGCGGGGTGCTGCCGCCCCCGGGAGTCTCCATCGCGCGCCGCCTCATCGAGGCCTGGTACGGCGGGCCGCTGCCCGTCGAGGACCGGCCCTGGGCCTGAGGTGAGCTGAGCTGGTCCCCGCTACTCCCGCAGCAGTTCCGCGGGGTGGCGGGGGTCCTCGCAGCGCAGCACGACGGCGGCCGCGTCGGCGGGGTCCTCCGTCGCCAGGTAGCGCAGCCAGCCGCCGACGACGCGGTCGGCGTCTTCCGTCGGCACCCGGCGCCGGGCCGCGGCCTCGGACGTCTGCAGGTGCACGACGGCGTCGAACCCCCAGCGCAGGGTGCTCGACAGCAGGAACGACCCGGCGAACACGAGGACGGCGTCGTCCGGGACGTCCTCGCGGGGCGCCCGGGAGGCGCGGTCGGTCTCCGGGTCGTAGAGCGAGGGGACCCACCGGCGTCCGGTCGCGACGTCGAGCGGTTCGAGCACCTCGCGGTACAGCCCCGGGACGTCGAGCCAGCCGTCGGCGTAGGCGTCGGGGTCGTCGCGGCCGAACTCGTAGCGCAGCGAGCGCGGGCGCCAGAACCCGTGCCACGTCGTCAGCAGCACTGGGCGTGCGGCGTCGCGCAGGGCCTGTGCCAGGTGCTCGGCGTACCAGCGGGTGTCGGCGTCGACGGCCCCGTCGACCCCGACCCGTGCGCCCGCCGGCAACGACGCGGCCCACCGGTCGGCGAACTCGCGCGGACCGGTGGGCCGGAAGGTGACGCTCAGGAGAGCCCCCTCAGGAGAGCTTGGCCTTCACCTGGGCCAGGGAGGGGTTGGTGGCCGCGGACCCGTCGGGGAAGAGCAGGGTCGGGACGGTCTGGTTGCCACCGTTGACCTTCATGACGTAGTCGGCCGCGTCCGGGACCTCTTCGATGTTGACCTCGGAGTAGCTGATGCCCTCGCGGTCCATCTGCGACTTCAGGCGACGGCAGTAGCCGCACCACGTCGTCGTGAACATGGTGACGCTGCCGGCCGCGGGGGCCTCGATCGTGGACACGTCGTCCGCTCCTTCGCTCGTCCTCACCAGGACTGTGGGTGCCTGACGCCTGCTTCAACCGCGGCGCCCGCCCGCATCTTCCCCGGTCCCGCTTCCCCACCGGGCGGGGCCGTTGTCCACAACGCGCCGCCCCGGGTGCGGCGGAGGACCGTCGGCGTGGGGGAAGATGCCCGGGCGATGACGGACCTCATGACGACCCCGACGACCCGGCAGGACGCCGACGGTGTGCTGGCGGGGCTGGACCCCGAGCAGCGCCAGGTGGCCACGACGCTCGACGGGCCGGTGTGCGTGCTGGCCGGTGCGGGCACGGGCAAGACGCGGGCCATCACCCACCGCATCGCCTACGGCGTGCACTCCGGCGCCTACGTGCCCAACCGCGTCCTCGCCGTCACGTTCACGGCGCGGGCGGCGGGGGAGATGCGCACCCGGCTGCGCGACCTCGGCGTCGCCGGCGTCCAGGCCCGCACGTTCCACGCCGCGGCGCTGCGCCAGCTGCAGTTCTTCTGGCCCCAGTCGATCGGCGGGACGCTGCCGAACCTGGTGGAGCACAAGGCGTCCCTGGTCGCCGACGCGTGCCACCGGCTGCGCATCCAGGCCGACCGGACCCGCGTGCGCGACCTGTCGGCCGAGGTCGAGTGGACCAAGGTCATGCTCGTCGACCCCGACGACTACGTGCGCGTTGCCGCCGCGGCCGGACGCGGGGAACCCGGGGGGCTGGACCTGGCGACCGTGGCCCGGCTCGTGCGGACCTACGAGGACGTCAAGACCGACCGCGCCGTCATCGACTTCGAGGACGTCCTCCTGCTGACGGCGGGCATCCTCGACGAGCGGCCCGACGTCGCGGCGACCGTCCGCGAGCAGTACCGGCACTTCGTCGTCGACGAGTACCAGGACGTCTCGCCGCTGCAGCAGCGGTTGCTCGACCTGTGGCTCGGCGGCCGCCAGGACCTGTGCGTCGTCGGCGACGCGAGCCAGACGATCTACTCCTTCGCCGGCGCGACACCCGAGCACCTGCTGGACTTCCCGCGCCGCCACCCCGGCGCGACCGTCGTGCGCCTCGTGCGCGACTACCGCTCGACGCCGGAGGTCGTGCAGCTGGCGAACTCCGTGCTCTCCCAGGCGACCGGCCTGCACGCCCGCGCCCGCCTCGAGCTCATCGCGCAGCGGCCCTCGGGGCCGCCGCCGTCGTTCACGGCCTACGACGACGACGTGGCCGAGGCCTCGGGGGTCGCCGCGCGGATCGCCGCGGAGATCCGCGCGGGCCGCTCCGCCAAGGACATCGCGGTCCTGTTCCGCACGAACGGGCAGTCGCAGGCGCTGGAGTCGGCGCTCGCGGACGCCGGGGTCGGGTACGTGGTCCGCGGCGGCGAGCGGTTCTTCTCCCGCAAGGAGGTGCGCGACGCGCTCGTGCTGCTGCGCGGCGCGGCGCGCTCGGCCCTGCCCGGGCACGACCTCGGGGAGGAGACCCGTGCGGTCCTCGGGTCGGTGGGGTGGGCGCCGACGGCGCCGACGGCCGCCGGTGCCACCCGTGAGAAGTGGGAGTCGCTGCAGGCCCTCGTCGTGCTGGCCGACGAACTGGCGCAGAAGCGGCCGGGGGCGACGGTGTCCGACCTCGTCGACGAGCTCGTCGAGCGCAGCCAGGCCCAGCACGCGCCCACGGTCGACGGCGTGACGCTCGCCTCGTTCCACGCCGCCAAGGGTCTGGAGTGGGACCTCGTGCACCTCGTCGGTGTCAGCGAGGGGCTGCTGCCCATCTCCTTCGCCGAGACCCCGGAGGACGTCGAGGAGGAACGCCGGCTCCTGTACGTCGGGGTCACCCGTGCGCGGGAGGGCATCCACCTGTCCTGGGCGAACTCCCGGACTCCCGGGGGCCGGGCCACCCGCAAACCCTCCCGGTTCCTCGACGCCGTCCGCCCGCAGGCCGCGCCCGCGGGTCGCCGTCCTGCCGCGGCCGGGGCGTCCAAGCAACGCGGCACCGGTCCCATGACGTGCCGCGTGTGCGGCGGGGCGCTGAGCGTCGCGGTGGACCGCAAGCTGCGCCGGCACGCCGACTGCCCCGCCAGCTACGACGAGGCGGTCTTCGAGAAGCTGCGCGAGTGGCGCAGCGCCACCGCGAAGGCCGCGGAGGTCCCGGCGTACGTCGTGTTCACCGACGCCACGCTCATGGCCATCGCCGAGGCGGTCCCCACGAGCACCGCCGACCTCTCCCGCATCGGGGGCGTCGGTCCGGCCAAACTGGAGAAGTACGGCGACGAGGTCCTCGAGGTCCTGGGTAGTTGAGGTCATGACCCGTTGCGCGGCAACGGGTCACGGGGTGGTTGAACCCGGCGGGCGAACCCGGTCGGACGACGCGCGGAAAAAGACGTTGTCGTCCGCGCGCGGGTGCCCCTAGAGTCAGGATCACCACAGCGCGGCCACCGGGCCCGCGCGGACGAGCACGAGAGGGGGGCGGACCGATGGACACCACCACCACCACCACGCAGATCGCGACGATGCAGATCTCGCCGATCGCCGCCCCCGTCGCCCTGCCCGTCCGCGTCTCCACCCCGGCGCTCGCCTGCTCCCCCTGGGAGCGCAGCCACGCCTCCACCTTGGTCACGACCAAGGGTGGAGTGCGCCTGCTCCCGGCCACCGCTGGGCGGCTGCGCGACGACGTCCTGGGCAACGCCCTGGGCGACACGGGTGCCTACGGCGCCTCCTCCTTCCCGTCTGCGGGACCCTCGACCTCGAGTCCACCGGTCTAGTTCCTGACCGGCAGCCTCCAGGCCGCGGATCCCGACACCTCGGGTCCGCGGCCATTTTGCGTTCGTGGGCTCTTCGACGCCGAACCACACCGCCGGAGAAACAGTTGAACACCCAGCCCACGACCCGCCGGACCCGACCGATCACCCGCACCGAACGCACCACCGGAAACACCGGACGAGAGAGGGAGGTGAGCGGCGTGACCCGCCGCCACACGCCGGACCCGCTGCCCTGCCGTCGTTTCGACTCCGAACTCTGGTTCGCCGAGAAGCCCGACGACGTCGAACTCGCCAAGTCGCTGTGCCAGGAGTGCCCGCTCGTGAACGCCTGTCTCGCAGGCGCTCTCGAGCGCGCCGAACCCTGGGGCGTCTGGGGTGGGCAGCTCGTGCTCGCCGGGGTCGTCGTGCCCCGCAAGCGCCCGCGCGGTCGCCCCCGCAAGCACCCCGTCGCCGCCTGAGCGGACGGGACCACCCCGTGAGACCACCAGGAGTCACCATGTCGTACGTCGAGGAACACCTCCTCCGAGAGCGGTTGGCCCAGGCCCACCGCGACGCCGCCCGCATCCGGACGGCCCGCGCCCTGCGGGCCCGCCGGCGGGCCGAGGTCGCCGCCCGCCGGGCGCTCGTCCTCGCGGTCCGCGCCGACCGCGCGGCCGAGCTGGCGGAGAGCACCACCACCGAGGACCGCGAACTGCTCGCGGTCTGAGTCCGTCCGCGATCGACCGCCGCCCTCAGGGGACGGGCAGGTCGACGCACCCGCAGGCCGGGTGCGGCCGCCACCAGCGGTACCGCACCCGGCCTTCGGGCAGCAGCACCTCCAGCGTCGCCCCGACGCTGGCCGCCCGGCCGCCGTCGAGGTGCGCGAGGACCTGCAGGGCCACCAGCCCCGCCAGGACCTGCGCGGTGGCGGCGTCGGTCGGCCGGGGCGGGGCGCCCACCAGTCCCGTGCGCACGTCCGGCCAGGCGGGGTCGGCGTCGGTGCGCCACCGGTCCAGGCACCGCAGGCAGGCGGAGCGCCCGGGCAGCACGAGGGGACCGACGAGCGCGTCGGTGTCCCGCACGACGACGGACAGGTGCGGGACGCCGTCGGCCTGCACCCCGTCGGCGGCGACGGGGTCCGCGGCGTGGTCGGCGACGAGGACCAGGAGGTCGGCGGGCCGGTGCGAGGTCGTCGTGCCCGGCACCGGCCGGTCGCACGCGAGCCGTCCCACGCCGGCGGCCGCCAGCACCGGCACCAGCGCCTCGACGGTCGCCGGGGACCCCGCGAGCGCCACCGCCGCGCTCTCGCGCCGGCGGATCCGCACCGCCGGCGACGGTCCCGCCGGATCGTAGGCGGCCCACGCCAGGGCCTCGTCCGTGCGGTCCCCGGGCCGCGGCTCCGCCGGGCGCCGCCCGGCAGGAGGGGGCAGCAGCACCGCGGTGCGCGGGGAGGCGCCGACCTGCACGAGCCCGTCGGGGCGGGTCACCACGGGCACCCCCGGGACGAGGGGCCGGGGTGGTTCGCTGGCGGGCACGCGGCCACTGTGCCGCAGTCCGCCGACCGGTCGCGCCGCTCGTCCACAGGTCACCGGACGCGACCCCGCGGCCGGACCGGGTCGGTCACGGCCGCGGGGGAGGGGTCAGCTGGCCTTGCCGAGGATGCGGTTGAGGTTCGTCCCGCAGACGGGGCACTTCCCCTTGGCCATCCGTCGGCCGTTCGTCTCGACGACCTGCCCCTCCGCCTCGCGCTTCTCCTTGCACTTGACGCAGTAGAACTCGCCGCTCCAGGTGTCGGCCATGTGCACTCCTCTGTGTCGGTCCCGGACGGTCGGTCCGGGGACGGCCGGTCCACGGTGGTGGGCCGTGCTGCTGTCGGCATGGTGCCCCGTGCGGGGCCACGGGGCGCGTCGGCGCGCCCGAACCGCGGCCGCCGGGCCCCGGTGGACACGACGCGTGTCCCGGTGATCACGCAGGGCCCGTGCGAGGGTGCGCAGGGTAGCCTGCCGGAGGTGAGGGCTCACCAGGAGGGTGCAGCGGTCCTCGGCGCGGTGTCCACCGACGTGGACGGGTCCGTGGTCGAGGACTCCCGTGCTGTCTTCGGGTCCGGCCACGACCGGGACGAGGACCGGCGCCAGAGCTACGACGGGGGTCGTGACGTCGGGCGGGACCACCCGGTCGTGGACCTGCGCGACGTGGACGTCCGCCGCAGCCGGCGCCGCACCCGCACCGTCTCGGCCTACCGCGACGGCGACCGCACGGTCGTCCTCATCCCGGCCCGCTTCAGCTCCGTCGAGGAGCGCGAGTGGGTCGAGCGGATGGTCACCCGGCTCGAGGCCGCGGACCGGCGCCGCAACCCCCTCGACGGGGACCTGCTCGACCGGGCTCGCGAGCTCTCGCGCCGGCACCTGGACGGCCTGGCCCGTCCGCAGTCGGTGACGTGGGTCGACAACCAGCACCACCGCTGGGGGTCCTGCACGCCCGCCGACGCCAGCATCCGGCTGTCGAGCCGGCTGCAGGGGATGCCGAGCTGGGTCCTGGACTACGTGCTCCTGCACGAGCTCGCCCACCTCCTCGTCCCGACGCACTCCCGGCAGTTCTGGGGGTTGCTCGAGTCCTACCCGCGCACCGAGCGGGCCCGCGGTTTCCTCGCCGGGGTCGACCACGCCACCGGCCACGAGGGTCCGGGGCACCACGACCGGGACGACGACACAGACCTCGACGACACGGACCTCGACGACACGGACCTCGACGACACGGACCTCGACGGGACCGGTGTCGACGCGGACAGCGGCGAGGGCGACGTCCTGCCGACGACCGGCTGACGAGGGAACCCCACCCCAGCACCGCACGCGCGGCGGTCCGGACCCGGACCGTCGCTGCCGCACTCCCGCGTTCCCCCGGACCGGTGTCCTCAGGTCACAAGAGGGTCACGAAACCGCCGGGGCCGGGCTCGACAGGCGTATGTTGCGGGCCACAACTTACTTCCGGCGACGACCGCCGGGAGAGGAAGATGCGAAGGGGCATCCATGCGCACTCGATCCTCCGTCCTGCTCGCGACCGCGGTCGCCGGCGTCCTCCTCGTGTCGGCCTGCGGAAGCAGCGACGCGGGGTCCTCCAGTTCCGCCTCCGGTGGTGGGGGTTCGTCCGCGGCCGAGGTCGGCGTGATCCTGCCCGACACGAAGTCCTCGGCCCGGTGGGAGTCGTTCGACCGGCCGATGCTGCAGAAGGCGTTCGAGGCGGCCGGCGTGAAGGCCGACATCCAGAACGCGCAGGGCGACGCGTCGAACATGCAGACCATCGCCGACCAGATGCTCACCGAGGGCGTGAAGGTCCTCGCCATCGTCAACCTCGACTCCGACTCCGGTGCGGCCATCGAGGCCAAGGCCAAGAAGCAGGGCGTGCAGACGATCGACTACGACCGCCTGACGCTGGGCGGTTCGGCCGACTACTACGTCTCCTTCGACAACACCAAGGTCGGCCAGGAACAGGGTCAGGGCCTGGCCCAGTGCCTGGGCGCCGGTGACAAGAACATCGTCTACCTCAACGGTTCGCCGACGGACAACAACGCCACGCAGTTCTCCAAGGGCGCGCACAGCGTCCTTGACCCGATGACGAACTACAAGGTCGTCGCCGAGCAGGCCGTGCCGGACTGGGACAACCAGCAGGCCGCCACGATCTTCGAGCAGATGTTCACCCAGCAGGGCGGGAAGATCGACGGTGTCCTGGCCGCCAACGACGGTCTCGGCAACGCCGCCATCTCGATCCTGGCCAAGAACGGGCTCGCCGGGAAGGTCGCCGTCACCGGTCAGGACGCGACGACCCAGGGGCTGCAGAACATCCTCGACAAGTCCCAGTGCATGACGGTCTACAAGCCCGTCGACCAGGAGGCGAAGGCGTTGTCGGACATCGCCATCGCGCTCATCAAGGGGAAGACCCCCACGACCACCGGAACCGTCCAGGACACCACGGGCAAGCGCGAGGTCAAGGCGATCCTGCTCGACCCGCAGCTCATCACCCGCGACAAGGTGAAGTCCGTCGTCGACGCCGGTTTCGTCAAGGCGTCGGACCTGTGCACCGGTGACTTCGCCGCCGACTGCACCGAACTCGGCATCTCCTGACCGGACCGTCCGACCGTCCACCCACCGGGCCCGTGCGGCCCGGTGGGCGGACCGTGCTCCCGAAGGAGGGGCCCATGAGTTCCACCACCGAGAACTCCCCGCTGCTGTCGTTGCGCGGCATCGACAAGAGCTTCGGTGCGGTCCAGGTCCTGCACGGCGTCGACCTCGACGTCCGCGCGGGGGAGGTGACCGCCCTCGTCGGCGACAACGGCGCCGGCAAGTCGACCCTCGTCAAGTGCATCGCGGGCATCTACACGACGGACGCGGGGGAGTACCTGTTCGAGGGTCGCCCCGTCAACGTCACCGGTCCCCGGGACACCGCGGACCTCGGCATCGAGGTCGTCTACCAGGACCTCGCGCTGTGCGACAACCTCGACATCGTCCAGAACATGTTCCTCGGCCGCGAGAAGGTGCGCGGTCCGCTGCTCGACGAACCGGCCATGGAGGAACTCGCCCGCCAGACGTTGGCGAGCCTGTCCGTCCGCACCGTCCGTTCGGTGCGGCAACTGGTCTCCAGCCTCTCGGGCGGCCAGCGGCAGACCGTCGCCATCGCCAAGGCCGTGCTGTGGAACTCCCGCGTCGTCCTGCTCGACGAACCCACGGCGGCGCTCGGGGTCGCCCAGACCCGCCAGGTCCTGGACCTCGTGCGACGCCTCGCGGACAACGGCCTCGGCGTCGTGCTCATCTCCCACAACCTCAGCGACGTCTTCGAGGTCGCCGATCAGATCACGGCGCTCTACCTGGGCCGCGCCGCCGCGACCGTGCGCACGCGCGACGTGACGAGCAGCCAGGTCGTCGAACTCATCACCACGGGCCGATCCGGGGACCTCGGTCTCGCGCCCGCCACCGCCTCCGCCCCGGTCTGAGGAGACCCATGTCGACCACCGGACACCTCCCGCCCCAGGGGCCGGAGGGAACCGCCCAGCCGAGCGCGCCGGGAAACCCCGACGAGGCTCCGTTCACCGAGCAGCAGCGCATCGCCCAGCTCGCCCGCGCCACGGCCGGCGGCGCGAGCGCGCTGGCCCAGCCCGCGGCCGAACCCACCTTCCGCGAGGGGATCGCGGCCTGGGTGGCCCGGTTGCGCGGCGGCGACATCGGGTCGCTGCCCGCCGTCGCGGGGCTCGTCGTCCTGTTCGTCCTCTTCTCCGCCCTTCGCCCGGACACGTTTCCGACGCCGGGGAACATCGCCAACCTGCTCGTCCAGGCGTCCTCGATCATCGTCCTGGCGATGGGTCTGACGTTCGTCCTGCTCCTGGGCGACATCGACCTGTCCGCCGGGGTCGCCGGGGGTGCGTCGGCGGCCGTCATGGCCCTGGTCCTGCGCTCCGGCGGCGTGAACTGGGTCGTCGGGCTGCTCGCCGCGCTGGCCACGGGCCTCGTGCTCGGAACCCTCATCGGCCTGCTCGTCGCCCGCGTCGGGATCCCGAGCTTCGTCGTCACCCTGGCGTTCTTCCTGGGCGTGCAGGGCATCACCCTGCGGCTCATCGGGGAGGGCGGCACGATCGCCGTGCGGGACGAGGTCGTCGTCGCCATCGCGAACTCCAACGTGCCCGTGGGGCTCGGCTGGGTCCTCACGGCCGTCGCCGGTCTGGGGTACGCCCTGGTGAGCCTGGGCCGGTGGGCGGGGCAGCGCCGTCGCGGCCTGTCCCGGGAGAACCTCGGCGTCGTCGTGGCGCGGCTCGTCGTCGTGCTGGCCGTGCTCGTCGTCGTGACGGCCGTGCTCAGCCAGAACCGTGCGCGGGTCGCGAGCATCCACCTCGCGGGCATCCCGTACTCCGTGCCCCTCATCGCGGTGCTGCTCGTCCTGCTGACCCTCGTGCTGGGCCGCACCCGCTACGGTCGGCACGTGTACGCGGTCGGCGGGAACCCGGAGGCGGCCCGCCGGGCCGGCATCTCCGTCCGCGGCATCCGCATGTCCGTCTTCATGATCGGCTCGACGCTCGCGGCGTTGTCCGGGGTCATCGACGCGTCGCGGCTGAACTCCGTGGCCCCCGGGTCCGGCGGGGCGAACACCCTGCTGCTCGGCGTCGGCGCGGCCGTCATCGGCGGCACGAGCCTCTTCGGTGGCAAGGGCCGCGTCTCCAACGCCGTCATCGGCGGCCTGGTCATCGCCGCGATCGCCAACGGTCTCGGCCTGCTCGGCCAGGCGCAGTACGTGAACTACCTCGTGACCGGTGTGGTCCTGCTCCTCGCCGCGACGGTCGACGCCGTCTCCCGCCGTCGTCGCGCCGCCTCGGCCGTCTGAGCCCGCCCGTGGACGGTCCGGCGGTCGGAGGGGTGCGCGGTCGCGGCACCGAGGACGTGCGACGGCACAACCTCTCGACGCTGCTGGGCCTCGTCCACGCCCGCGGGGGCGTCACCCGCGCCGAGGTCACGCGCGAGCTCGGGCTCAACCGCTCGACCATCGGCGCGCTCGTCGGGGCGCTCGTGGAGGCGGGTCTGCTCGTCGAGCAGGCCCCCTCCGACGGCGCCCCCGGCCGGGTCGGCCGCCCGTCCCTGGAGGTGCGGCCGCACCCGGCCGGTGCCGAGGTCCTCGCCGGGTACGTGGACGTGCACGCCGTCCAGGTCGTGCGCGTCGGCCTGGGCGGCACGGTGCGCGGACGCCGGACCGTCGCGACGTCGGCACCCCCCACCCCGGCGCGCGCGGCCGCGCTGCTGGCCTCGGCGGCCGGCGACCTGCTCGCGGCCGCCCCGCCGGGACTCCTCGCCGGGGTCGGTGTCGCCGTGCCCGGTCTCGTGCGCGCTCGCGACGGCGTCATCGCGCACGCCCCGAACCTGGAGTGGAGCGACGCCCCCTTCGCCGAGGTCGTCGCGGCCGAGCTCGAGGCCACGACGGGCCGGCGGCTGCGGGTGGACGTCGCCAACGACGCCGACCTCGGTCTCATGGCCGAGCACCGTCGCGGCGCGGCCGTGGGGCTGACGGACGTCGTCTACCTCTGCGGCACCTACGGTCTGGGGGGCGGGGTGCTCACCGGCGGGCACCCGCTGACGGGCCACCGCGGGTACGCCGGGGAGGTGGGTCACGTCAGCGTCGACCCCGACGGCCGGGCCTGCCGCTGCGGCAGCCGGGGCTGCTGGGAGAGCGAGACGCTGGCCGCGGCCTGGGCCGAACCCTTCGACCTCGACCCCGACGCACCCGACGTCGCCGACCTCGTCCTCGCCCGGCTGGCGACCGGTGGCGTGGTCTCGCGCCGCACGCGCGACAAGCTGTCGCGGGCCTTCGCCCGCGGGCTGGCGAACATCGTGCACCTGTTCGACCCGCAGGCCGTCGTCCTGGGCGACGGGCTGTGGCACCGGCTGTGGCCCGAGGTCCGCGACGACGTCATGCCGTGGGTCGACCGGCTCGTCATGCCCGCCATGCGGGCCGGGGTCGACGTGCGCACCTCGGCGCTGGGGGAGGGGTCGACCGTCCTGGGGGCGGCCGAACTCGCCCTCACCCCGTTGCTGCAGGACCCCCTGGGGCTGCAGAGCAGTCCGGACCCGGACCCCGTCCTGCAGGGCTGACCGGGTCCGGACCAGGACTCACCGCGGGGACCTCACTCCTTCGGAGCGTCGTCCCCGTTCCCGCTCGTGCCGCCGTCACCGTCGAGCAGCTCGCGCAGGGCGGCGTCCATCGCGTCCTCGCCCTGCTCCCCGTCGCGGGGGCCGGACCCGTCGAGCCGACGGTCGACGAACCGCGTCGCGGCGTCGGCGTCGTCGAGGTCCTCGGCCACGGGCAGCAGGTCCGGGTGGTCCCAGACCGCGTCCCGCGCGCTGCGGCCGCCGCGGACGAGCAGCTGCTCCCACAGGGCGCTCGCCTCGCGCGCGCGGCGGGGTCGCAGTTCGAGCCCGACGAGCACGGCGAACGCGTGCTCGGCCGGCCCGCCCGTCGCACGACGGCGGCGCATCGTCTCGCGCAACGCGTTGGCGTGCGGGAGGTTCTTCGCCGCCTCGTCGGTGACGTGGTCGACCCAGCCCTCGACGAGCGCGAGCGCCGTCTCGAGGCGGGCCAGGGCGGCCTTCTGCTCCGGGCTGCTCTCCGGTTCGAAGATCCCCGACTGCAGGGCCTCCTGCAACGACTCCGGGTTCGACGGGTCGACCTGGCGGGCCGCCTCGGCGATCCGGTCGGTGTCGACGGAGATGCCGCGCGCGAACGACTCGACGGAGCCGAGCAGGTGCGAGCGCAGCCACGGGACGTGGGCGAAGAGCCGCTGGTGGGCGGCCTCGCGCAGGGCGAGGTAGCGGCGCACCTCGTCGATCGGCACCTCGAGGCCGTCGGCGAAGGCCCGGACGTTCTCGGGCAGCAGGGCGGCACGTCCGGTGGGGGACAGGGGGAGCCCCACGTCGGTCGTCGAGAGCACCTCGCCCGCCAGCTGGCCGATGGCCTGCCCGACCTGCATGCCGAACACACCGCCGCCCACCTGGCGCAGCATGGCGCCGGCCGAACCGAGCATCGCGGCCATCTCCGGCGGGGCCTGCGAGGCCATCGCCTCACCCATCGCCGAGGCCACGTTGGCGGCGATCGGCTCCACGAGCTGGCGCCACACGGGCATGGTCTTCTCGACCCACTCGGCGCGGCTCCACGCCTCCAGGGACGTCGCCGCCTGCGCGAGGTCGGTCACCCCGTCGAGCCACAGGTCCGCGACGTGCAGGGCGTCGTCGACCTCGCGGCGGTCCACCGCGTGCGGGGTCGGGTCGCCGTTGGCGGCCGCGGCCTGCCGGGCGAGGTCGTGCGCGACCTCCCAGTTCACCGGGTCGTCGGAGGGGTTGGCCAGGAACTTCTGCAGCTGGGCCAGGATCTGGCCCATCATCGCCGGGTCGAACCCGGCGTCGCCGAAGCCCGGGATGCCCTGCGGCAGAGCGCCACCGGGGAACCCGGGGATCTGACCGCCGGGGAATTGCCCGCCGGGGAACTGCCCGCCGAAGAGGGGGCCGAGGAGCTCCTCGAGGGGGTTGGTCGGACCGCCGGCGTCCCCACTGCGCGGTTCGGGCTTCTTCCCGGGCGCGCCGGAGGGCCGGAAACCGGGCTGGCCGCCGCGCTCCTCGCGCTCGCCGGAGCCCTCCTGCCCGTCCTCGGGGCGCTCGTGCCCCTCGTCGGGTTCCTCGCCCGGCGTCACGTCGTCTCGCTGGCCCACCGTGTCCTCCGCTCGTCGACCTGCGGCTCCATCATGGCCTCCCGCCCCTGGCCCGACGAGTGGCGGGTGGCGCCCGTTCCGCCCGTGGGGCCGTTGCGCCGAGGGCGAACGGCCCGCGCAGCGCGGGTGCCGCGGACGGTCAGGCCCCTCGCAGGGCGCGACCGTAGAGTGCCGGGGTGTCGAGCGAGCCCGCCCCGGACGCCACCGGAGACCCCGCGGGGACGTCCCCCGACCTCCCGCCCACCAGCGAGGAGGTCGCCGAGGCCGCGGGCCGCGCCGGCGCCCTGGGGGCGAGCAGCACGTTGCTGTCGCTGTCGGCCTTCGTCGTCGTCGCCCTGGCCGCCGTCTTCGGCATCGTGCACACGCCCTACGTGGCGCTGAGCCCCGGTCCGGTGACGGACGTGCTGGGCAGCTCGCCCGGGCAGAAGGGGCTCGTGGAGGTCTCCGGCCGGCAGACCTACCCGACGAACGGTCAGCTGGACCTGACGACGGTGTCCCTGCGCGGCGGCCCCGGCCTGGAGATGGGGCTGGGGGAGACGCTGCTGGACTGGCTCGACCCGTCCGTCAACGTCGTGCCGCGCGAGCTGTACTTCCCCCCGGACCAGTCCGAGAAGGAGGCCGACGTGGCGTCGGCCGCGGAGATGACGGGGTCTCAGACGAACGCCAAGGTGGCCGCGCTCACCGAGCTCGGCATCGACGTGCCGAGCACCGTGACGACCCAGGTCGAGGAGGTCGCGGCGGGGGTGCCGGCCGCGGACGTGCTGCGGCCCGGGGACGTCGTCACGAGCGTTGACGGCCGCACCGTTGCGGACTTCCCGGCGCTGCAGGCCGACGTGCGGGCGCTGACGGCCGGCGCGGAGGTCCGCCTCGGCATCACGCGGGGCGGTGCGGCGCAGACCGTGACGACGCGGACCGTGGCCTCGAACGGGGCGACGCTGCTGGGGATCACCCCGCACGTCGACTACCGCTTCCCCTTCACCATCGACATCGCCATCGACGACGTCGGCGGTCCGAGCGCCGGGACGATGTTCGCCCTCGCGATCGTCGACGAGCTCACGCCGGGGGCCATGACGGGCGGTCAGCACATCGCCGGGACGGGCGCCATCGCCGCCGACGGGACCGTGCAGCAGATCGGTGGCCTGCGGCAGAAGGTGATCGGCGCCCACGACGCGGGGGCACGGTGGTTCCTCGCCCCCCGCGCCGAGTGCGACCAGGTCGCCGGGGCGACGCCGGACGGGATCACGGTCGTGCCGATCTCGACGCTGCACGAGGCGCGGCTCGCCGTCGAGGCGATCGGTCAGGGCAAGGGGTCGACGCTCGCGACGTGCGACGCGCCCTGACCTCGTGCCCTGACCTCGTGCCTGACCCCGTGCTCGACCCCGTGCCGCTGACCCGGCCCTGACCTCGGCGCAGCCGGTCCCACGGCCGGTCCCACGTCGGACCGGGTGTGGGAACGGCGCCGACGTCGCCCCCACGACCGCCGCGCCGGTCCCACGGCTGCACCCACGGTGGACCGGGCTTCGGGCCGGGTGTGGGGCCGGCTGTGGGACCGGGCCGGCCAGCCGACCCGGCGGTCTCAGTCCTGGAGCGTGGCCTGCAGCGCGCCCACGAGACCCGGGACGAGGTCGGCGCCGGTCCGGACCTCCCCGTCGGAGTCCTTCGAGCGGGACCGCACGGCGCACTCGTGGCGGCCGTCGCGCAGGACACCGACGGCGATCCGGACGTCCTCGGCGAGGGGGTGGGCGGCCAGCGCGCGGGCGCGACCGGCCTCGTCGTCGGCGGCGGTGGCGGCGCGCACCTCGGCCTCGGCGTCCGGCGGCACGAGGATCTTCTCGACGACGAGCGCGGCGCCGTCGACCCCGGCCGGCCAGGCCAGCTGACCCAGCAGGTCGTCGAGGTCGGCGTCGGTGGGCACGCCCTCCTGCTCGACGGAGGTGAGGTGGTCGGCGTCGGCGCGCGCCTCGTCGAGGACGTGGGCGGGGAGGCGGTGGGCCAGCCCCGGGTCGCGGTCGAGGGCGTCGGCCGTGCGCACGAGGGCGAAGAGGCGCAGCGGCGCCCCCCACCCGTCCGCCGCCACGTAGCGCTCGATCTCGGCGACCGTCCGCCACAGCCCGGAAGGGCGCGGGGTGGAGGGGGCGGAGCGGGGGCTGACGTCGGAACTCACGGCCCCGATGGTCCCACGGACCGATCGGTGGCCGGTTCCCCGTCCGGCCCCGCTCCCGCTCTGAGGACGGCACCCGGTGTCGGAGGTGACGATCAGGTCACGATCGCCGGGGAGCGCTCGACGTGGGGCACCCGGACGGGGGCTTGTAAGTTGCCTGGTCGTGAGCTTTCCCCCACGCCGTCCGTCCCGGCCGGTGCTCCGGCGCCGTCGCCGGGGCGCCGCCCTGCCCACCGTCCTCATCCTCGTGGCGCTGCTCGTCGCGGTGGTCGTCGGCACCCGCATCACGGCCGACGTGTGGTGGTTCGGCGAACTGGGCTTCCTGTCGACCTTCACGACGAAGCTGTGGCTGCAGCTCGGCCTCTTCGTCGTCGGCGGTGGCCTGCTCGCCGCCGCCGTCGGGGTCTCGCTGACCATCGGGTACCGCAGCCGGCCGGTCTACGCGCCGTTGTCGACCGAGCAGGCGGGGCTGGACCGTTACCGGGAGTCCCTCGAACCACTGCGCCGCGTCGTCGTCGTCACCCTGTCGCTGGCGGCCGGGCTGTTCGGCGGGTCGGTGGCGATGGCCCGCTGGGACACGGTCCTGCTGTGGATCAACCGGACGAGCTTCGGCACGAAGGACGCACAGTTCGGGATCGACCAGGGGTTCTACGTCTTCACGCTGCCGTGGCTGAGCTTCCTCGTGAGCTTCCTCACCGCGGCCGTCGTCCTCGGCGGCATCGCCGCGCTCGCCGCGCACTACCTGTACGGCGGGCTGCGCCTGTCCGGCGGCGGGCAGCGGACGACGCGCGCGGCGCGCATCCACCTCGCCTCCCTCGCGGCGGCCTTCCTGCTGCTGCGGGCCGTCGGGTACTGGCTCGACCGGTACGAGACGCTCGTCAACCCCTCGGGCCACGTCAACGGGGTCGTCGGCCCGACGTACACCATCGACCACGCGGTCCTGCCGTCCAAGGCGATCCTGGCGATCATCGCCGTCGTCGTGGCGCTGCTGTTCATCGCGGCGGCCGCCGGAATGTCGTGGCGGTTGCCGGCGATCGGGACAGGTCTGCTCGTCGTGAGCGCCGTCGCCATCGGCGGGATCTACCCGTGGGCCGTGCAGAAGTTCCAGGTCAATCCGAACCGCCAAGCTCTTGAAGCTCCGTTTGTCAAGAAGAACATCGACGCGACGCGGTCGGCGTACGACCTGTCCGACGTCGACGTGCAGCCGTACCAGGCGGACACCACGGCCGACCCCGGCCAGTTGAGCGAGGACGCCCAGACCATCCCCAGCGTCCGGCTGCTCGACCCCGCCGTCGTCGGGGCCGCGTTCCAGCAGACGCAGGGCCAGCGCGGGTACTACAAGTTCCCCGAGACGCTCGACGTCGACCGCTACCCGACCGGGCCGAACAAGACCGAGCAGGACACCGTCGTGGCGGCCCGCGAGCTCAACCTCGCCGGCCTGGCGCCGAACCAGCGGACGTGGGTCAACGAGCACACGATCTACACCCACGGCTACGGCGTCGTCATCGCCCAGGGCAACTCCCGGGCGCCCGACGGCAGCCCGAGCTACCTGGAGTCGAACGTCCCGACGTCGGGAGAGATCCCCATCGAGCAGCCGCGGATCTACTTCGGCGAGGGGACGACGGACTACTCGATCGTCGGCGGCCGCGACAGCGAGATCGACTACCCCGACCAGTCGCCCGGCGGGTTCGCCACGACCCAGTACGACGGGTCCGGCGGGGTGGCCGTCGGCAACGTGTTCGAGAAGCTCGTCTACGCGCTGAAGTTCGGCGACCAGAACCTCCTGCTGTCCGGGTCGGTGAACCCGGACTCCAAGATCCTCTACGACCGCACGCCGCGCGAGCGCGTGGAGAAGGTCGCCCCCTGGCTGACCATGGACGGCGACGCCTACCCCTCCGTCGTCGACGGCCGTGTCGTCTGGATCCTCGACGGGTACACGACCTCCTCGTCCTTCCCGTACGCGGCGCAGACCGAACTCGGCGAGGCCACGACGGACCGGCTCACGACGACCCAGGGCGGCAGCGTCCAGGCCCTGCAGGACCGCACCGTGAACTACGTGCGGAACTCGGTGAAGGCCACGGTCGACGCCTACTCCGGCAAGGTGACGCTCTACGAGTGGGACGAGACCGACCCCGTCCTGAAGTCCTGGATGAAGGCGTTCCCGGGCACCGTGAAGCCGCTCGCGGACATCGACTCCTCGCTCATGGCGCACCTGCGCTACCCGCAGGACATGTTCAAGGTGCAGCGCGAGGTCCTCTCCAGCTACCACGTGACCGACCCGGCCTCGTTCCTCACCGGCCAGGACTTCTGGAACGTCCCCGCGGACCCGACCGCTCCGGAGGGCCCGAACGACGCCCGGCCCGCGCAGCCGCCGTACTACCTCTCGTTGCGGATGCCCGACCAGGAGGCCGCCCGGTTCAGCCTCACGACGACGTACGTGCCCGCCTCGACGCAGAACCAGTCGGGGTCGCAGGTGCTGCGCGGGTTCGCGGCCGTCGACTCCGACGCCGGTGACGAGAAGGGTCGCCGCAGCGACGACTACGGCAAGATCCGGTTGCTGGAACTGCCGCAGTCGACGACCGTCAACGGGCCGGCGCAGATCCAGAACAACATCCGGTCCGACACCGAAGTCGCCGAGCAGGTCCGTCTGCTGAGCGTCGGCGGGGGGTCGGAGGTCATCTACGGCAACCTCCTGTCGCTGCCCGTCGGTGGCGGGATGCTGTACGTCGAACCCATCTACGCGCGCAGCACCGGCGACAACGCCTACCCGCGCCTGAGCCGGGTGGTCGCGGTGTTCGGCGACAACATCGCCATCGCGAACACCCTCGACGACGCCCTCAAGGACGTCTTCGGCGGCGACCCCGGGGCCACCGCGGGCGACGCCGGCGGCGGGTCCACGGACGGGTCGGGCACCCCGACGCAGTCGCCGACCCAGAGCGCCTCGCCCACGGCCACGGCCACACCCACGGACGGGGCGACCGCGGCGCCGTCCGGTTCGCCGCAGCAGCAGCTGCAGCAGGCGCTCTCCGAGGCCAAGCGGGCCATCAACGACTCCTCGGCGGCGTTGTCGCGTGGTGACTTCACCGCGTACGGCGAGGCCCAGGCCCGCCTGCGCACGGCCGTCGACAACGCGACCAGCGCGGAGGCCCGGCTCGAGGAGGGGCAGACGCCCGCCTCGACGTCGAACCCGTCGGCCAGCAGCGCCCCGCCCACCGGCGGGGACACCCCCACCGGGACGCCCACACCCTGACGGACGGGGGACGGGAGACCGCGATTTGGTCTCCCGTCCACCGGCGCGTAAGGTGGTGAACACGACGCGGGGTGGAGCAGCTCGGTAGCTCGCTGGGCTCATAACCCAGAGGTCGCAGGTTCAAATCCTGTCCCCGCTACTCGGTGAGACGAAGGCCCGGACCACACGGTCCGGGCCTTCGTCGTTCCCGGGGGTGGATGCGGCCGCGATCGGCCTCGTCGTCCAGCGCTGGCTCGTTGACTCGTCGTCCAGCGCTGGCTCGTTGACTCGTTGTCCAGCGCTGGCGCGCTGGCTCCAGCATCCGGCTCGCCCTACGAGCCCGTCGTGACGACGAGCCCCCCGCCGACGGTCGCCCGTGCCCGCGGGTTCGGGCTCGTTGTCCAGCGCTGGCGCGCTGGCTCCAGCATCCGGCTCGCCCTACGAGCCCGTCGTGACGACGAGCCCCCCCGGGCGCGAGCGGCCACCCACACCGCGCAGGCGCTGGCCGCGCAGAGGCGGAGGGGTTGCGCAGCAGCCGATTTGCATCGCCGTGGACCGGCGCGTAGTGTTCAACTCATCGACGCGGGGTGGAGCAGCTCGGTAGCTCGCTGGGCTCATAACCCAGAGGTCGCAGGTTCAAATCCTGTCCCCGCTACTCAGAAGGCGAAGGCCCGGACCACACGGTCCGGGCCTTCGTCGTTCCCGCACCCTCCCGCTCCGGAAACCGCCTGCGTCGTGGGGGCGCGGCGTGATCAGCTGGGGCGTGATCCTCACCCTGACCGCCGGGCGTCCGGCGTCCGGGGTCCCCGCGGGGGACCTCGGGTTCCTGCTGCACAAGCACCCCGACCGCGTCCACGTCGCCGAGCACGGCGCGGTGACGACCCACGTCCTGGCCCCGGTGAGCACGCCGGAGCAGCACGAGGTCGCGGTCGTGCTCGACGTCGACCCGGTGGCGCTGGCCCGGGCGGGGTCGGGTGCCCTCGCGGGCGACCACGTCAACGACCGGCCCTACGCCGCCTCCAGCCTGCTCGCCGTCGCGCTGGGTCGGGCGTTCTCCACCGCGCTGGCCGGTCGCTGCACGGCGCGGCCCGACCTGGTGGACGTGCGCTGGCCGCTGACGGTCCGGCTGCCCGCGGTCCCCTGCGTGGGGGACCGTGGGGCGACCGGGGAGGAGCTCGTGCGACGGCTGTTCACGCCGCTGGGGTGGGACGTCGAGGCGACCGCGCTGCCGCTCGACGAGACCGTGCCTGCGTGGGGCGACTCGCCCTACCTCGACCTCGTGCTGCGCGGGGAGTTCCGCCTCGCGGACGCGCTCGCCCAGCTGTACGTCCTGCTGCCCGTCCTCGACGACGGCAAGCACTACTGGGTCGGGCAGGCCGAGGTCGACAAGCTCCTGCGCCGCGGGGGGACCTGGCTCGGTGAGCACCCCGACCGCGACCTCGTGACGCGCCGGTACCTGCGGCACTCCCGCCCGCTCGTCGACGACGCCCTCGACCGGCTCCGCGAGGCCGAAGGCGCCGAACCGGAGACGCCCCTGGACGGGAACGACGACGGGAACGACGACGGGAACGACGTCCCCGCCCCTCGGACCCCGCTGGCCGTCCTGCGCCGTGAGGCGGTGCTCGAGGTCCTGGGCGAGGTCGGGGCCGCCCGCGTCGCCGACCTCGGCTGCGGACAGGGCCACCTGCTCGCGGTCCTGCTGAGCGACCCCCGCTTCACGGCGCTCACGGGCACCGACGTCTCGGTGCGGGCGCTGCAGCAGACCGCCCGCCGCCTGCACCTCGACGAACGGCACGACGACCGGGTGACCCTGTTCCAGAGTTCCCTGACCTACCGCGACGACCGGTTGCGCGGTCACGACGCCGCCGTCCTCACGGAGGTCGTCGAACACGTCGACCCGCCGCGCCTGCCCGCCCTGGAACGGGTGGTGTTCGGCGAGGCCGCCCCCACCCACGTCCTCGTCACCACCCCGAACGCGGAGTTCAACGTGCACTACCCCTTCCTGCCGGCGGGCCGTTTCCGCCACCCCGACCACCGGTTCGAGTGGACCCGGGCGCAGTTCGCCGACTGGGCCGGGCGCGTCGGGCAGCGGTACGGCTACACCGTCCGCTTCCTCGGTGTCGGCGAGTCCGACCCCGCGACCGGGGCCCCCACCCAGCTCGCCGTGTTCTCCCGGTCCTCGGAGGTGTCGGCATGAGCGAGCTGCGGATCCCCCGGACGAGCCTCGTCGTCCTCGTCGGCACGAGCGGGTCGGGCAAGTCGACGTTCGCGCGCACCCACTTCGCCCCCACCGAGGTGCTGTCCAGCGACGTCTGCCGCGGCCTGGTCGCCGACGACGAGAACGACCAGTCGGCGACGGCCGACGCGTTCGACGTGCTCGGGTACATCGCCGGCAAACGGCTCGCCGCGGGCCGGCTCACCGTCGTCGACGCCACGAACGTGCAGCCGTCGGCCCGTCGTTCGCTCGTCGAACTGGCCCGTGCGCACGACGTCCTGCCCGTCGCGGTCGTCCTCGACGTCCCGCTCGACGTCTGCCGCTCCCGGAACGCGGCCCGCACCGACCGCAGCTTCGGGTTGCACGTCCTGCGCCGCCAGCGAGCCGACCTCGAGCGCGGGCTGAAGAGCCTGCAGCGCGAGGGTTTCCGGGGCGTCCACGTCCTGCGCGGGGTCGAGGAGGTGCAGGCCGCGACGATCGTGCGCACCCGCCTGTTCACCGACCTGAGCGAGGAGACGGGTCCGTTCGACGTCGTCGGCGACGTCCACGGCTGCCGCGAGGAACTCGTGGACCTGCTGACGACCCTCGGCTACGACCTCGGGCACGACGCGCAGGGCCGGGCCGTCGACGCCGTGCCCCCGGCCGGCCGGAAGGCCGTGTTCGTCGGCGACCTCGTCGACCGCGGACCCGACACCCCCGGTGTGCTGCGTCTGGTGATGGGGATGGTCGCGGCCGGGCACGCGCTCGCCGTGCCCGGGAACCACGAGGACAAGCTGTTGCGAGCCCTGCGGGGACGCAAGGTCCAGGTCAGCCACGGGCTCGCGGAGTCCCTCGCGCAGCTCGCCGCCGAACCCGAGGAGTTCCGCGTTCAGGTCGAGCGGTTCCTCGACGGCCTCGTCTCGCACTACGTCCTCGACGGGGGCCGGCTCGTCGTCGCGCACGCGGGTGTCCTGGAGCGCTACCAGGGGCGCGCCTCGGGGCGCGTGCGGGCGTTCTGCCTCTACGGGCAGACGACGGGGGAGACCGACGAGTTCGGCCTGCCCGTCCGCTACCCGTGGGCGCAGGAGTACCGGGGGTCGGCCACCGTCGTCTACGGGCACACGCCCGTCCCGACGCCGGAGTGGGTGAACGGGACGATCTGCGTCGACACCGGCTGCGTGTTCGGCGGGCACCTCACGGCGTTGCGCTACCCCGAGCGCGAGCTCGTCGCCGTCCCCGCGCGGGCCGTGCACCACGAACCCGCGCGCCCCTTCCCGACGGCCGGCGAGCAGGCCACCGCCGGGCGGGCGACCGTGCGCGACCCCGACGTCCTCGACGTCACCGACGTCCTCGGCAAGCGCGTCGTCGAGACGGCCGACCACGGCCGGGTCACCGTCCGCGAGGAGAACGCGGCCGCGGCCCTGGAGGTCGTGTCCCGCTTCGCCGTCGACCCGCGCTGGCTGCTGCTCCTGCCCCCGACGACGGCCCCCGTCCCGACCTCGCGCCGCCAGGGGGTGCTGGAGCACCCCGACGAGGCGTTCGCGGCCTACGCCGCCGACGGTGTCACCGACGTGCTGTGCGAGGAGAAGCACATGGGCTCGCGGGCCCTCGCGCTCGTCTGCCGCGACGAGCGGGTGGCGCGCGAGCGGTTCGGTGCGCCCGGCGGTGCCTCGGGGGCCGTGTGGACGCGGACCGGCCGCAGCTTCTTCGACCCGGCCACGACGGCCGTCCTCGTGCAGGAGGTCCGCGGCGCGCTGGAGGCCGCCGGGGTGTTCGACGAGCTCGGCGACTGGGTGCTGCTCGACGGGGAACTGCTGCCGTGGGACGCCAAGGCGCGCGAGCTCCTGCGCGGCCGCTTCGCCGCCGTCGGGGCCGCGGGCCGGGCGGCCCTGCCGGTGGCCGCCGACGCCCTCGAACGCGCCGCCGGTCGGGGTCTCGACGTCGCGGACCTGCTGTCCCGCACGCGGTCCCGCGTCGAGAACGTCGAGCGGTTCACCGCGGCGTACCGGCGGTACTGCTGGCCCACCGACGGTCTCGACGGTGTCCGGTTCGCGCCGTTCGCGGTCCCCGCCGCGAGCAGCGCGACGTTCGCCGACCGCCCGCACGACTGGCACCTCGGGATCGCCGACCGCCTCGTCGCCGCCTCGAGCCGGTTCGCCCCCACGCGCCGCCTGCGGGTGGACGTCACCGACGAGGCGTCCCGCGCGGCCGGGGTGGCCTGGTGGGAGGACCTCACCGCGGGCGGCGGGGAGGGCATGGTCGTCAAACCGCTCGCGAACCGGGTGCGGACCGGCAAGGGCATGGTGCAGCCGGCCCTGAAGGTCCGCGGCCCGGAGTACCTGCGGCTCGTCTACGGCCCCGACTGCACCGAACCGCGGCACCTGGAGCGGTTGCGGCAGCGCAGCCTGGGTCGCAAGCGGTCCCTCGCGCTGCGCGAGCACGCCCTGGGCCTGGAGGGGCTCGAGCGGGCCGTGCGCGGGGAGCCGCTGTGGCGGGTCCACGAGTGCGTCGTCGGCGTGCTCGCGCTGGAGTCCGAACCGGTGGACCCCCGGCTCTGAGCGGGTGGTCCTCCGGCCGGAGGATCCCGCCGCACGGGGGAGTGTGCTGCCCTGGGCGGGTGGCTCCCGCCGAGCGCCTCCCGTCCCGCGCACGCCCGTCCTCCTCCCGAGCGGCGCTGCGCCTCCCCGCACTGCTGGGCGTGCTCCTCCTCGGGGTGCTGGGCCCGCTCACCGGCTGCGGGGGCGCCGCCCGCGGGGGACCGGACTCCCTGCGCGCCGGGACGACCACCGTGCACCTGACGTCGGGCGGGCACGACCGCACGGCGCACGTGCACCTGCCCCGGTCGGCGGGGCGCGACGCCCCGCTCGTCCTCGTCCTGCACGGTGGCTACGGGGCCGGCGCGCAGGCCGAACGCTCCTACGGCTGGGACGCGCTCGCCGACGAGCAGGGGTTCGTCGTGGCCTACCCCGACGGCCTCGACCGGGCGTGGAACTCCGGCGGTGGGTGCTGCGGCCCGTCGGCCCGCGACGACGTCGACGACGTCACCTTCCTCACGTCCCTGGTCGCGGACCTGCAGCGCCGGACCTCCCTGGACCCACGCCGGGTCTTCGTGGCCGGCATGTCGAACGGCGCGATGATGGCCTACCGCCTGGCGTGCCAGAGCGACGTCGTCGCCGCCGTGGGGGCCGTGGCCGGGACGATCTCCCCGCAGACCGACTGCCCGGACCCCGCGCCGGTGTCCGTGCTGGCCGTCCACGGCACCGCCGACACCCGCGTCCTCTACGACGGCGGCAGCTCGACGGTGGGCAGCGCGCGCGTCGACGCCCGGGCGGCACCGGAGGTCTCGGCGTTCTGGCGGGGCGTCGACGGCTGCGCCGCACCGGTCGTCAGCACCGCCCCACCGCTGACGACGGCCACCGCGACCTGCCCGCAGGGCCGGTCCGTCGAGCTCGTCAGCGTCGCCCGCTACGGGCACGAGTGGCCCTCCCCGGCCGGGTCGCAGACCCCGCACGGCGAACCCGTCTACACCGGCTGGGACGCGACGGCCGCCCTGTGGGACTTCTTCGCCGCCCACCCGCGGCCCTGACCCCCTACCGGGGAGCTACTCCGGGACGCCGCCCGCGGGTGACGCCCCGGGGCACCCCCGTGCGGTGGACTGGGGTCATGGACGGTGGGGTTGTGACGGGGACGGGACTGCTGCACGGGCCCTACGCGGCGCTGCTGCCGGCGCTGCTGGCCGAGGGGCCCGTCGCGACCGTGGCGGGCGGTGCCCTCGTCGGCGCCGGGCACGCCGCGTTCGTGGCGGTCTGGCTGCTGGCCTTCGGGACCGACCTCGTCCTGGACTCCGGGCTCTTCCTGCTCGGCCGCCTCACCCGCCGCGCGGGCCGGGTCGGACGGCTCGGCCGGGGCGCCGCGGCGCTCGCTGGCCGCCTCGGGCTGACGGCCGACCGGCGCGAGGCGCTCGCGGCCCGGGCCACCGACCACCTGCCGGCCCTCGTGGCCGGCGCCAAGCTCGTCGACGTCGGCGCGGTGCCCGCGTTCCTGGCCGCCGGCTGGTCCGGCGTCCCGTACCGCCGGTTCGCGGGCTGGGTGGCCGCGTGCACGGCCCTGCGCGTCAGCGTCCTGCTCGGGCTGGGGCTGCTCGCGGGTGACCGGCTCGCGGCGACCGGCCCCGGGCTCGTCGCCGACGTCCTGGCCACGCCCTGGCTGACCGTGCTCGTCGGGGTGGCCGTCGGCGTCCTGGTGCTGGCCGGGCGGACGGTCGTCCGGGCGGCCCTGCGCAGCGTGCGCGAGGGGGGTGGGCTCCTTGCGGCGTCGTTCGCGCTCTGAGCAGCCGGGGCCGGCGTCCCCGCGGGCGTTCCGCGGACCGCGGGCCGCTCGCGTCGGGACGGCGCTGGCGCCGTGGGCCACGGGCCGCACCCTCGTCGTCCTGCTCGCCGTCACCCTGTACGCCGTCGGCGCCCCCGTCAGCGTCGCCGTGCACGGCGTCCCGGCCGAACTCGCCCTCGTCGCGGTCCTGCTGCA
The DNA here is from genome assembly GCF_040702905.1 of Kineococcus sp. NPDC059986. NCBI lineage: Bacteria > Bacillati > Actinomycetota > Actinomycetes > Kineosporiales > Kineosporiaceae > Kineococcus > Kineococcus sp. NPDC059986. The sequence continues at coordinate 390,758 of NZ_JBFBND010000001.1, read as the reverse complement.
GTGCGGGGGCCTGGTCACCGCGATGTGGCGCGCGGAGCTGGGCGCCGGGGCCGCGCTGGCCGGGGTGGTCCTCGTGGCCCTCGGCGCGGACCCCGCCCGCGGGCCGTGGCCGTGGACGGTGCCCAGCCTGCTGACGTTCGCGCTCGTGCTCGGGGTCCTCGGCGCACGGCGGCTGTTCCGGCCCGCCGTCACGGCGTGGCTGGGCAGCCTGCTCGTGACGATCGTCCTCGCGTGGGTGCTCGACAACCAGGACACCGACGTCTCCAACCTCGTCGTCTACACGTCGAACTCGGCTCTCGTCCTGGGCGCGGGCTGCGTCGTCGGGGCGCGCCGCCGGGTGCGCGAGGAACTGGCCCGCTCGCGGCGCGACACCGAACTCGAGCAGGCGCGCCGCGTCGTGGTGGAGGAGCGCAACCGGATCGCCCGCGAACTGCACGACGTGGTGGCGCACAGCATGTCCGTCATCGGTGTGCAGGCCACGACGGCGCCGTACCGCATCCCCGACCTGTCCCCGCAGGCCCGCGCGGAGTTCGACGACATCGCCGCCCAGTCGCGCACCGCGATGGCCGAGATGCGCACGCTGCTGGGGGTCCTGCGCAACTCCGCCGACGGGGCGGAACTCAGCCCCCGCGCGGGGCTCGACGGGCTCGGCGACCTCGCCGAGGGGGCCCGGCGCGCCGGGTCGAGCGTGGCCCTGCACGTCGCGGAGACGTTGCAGCGCAGACCGGTCCCGAGCGCCGTGGGGGTCGTCGTGCACCGCATCGTGCAGGAGGGCCTGTCGAACGTCGTCCGGCACGCGACGGGGGCCGACGTCGTGGTCGACGTCGCCGTGCAGGTCGCGGGGGAGGGACCCGTCCTCGTCGTGGAGGTCCGCAACGGGCCGGCCCCGCAGACCGGGGGGACCGCCTCCGTCCCCGCCGACTCCGGCGGGCACGGCCTCGTCGGCGTGCGGGAGCGCGCGTCCCTGCTCGGCGGGTCCGTGGCGGCCGCCCCGACGGACGACGGGGGTTTCGCGCTGCGGGTGGAGCTGCCGTGGGAGGGTGGAGCGTGAGCGACGAGAACCCCCGCGGACCGGCCCCCGTGCGCACACCCGTCCGTGCGGTCGTCGTCGACGACCAGGCCATGATCCGCGCCGGGTTCTCCGCGCTCCTGTCCGCCCAGGCCGGGATCGACGTCGTCGGCCAGGCGGCCGACGGCGAGGAGGCCGTGCGCGTCGTGACGCGCGAACTGCCCGACGTCGTCCTCATGGACGTGCGGATGCCCGTCCTCGACGGTCTCGAGGCCACGCGCCGGATCGTCGCCGCCGGCCTGGACCCCGCACCGCGGGTCCTCGTCCTCACGACGTTCGACGTGGACGACTACGTGTTCTCGGCCCTGCAGGCCGGTGCCAGCGGGTTCCTGCTCAAGGACGCGACGCCGGAGGCCCTCGTCGACGCCGTCCGCGCGGTGGCCGCGGGGGATTCCCTGCTGTCCCCGGGCATCACGCGCCGCCTCATCGAGCACTTCGTCTCCACCCGGCAGCGGGCCGCGCACGCCCCCGACGCCGTGGCCGACCTGACCCCACGCGAACGCGAGGTGCTCGTGTGCATCGCCCGGGGCCTGTCGAACTCCGAGATCGCCGCGGAACTCTTCATCGCCGAGCAGACGACCAAGACGCACGTCAGCCGCATCCTCACCAAACTCGGGCTGCGCGACCGCGTCCAGGCCGTCGTGCTCGGCTACGAGATCGGGCTGGTCAGCCCCGGCGCGTGAGCAGGGGTTCGACGAGCCCGCGCAGCACCCCGGGTCCGCCGAGGGTCAGGACCGACTCGGGGTGGAACTGGATCCCCGCGAAACCCTGCCCGCGCACGGCCACGACCTCCTCGGCAGGACCCGTCGCCACCTCGACGCCCTCGGCCGCCAGCCGCTGCGCGGCCGCCGCGTCGAGGCGCGCGGTGAACGAGTTGTAGAAACCGACGGTCACGGGGGCCCCGAACAGGTCCACCTCGAGCTGCGTCCCCTGGTGCGGGGCGTCCTTGCGGCGCAACGGCAGCCCGAGGGTCCCGGACAGCAGCTGGTGCCCGAGGCAGACCCCCAGCAACGGGTTGCCGCCCGAGCGCGCCGCGGCCGACAGGTCGCGGGCGAGGCCCTGCAGCCGGGCGATCCGCGGGTCGGAGGAGTCCTCGGGGTCACCGGGGCCCGGCCCCAGCAGCACGAGCCCGTCGTGCGCGGCGAGCGCCGCGTCGAGGGTGGGGTCGTCGTAGCGCAGGACGCGTGCGCGCAGACCGGCCGCGGCGAGCAGGTGGACGAGCATCGCCGTGAACGTGTCCTCGGCGTCGACGACGAGCGCCTCACCGAGGACCGGCCCGGTGGGCGCGGCCTGGGGTTCCAGCCAGAACGTCGCGAGCCGGTCGCGGCGGGAGGCCAGCAGCGTCGCGATCCGCGGGTCCGAGGCGAGCGGGACGCGACGGACCGGCGCGCCGTCGGTGCCCGTGCGCGGCGGCAGCGGCGGCAGGGCGCCGAGGGCCCGCAGGACCCCGGCGGCCTTGGCGTGGGTCTCGGCGACCTCGCCCTCGGGGGTGGAACCGCGCACGAGGGTCGCGCCGACGGACACGCGCACCGTCGCGGGGGCGTCGCCACCGGGGCTGCGCACGTCGGCCGTGCGGATGAGGATGGGGGAGTCGAGGGTCTGCGCGCCCTCGCCGTCGTGCCCGAGCAGGGCGAGCGCCCCGGCGTAGTACGCCCGTCCCGACGGTTCGAAGCGGCGGATGACGCGGCACGCGCTCTGCACGGGACTGCCCGTGACGGTGGCCGCGAACATGGTCTGCCGCAGCACCTCCCGCGCGTCCAGGGTCGACTGCCCGCGCAGTTCGAACTCCGTGTGGGCCAGGTTGGCCATCTCCCGCAGGTACGGGCCGTGGACGACGCCGCCGAGGTCGCCGACGGAGCACATCATCTTCAGCTCCTCGTCCACGACCATGAACAGTTCCTCGACCTCCTTGGGGTCGGTGAGGAACTCGACGAGGCCGTCGGGGTCGGGGCCGGTCGCGGGGTAGCGGTACGTGCCGGAGATCGGGTTCATGACGACCTCGCCGCGCGCCATCCGGACGTGGACCTCCGGGGAGGCGCCGACGAGGGTCCGGGAGGACCCGTCCCCGGCGCCGGAGTCCGCGGGGACGTGGACGACGAACGTCCAGTAGGCGCCCTGCTCGGCGACGAGGAGCCGGCGGAACAGGCTGAGGGCGGTGCGGGCGGAGTACCCGTCGATGACGCCGTCGACGTCGCGGCGGATGACGAAGTTCGCACCGTTGCCCTCGGCGATCTCGGCGTCGATGATCCGGCGCACGACGTCGGCGTAGTCCTCGTCGGACAGGTCCGGGGCGACGTCGCGCAACGCCACCTCGTCGTCGGGCAGCGCGCGCAGGGCGTCCTCGAGGGCGAGGTCCGCGGCGTCGACGACGCGCAGCACCTGCAGCGGCGTGCCGTCGTCGTGGACGTCGAAACCCCGTTCGCGCAGCTGGCGGAACGGCACGAGCGCGAGGGCGTCGCGGCCGACGTGCTCGCCGGCCGGACGCAGCGGGACGTCCGCGAGACGGTCGACGACGTCGACGGGCCCGCGCAGGACCTCCACCGGGCCGGGCAGCCCGGTGCGCGGGTCGAGGCGGCGCAGCAGCGCGAAGGGGCCGGCCCCGGGGGCCGAGAGCGCCGCGATGAGCGCGTCGGGGCCCTCGTGCGTGCTCTCGCGGGGGTCCTGCGGGTGGGTCTCGCCGGGTGTCATGGGTTCTCCTCGAAGGGGCTGGGGGAGCCGTCCGCCGAGGGGTCGTCCGGTGTCCGGCCTCCTCGACGAGGGCGGCCACCGGGACGTGGGAGCGTCAGGCGACCGCCGACACCCACCACCACGCACCGCTGCGCAGCGCGCGGGCGGTTCCCTGACGGGAGGCGGTGGTGGTCACGGGCACACCCTAGCGCCCCCGGTCGTCCGGAGCCGGGTGCCACCGCCGGACTCGGCCAGCGCGCCGGGACGCGCCGCCGACGGCGGCGCACCGACCGGAGGTGACCACCGTGCAACCCCTGCCGTTGCGCCTGGCCGCGGGCGCCCTGCTCGTGGGTGGGTTCGTGCTCGGTGTCGCGCCCACTCCGCCGGCGGACCCCGGCTGCAGGACCGCCTTCGGCGGCGGGGCCGTCGGCTCCTCGGTCGAGGTCCGGACCGCCTGCTCCGACGCGGTGTCGGCGCGGCAGGACGTCGTCGCGGTGCTCCTCACCGCCGGTGTCGCGGTGCTCGGCCTCAGCGTGGGCCGGTCCCGTCCCTCCGGGGCCCGGGGCCCGGGGCCCGAGGGCCGCGTCCGCCCGGGACCGCGCGCGGCCGGACCGGGTGCGCGCCGCCTCCGGCCGGGCAATACGGTGCCGAGTGTGAGCGACAGCGCAGCGCAGCCCGCCCAGCAGCCCGCCCAGCAGGCCGGCACGTCCGACCGCCCCACGGTCTTCGTGGTCTACGGGGCCACGGGGGACCTGTCCCGCCGGCTGGTGTCGCCGGCGTTCTTCGAGCTGGCCCGGCTCGGCCGGCTGCCGCAGCAGTGGCGGCTCGTCGGCAGCGGCCGCGGGGAGAAGTCGCACGAGGAGTTCCGCGAGTTCCTCCGCGAGGCGCTGGAGGAGTTCGGCCCGCAGCCCTCCGACGGTCCGTGGGAGGAGTTCTCGCGCAACCTCCTCTTCGCCGGTGGCGGGTTCACGGCCGACGACCCCGGGCAGCTGCTCGACGTCCTGGGCGAGGCGCGCGCGGACCTGGGCGAGGACACCCAGGTCGTGCACTACCTCGCGATCCCGCCGGGGGCGTTCCTCGACACGACGAAGGCGTTCGCGGCCCACGGGCTCGTCGAGGGGTCCCGCGTCGTCTACGAGAAGCCCTACGGCACCTCGCTGGAGACGTTCGAGGAGCTCGACGCCGAGGTCCAGCGCGTCTTCGACGAGGAGCAGGTCTTCCGCATCGACCACTTCCTGGCGTTCGAGGCCCAGCAGGACGTGATCCACGCCCGGTTCGCGAACCCGTGGCTGGCGGCGGTCTGGAACTCCGAGCACGTCGCGCAGGTCCAGGTCGACATCGCCGAGACCCTGGACGTCGCCCAGCGCGCCAGCTTCTACGACGCGACCGGCGCGTTCCTCGACATGATCGTCACGCACCTGTTCCAGATGGCCGCGACCGTCGCGATGGAACCGCCCGCCGACCTCGGCCCGGGGGCGCTGCAGGCCGCGCGGGACGCTGCGCTGCAGGACTTCCGCGAACTCGACCCGGCCGAGGTCGTCCTCGGGCAGTTCGACGGCTACACCGCCATCGACGGGGTTCCGGACGACTCGAGCACCGACACCCTCGCCGCCTGCCGGGTGTGGGTCGACAACGACCGCTGGCGCGGGGTCCCGTTCCTGCTGCGGTCGGGCAAGAAGATGGCCGCCGACGAGCAGCGCGTGACGCTCGTCCTCAAGGAACCCGTCGACGGCCCGTACGCGGGGCAGGGCGTGGAACCCTCGACGATCAGCTTCTCCCTGCTCGAGGGCGGCGCGTTCGACGTCTCCGTCACGGTCCGCCGTCCCGGCGTGGCCGGGGGTCTGGCCCAGGGCACCGCGACCCTGCCGCTGGACTCCTTCGAGGGGACCGGACCCGACAGCGCGCGGCCGGCGTTGCCGTACGTGCACCTCATCGAGCACGTGCTGACGGGGGACCGCTCGTTGTTCACCGGCGTCGAGGGGTTGCGCGCCGCGTGGACGTGCATCGAGCGGTTCTCCCAGGACCGTCCCACGGTGCTGCCCTACGCGGCCGGCACGTGGGGTCCGGCCGCCGTCGACGAGCTCGCGGCGCCGGGGCAGTGGTTCCTGCGCTGACGGAGCACGTGGGGGCGTCCGGCGTGCGGGTGCGGCCCGCGGCGGACGGTGACGCCGGAGAACTGCTCACCGTCCAGCGGGCCGCGTTCGTCGCCGAGGCCCAGCGCTACGGCGACCCGTTCCTGCCGCCGCTGCGCGAGGACCTCGACGGGGTCCGGGCGGCCGTGGCCGCGCCCGACGTGCTGGTCCTCGTCGCCGAGACCGGGTCAGGTCGCATCGTCGGCGGGATCCGGGTCCGGGTCGACGGGGACGCCGGGCACGTCGGACGCCTCGCGGTGGCGCCGGACCGGCAGCGCGAGGGCATCGGGACGGCGCTGCTGACGGCCGTCGAGGGCGCCGTGCCGACCGACGTCCGGCGGTTGGCCCTCTTCACGGGCGGTGAGTCGTCGGCCACGGTCGCCCGCTACGAGCGGGCGGGGTACGTCCGCACCGCGCAGGAGTCCGTGGACGACCGGGGCGTCCCGCTCGTGCACCTGGAGAAGGAGCTCAGGCCGCCAGGGTGAGCGTGGCCCGGCGCGCCAGCACGAAGGGCCGCACGAGCAGCTGCCCGGGCAGTCCGAACCGTCCGGCGTGCAGCGCCCGGGCCACGGCGACCGGGGGGCAGCGGCGGGACAGCACGATCCCGGCGAGGACCACGGTGACCGCGGAGCACACGACGACGGACGCCTGGCCGGTCGCGAGCCCGTAGCCGGTCCACAGGGACGCCGACACCTGCGTCAGGACGAACGTCGAGGGCGCGAGCCCGTGCAGCGGAGCACGGCGCAGCACCGTGACGATCTGCGGCAGCATCTTGACGAGCGAGACGGTCGTGCCGAGGACCCCCACGACGACGACCCCGCCGACGACGAACGCCGCCGCGACCAGGGGGGCCCAGGCCGCGAGCGCCACGACGGCGTGCCGCAGCGGCACCGCGAGGCGGCGGCTGGCGAGGACGACCGTCACCACGGCGCAGACGACACCGGGGACGTTGGCCAGGAGCTGGGCCGGGTCGAGCAGAGCGACGCCGTAGCTGAGCCAGGTCCCCGACGCGAGGGCGCCGAGGACGGCCGAGGAGTACGACAGGCCGGTCGCGTCGGGGTCGCGCAGCAGGCGCAGGACCTGGGGGACTCCGGTGAGGACGCCGAGACCGGCGGCGAGCAGACCGAGCAGGGGGACGAAGGACGCGACAGGCACGTGCCTCTGCATCGACCGGAACCGGGTGCCGCCTTGAGCGGCGCGTCCGGCCACCGGGGTGAGAGCTGGCTCACACCCCGGCGCCGGGGCGTCAGGACCGGTGCGCGGACCCCTGGCTCGGCACCCGGACGGCGGTCTCGGGACCGGGGGAGACGAGCCGCAGCTTGGGCAGCGCGTCGGGGTGCTCGCGCTGCAGGAAACCCACGAGGTCCTCGCGCACGGCGCACCGCAGGTCGAACAGGTCACCGCCGGAGTCGGCGCTCACGAGGATCCGCAGCGTCACGCCCTGCGGCGAGGTCTCGGTGACGGCGACGGAGAACGTCTCCCCGTTGAACAGCCCGTGCTCGCGCACGAAACGCTCTGCGCGGGAACGGACCTCCTCGACCGGGACGGTCCAGTCGACCTGGAGTTCCACCGCGCCGATGATGTCGGCGGAGTTCCGCGTCCAGTTCACGAACGGGGTCGTCGTGAAGTACGTGGAGGGCAGGATCAGCCGGCGCTGGTCCCACAGCCGGACGACGACGTACGTCAGCGTGATGTCCTCGATGTTCCCGTACTCGTCCTCGATGACGACGACGTCGTCGACGCGCACGGCGTCGGTGAACGCGATCTGCAGCCCCGCGAACACGTTGGCGAGCGACGTCTGCGCGGCCAGACCGGCGACGACGGACAGCAGCCCGGCCGAGGCCAGCACGCTCGTCCCGATCCCGCGCGCGCCGGGGATCGTCAGGAGCATGACCGCGACGGCTACCACGATGAGGAGCGCGACGACGAGGCGCTTGACGAGCTGCACCTGGGTCCGGCGCTGCCGCTGCCGCCGGTTGTCGGCGACGTCGATCCGGTAGCGCAGCAGCAGCACGTCCTGGACCACGTTCGCGGCGACGATCGCCAGTCCCGCGCCGAAGGCGACGGCCACGAGGCGCAGCACCAGGAAGGTGGGCTCCCGCCAGGCGGCCGTCGAGGTGTAGATCGAGAGCGAGAACATCGCCGCGATCGTGGCGAGGAACCCGGCCAGCGGTCGGCGGCCGCGCTGGGCCAGCGTGGCGAGGATCTCGTGGTTGCGGCCCAGGCGCCGCACGCCGAGGGCGACGAGCTCGCCCACGGTCGCGGCGAGGGCGGCGGCGACGAGCGCGACGCCGATCGTGAGCCAGACGGACGTGCTGATCGTGAACGGGATGGGGACTCCTGCGGTCGGTCGAGGGTGGACATCGACGTCCTGCGGTCCCGCCCCACCGTAGGTGAGGATCAGCCGGGCAGCCAGCTCACCTTCCCGACGAGGGCCGCGTACCCCACGAACGCGACCACGTCGATGGCCGTGTGGGCGACCACGAGCGGTGTCGTCCGTCCCCACCGCTGGTAGACCCAGCCGAAGACGAGCCCCATGGCGACGTTGCCGACGAACCCGCCCACGCCCTGGTACAGGTGGTAGGACCCGCGCAGCAGGGCGCTGACCAGCAGCGCGGGGAACCAGCGGAAGCCCAGCTGGGACAGGCGGTGCAGCAGGTACCCGGCGACGAGGACCTCCTCGAGGATCCCGTTCTCCGCGGCCGCCATGACCGAGATCGGCACCGCCCACCACCGGTCCGGCAGCGTCGAGGCCGCGACGTTGGTGTTGAGCCCCGCCGACCGGGCGCTCAGGTACAGCACCAGCCCGCAGCCACCGATGACGGCCGCGAGCCCCAGACCGGCGAGCACGTTGCGCCCCAGCCGGTGACCGTCGAACCCGAGGGTCCGCAGGGACGTGCCGTCCCGGGCCAGGAGGTACCCGACGAGGAACACCGGTGCCAGACCCGAGGCGATGGCCACGAGCTGCAGTGCGAGGTCCAACCAGGGCCGTTCGGGGGCGTAGCTGCCGAGGACCGTCGAGGTCTGCGCGTTGATCGCGACGGGCGCGGTGAGGATGCCGATGAAGCTGACGAGGGCGCGGACCCCGCTCATGCCGAGCGAAACCGCGAAGACGGCGACGACCTCCCAGACCAGCAGTCGGCGCGCGCGCGGGTCGGTGACGACCTCCGCGCGCGGCCACGCCGCCGGGACCAGACCCGCGAGCGGACTCACGCCTGGCCCAGGTGCTCCAGGGCCGCCGCGTGCAGCAGCCCGTTCGTGGCCACGGCGTCCCCGCCGTGCGGGCCGTCGACCCCGGCCCGGGAGGTGAAGCGGCCGCCGGCCTCGGTGACGATGGGGACGAGGGCCGCCATGTCGTGCAGCGCCAGCTCCGGTTCGGCGGCGATGTCGACCGCGCCCTCGGCGAGCAGCATGTAGGACCAGAAGTCGCCGTAGCCGCGGGTGCGCCAGACCGTGCGGGTCAGGTCCAGGAAGCGGTCCAGCGCCCCGCTCGCCTCCCAGCCCGACAGGGAGGAGTAGGCGAGGGAGGCGTCGGCGAGCGTGGACACCGAGCTCACGCTCAGGCGCGTCGCCGCGGACAGGCTCCGGCCCGTCCAGGCGCCCGACCCCGTCGCCGCCCACCAGCGCCGCCCGAGCGCCGGGGCCGAGACGAGGCCCACGACGGGCACCCCGTCGTCGAGCAGGGCGATGAGGGTGGCCCACACGGGCACCCCGCGGACGAAGTTCTTCGTGCCGTCGATCGGGTCGACGACCCACTGCCGGGCGCCGTGGCCGACGAGGCCGAACTCCTCGCCGAGGACGGCGTCGCGGGGGCGGGTGCGCTTGAGCTGGGAGCGGATGAGCTCCTCGGCCGTGCGGTCGGCGTCGCTGACCGGCGTCAGGTCCGGCTTCGTCTCCACCTGCAGGTCCTGGGCCTTGAACCGGTCGGTCGTCAGCCCGTCCACCTGGTCGGCGATGACGTGGGCCAGACGCAGGTCGTCGTCGTAGCGTGGGTGGGACGAGGAGTTCGAGGACGTCGGCAGCGGCACGCCGCGAACCTACCGCCCGCGCTCGTCCGGGCTGCGGTCCCGCGCGGGACCCCGGGTGACCTCGGCGGACCGGCGGGGGAGGCACCCGTTCAGGTGGCGCCCAGGGCTGTCGAGGATCCTGGGGAGCAGGTGGACGCGCCCGGTGGACGCGGCCGTGCACGCGAGCGCAGGATCGATCGGGGAGGACGGCGGATGGCCGGCACGACGGACCGGGTGGAGGAACTGCCCGGGGACGACTTCGAGGACCGGTTCGACGACGGGGCCGGGGTGCCCGACGGCCACCTGTCCGCGCTGCCCGTCTCGCCCCGCACCCGTGGTCTGCTGCTGCTCATCGGGGGGATCCTCGGCTTCGTCGCGGCCTTCACGCTGACGGTCGAGAAGATCAAGCTGCTCGAGGACCCGTCGTACGTCCCGAGCTGCAGCCTGAACCCCGTCATCTCCTGCGGCAGCGTCATGCAGACGCACCAGGCGGCCGTGTTCGGCTTCCCCAACCCCCTCATCGGGATCGGCGCGTTCGCCGTCTCGACGTTCCTCGGCGCCCTCGTGCTGTCCCGGGTCGTGCTGCCGCGCTGGGTCGAGCGCGGCTACCTGGTCGGCATCACCCTCGGCATGGTCTTCGTGGGCTGGCTCATCAGCCAGAGCCTGTACTCCATCCACGCCCTGTGCCCGTACTGCATGGTCGTCTGGAGCGTCGTCATCCCGACCTTCTGGACGCACGTCGCGGACGGTCTCGACCGCGGGCTGCTGCCGGTGCCCGCGGGGGCCCGCGGCCTCGCCCGCGTGGTCGTCGACTACCGCCTGCTGCTCATCGTGCTCAGCTACGCCGCCGTGCTCGTCATGGTGGGGACGAAGTTCTGGAGCTACTGGAGCACGCTGCTCTGAGTCCGCCCGCTGAACGGCCGTGACGAGCAGCCGGTCGTCGGCGTCCAGCCGCACCGCGACCGCGGTGGCCGTCTGGAATCAGGTCCAGACCCCACTGCGGCAGGTCCGCGATGCGCAGAGTCCGCAGCACGTCCACGAACCACGGGACGGAACCGTTGCGGCGCAGCTCGTCCGCCACGCGAACCCTCAGGGCGCGACGACGACGACGTCCCGCCCGGCGGCCTTGGCCCGGTACAGCGCGGTGTCGGCCCGGGCCAGCACGTCGGACAGCTGCTCGCCCTCGCGCAGCTCGGCCACGCCCACGCTCACCGTCACCTGCAGCTGCGCACCGCGGACCTCGACGGGCGTCCGGCTGACGCCGAGGCGCAGCCGCTCGGCCACCTCCCGCGCGTCCAGCGGCCCGTGGCCCTCCTCCGGTGCACCCGTCACGACGACGGCGAACTCCTCACCGCCGTAGCGGCCGAGCACGTCGGTCTCGCGCGTCTCGTGCTGCAGCCGGCGCGCCACGGCCGTGAGGACCTCGTCGCCGGCCGCGTGCCCGTAGGTGTCGTTGACGGACTTGAAGTGGTCGACGTCGACCATGACGACGGCGACCGCCCGACCGGGTGCGGCGCGGCGGACGCGCTGCTCGCCGAGGCGCAGCAGGTGCCCGCGGGTCGCCACCCCCGTGAGGGAGTCGGTGCGCGCCAGCTGCTCGACCTGCGCGAAGAGCCGCGCGTTCTCCAGCCCGATGGCGGCGGGGGCGGCGAGCGCCTCGGCGACGTGCGAGCGGGCGGCCGGGCCGTCCGGACCACCCGTGAGGACGAGGGCCTCCGCGACGAGCCCCGTCCGGTCCTTCAACGGCACGACGAGCCACTCCTCGGGCTGCTCACCCGCGCTCGCGCTCGTCCGGTCGGCGGCGGTGGACGCCAGGTCCAGCAGCCCGGCCAGTCGCGAGGGCAGGGTGCGTTCCCCCGTCCCGTCGCCCGTCACGGCCGAGGCGTTCTCCAGCAGCCGCGCGCAGGCCGGTTCGGACTGCCAGTCGCGGCTCCAGGCGACCTCGCGGACGGCGGGGGTCGCCGCGTCGGTGACGAGGGCGGGCGGGTCGGCGTCCAGCGCCGGACGCACGCCGACGGGCACGAGCGCGGCCCGCCGGCCGCCCAGCTCGGTGAGCGCCGCCCGCAGCAGCCGGCGCCGCACGGTGGCCAGGTCCAGGCTCCCCGAGACCTCCTCGGTGACGCGGCGGACGGCCTCGGCGAGGTCGCGCTCGCGCTGGGCACCGTGCACCTCGATCTCCAGCCGGGCGGCGCGGGCGGTCTCCAGCGACGCCGCCACCTGCCCCGCGATGAGCTGCAGCAGCTCGACGTCGCCGCGGCCGAACGCGCCCTGGGCCACCGTGCTCACCGCGGACAGGACACCGGTGCGCCGGCCGCGGACCAGCAGCGGGACGGCGACGACGCTGCGGGCGACCTCGTCGGCGCTGTGCGCACCGCGGGCCGAGGCGGTGGCGGCCGTCTCCAGCGCGCCGCGCACCACGGGCCGTCCGGTCCGGGCGGCGCGGGCCGCGGCCGGGTCGACGGTGCCCTGGGTCGGCAGGTCGGTGCCCGCCCGCGTGCGGCCCGCGAAGACGACGAGCTCGTCCTCGGGGTCCAGGACGGCGAGCACGGCGCGGTCGGCGCCGAGGACCTCGCAGGCCTGGTCCAGCGCCAGCCGCACGACGTCCTGCGGGTCCAGCACCTGCGCGGCGTGGCCCACGTCCCGCATGGCCGACAGCAGGCGGCGGCGTCGGCCCGGGGCCGGGGTCCAGCCGCCACCGGCCGGGGCGCCGGGCCCCGACGGCTGCGTCGGTGCGCGGTCGGCCCGACCGCGCTGCACGAGGTTCACCCAGCCGTGCTTCTCGGCCAGGGCGGTCGCCATCCAGCGCAACCGGTCCGCGTCGGGTTGCGAGCCCGTCTCCTCCAGCAGGTCGGCCCGCAACCGGAGCACGTGGTGGTCCACGAGGGGGGCGTCCAGGCGCGTGGCGCGCACCTCGGCCCGCCGCAGCAGCAACCGCGCCCGCGTGGCCGCACCCAGCCGGTGCAGGGCCGCCGCACGCACGACGTCGACGTGGGCGCCCTGGACGGCGCTGCCGACGCTCGTCCGGGCCAGGGCGCGCAGTGCCTCGCGCAGGTCCTGCTCGCGCTCCTGCACGCGGACCCGGTCGCCCGCGTCGGCCGCGGCGCGCAGCTGCGCCAGCCGGCCGCGCACGACCATCAGCAGGGTCCACCGCACCTCGGTCGCGCCCGGCAGACGGGTGCGCTCGGCCCCGCGCACGGCCTGCCGGGCGACCGCGTCGAACCGGTCGGTGAGGTCGGCCTGCTGGACGAGCCAGTTCGTCGTCGCCAGCAGCAGGTGCCAGGAGTGCAGGGGCGAGGTCCCGAACCCCTCGGGGGCGTCCCGCCGGGGCCGCCCGCCCTCGAAGCCGCCCGCGTCGTCCGACGCTCTGCGCCGCAACGCGTCCAGCACGTCACCGGCCTCACCGGGACGGCCCTTGGCGCTGAGGACGGCGGCCCGCAGGAGCTCCAGCTCGGCCGGGACGGCGGCGTCCTCGCGCACCCGGCGGACGGCCCGCTCGTGCCACGCCGTCGCCGCACCCAGGTGCCCCGCCGCGAGGCGTTCCAGCGCGACGGCGAGGGTCCCCGCGACGTAGGCGGGCAGGTCCAGCCACTGCCCGTCCTCCTCCAGGACGTCGGCCACGTCCCGCCAGCCGCCCTGCCGCCGCAGGCGCCGCAACCCGTCGGCGAGCCGCAGCGAGGCCAGCATCACCGGGTCGGTCTCGGCCCCACCGCGCGGTCCGGCCGGGGTCAGCGGCCGGCCGACGAGGCTGTCCGTGCCGGGCAGCCGGACGGGCAGCAGCGTCAGCCGGCCCGTCGTGGCCTGCAGCAGTGCGGCGCGCAGGGTCCACCGCGCGTCGCGCGCCAGGTCGGCGCGCCGGGCGCGCAGCGCGTGCACCCACGACGCCACGGCGGTCGGGGCGGCCGCCAGCGGGCGACCCAGCTGCAGGTCCGAGGCGGCGGCCTCGCGCAGCAGGACCGCGTGGGCGCCCTCGAGCGTGGCCTGCTCGACCTCCCGGGCCGAGTCGAGCCGGTGCCGGCTGTCGTGCCGGCGGGCGCGGCGCAGCACCGTCGCCAGCAGGACCGCCAGCGAGGCCAGGGCCGAGACGACGCGGGCCGCGGTCCCCGCCGGGCGGGGCGCCCCGAGGGCCGCGAGCCCGGCCGCGGCCGCGCGGGCGGAGCGGACGGGACCGCCCGCCGTCCGCTCGTGCCGGTGCACGGTGGCGACCTCGCCGAGGACGACGGCGCGGTCGACCGGATCCGTGGTGACGGCGCGCAGCTGCTCCAGGTGGGCCCGGGCCTCGGGGTGGCGGCCCTGCCGGGCCAGGCAGGCCGCCAGCACGCGCCGCAGCCGGGGGTCCAGGTCCAGCCCCGTCGCGTCCGCCGTCTGCACGGCCTGCGTGAGCAGCGCGACGGCCGTCTCCGGGGCCGACCGGCGGGCGGCCTCGACCCCGGCGGCCGCGCAGGCGTCGACGACGTCGGCGGGCGCGACGGCGTCCCCGGCCCGCAGGTGCTGGTGGGCGCACGCGAAGAGCGCGTCCCGGCCGTCCGCCCCGCAGCCCGGGCCCGTGGCCGCGCGCGTCTCGGCGCGCGTGTCGAGCCGCAGCACGCGGGCCAGCCGGGCGTGCAGCGCGCGGCGCTCGACCTCCTCGACCCCCTCGAGCACGGCGTCGACGACCTGCTGGTGCCAGAACTCGTGCCGACCCGGCGGCAACGGCCGCAGCAGTCGCGCCGCGACGCCCGCGGCCAGCCCCGCGTGCACGGCGTCCGCGTCGAGCTGCGGCGCCGCGGCCCGCCGGACCAGGTCGTCGTGGACCGAGCGACCGCACGCCGCGGCCAGTCGCAGCACGTGCCGGTGCCCGGCCGGCAGCTCCTCGACGCGGCGCAGGAGCGCGCTCAGCAGGCGGGGCGCGACGGGCACGGCGTCCAGGGCGGCGTGCTCGAGCCGCCAGTGCCCCCAGTCCGGCAGCAGGCCACCCTCGTCGAGCAGCGTGGTGAGCAGCGTGAGCAGCGCGCCGGGGTTGCCCGCGGCCCGCGAGACCAGCGCCGTGGCGACCGAGTCGGTGACGACGGCCCCCGGCAGCCGGCGGCGCACCACGGCGCGGGCGGCCGCGTCCGACAGCGGCGGCACCTCCAGCACGAGCGCTCGTGCGGTGTCGAACCCGGGGATGTCCTCGAGGTCGTCCCCGGAGCGGACGCGGTCGACGAGGACGACGAGCAGCGGCAGGTCCGAGCACTCCCCGGCGACCCAGCGCAGCACCGCCAGCGTCGAGGCGTCGGCGTGCTCGGTGTCGTCGAGGACGACGAGCAGCGGTCCGGTGCGGGCCGCGTGCTGCAGGAGCTCCTCGGCGAGGGCCTGCGGGCGCGGTTCGTCCTCGCCCGTGGCCTCGGTGCCGAGGTCGGCCGTCGACAGGCCGGCGACCGCCATGGCCCGGCGCAGGGCGCTGAGCGGGGAGCTGGGGGACGTCGTGCTGTCGAGCACGACCGCGGCCCCGCCCTGACCGACCACCTTGCGCCGCAACCGGTCGACGAGGACCGACCGACCCGACCCGGCCGCTCCCCGGACCAGGACGAGCCCCCCGGAGCCGGCGCGGGCGTTGTCCCACGCCGCGTCCAGCAGGGCGGTCTGCTGGCCCCGTTCGAGCAGGGCGCCCGCCGCGGGGCTCGTCCAGCTGCGCCGCCCCAGGGCGATGTCCGGGGCCGTGTCGGCGGCGATCCGCGCGAGCTCGTCCGCGACGGCCCCGGCGTCGTCCGGTCGGTCCTGGGGGTCCCGCGCGAGCAGTCGGCGCAGGAGCAGGCCCAGCGGCTGCGGGACGTCCGGGCCCAGGCGGTGCAGGTCCAGCGGGCGCAGGCGGGCCAGTCGCCGCCGCACCTGGTCGGCGTCGGCGCCCTCGACGGGGGTGCGGCCCGTGAGGCACTCCAGCAGCACGGCGCCGACGGAGTAGAGGTCGGAGCGGTGGTCGACCGGGCTGCGCACGACCCCGGCCTGCTCGGGGGAGCGGTAGAGCAGCGCGCCCGCCTCGGCGTCGGAGGCGTCGGCCGTGGCCCCGCCGGGACCGCGCGGCTCCCGCCGGCGGCGTTCGGGACCGTCCCCCGAACCCTCGCGCCGCCCGGGCGCGGGCGCGGGGGAGCCGCTCGTGTCGAGGTGCGCGACACCGAGGTCGACGAGGACGGCCCGGCCGGTCCGCGTGACGAGGACGTTGGCCGGTTTGACGTCGCGGTGGACCAGACCGGTGGTGTGCAGGGCGTGCAGCGCGTCGCACACGTCGACGAGCAGGCGCAGCGTCGTGGGCACCGAGAGCAGGCCCGAGGGCAGGTCCGCCGGGTCGCCGCCCGTCCCCGAGGCCGTGAGCGGCGGGGAGTGCAGCAGGTCGGCCAGCGACGTGCCGTCGTGCGCGTCCATGACCATGGCGAGGCGGCCCTCGACCTCGGTCACGGCGTGGACGCGGGTCAGCCCGGGGTGGTGGACGCTCGCCAGCAGCGCGGCCTCGCGGCGCAGCGTGCGGTCGCCGTCGACGAGGTCGGACGGTTCCCCGCGGCCGCGGCCGGCCGCCGACCCGTGGCGCTGGCGCTTGAGCGCGTACTCCCGGTCGCCGCGCACCGCCAGGTGCACGACCGACCCGGCGCCGCGGCCCAGCTCCCGCAGGACCGTCCACGGCGGGTCCGGGGTCTCCAGGGTCGAGGCGGAGGGGGACGGCGCAGGTCCGGGCACGGCGGGGCGAGCGGGCGCAGCGGGACGACCAGGCGCCGTCGACCCGCGACCGCGGGGCCAGGCTGAACTCGCATCCCCCATGAAGAAGAGCCGCTTCCTCGTCGTCGACCGATCGTCGGTCACCCTAGGGCATCACCCGGAGACGGCGAGTGTGCGGTGGATCATGGAGCGGCGGTGTCGTCCTTCGTGCCGCGCCGGGCGGCCAGCAACCGCCGGAAGGACTGCAGCCGGGCCGGTCCCGCGGCGCCCGCCCGACCCTGCTCCACCCAGGCGTCCAGCGCGCAGTCCGCCTCGTCGTGGGTGCAGCCGCGCGGGCACTGCGCCTCACCCGGCAGCAGGTCGGGGAAGGCGCGCAGCACCGCCTCCGGAGCCACGTGCGCCAGCCCGAACGAGCGGACCCCCGGCGTGTCGACGACCCACCCGCCGTCCGGCAGCGCCAGCGCCGCCATCGACGTGGACGTGTGCCGACCGCGGCCGGTGACCGCGTTGACGTGCCCGGTCGCGCGGGCCGCGTCGGGCACCAGCGCGTTGACGAGGGTCGACTTGCCCACCCCCGAGTGCCCCACGAGGACGCTCACGCGGCCCGCCAGGCGTTCGCGCACGGCGTCCAGCCCCTGCAGGCCGTCGGGGCCGCGGAACGTCACGACGGCGTCGAGCCCGAGGGGGGCCCACGTGTCGAGCACCTCCGAGGCCGGCCGCAGGTCGCCCTTGGTCAGGCACAGCAGCGGCGTCATCCCCGCGTCGTAGGCCGCGACGAGGCAGCGGTCCACGAGGCGCGCCCGTGGTTCGGGGTCGGCCACGGCCGTCACCACGACGAGCTGGTCGGCGTTGGCGACGACGACGCGCTCGATCGGGTCGGTGTCGTCGGCCGAGCGCCGCAGCGAGGTGCGGCGCGCGTCGATGCGGACGATGCGGCACAGGGTGTCCGTCGCCCCCGTCACGTCCCCGACGAGCCCGACGCGGTCACCGACGACGACGCCCTGCCGGCCCAGCTCACGGGCCCGCATGGCCGTCACGAGCCGGGCGTCGGCGCCGCCCTCCCCGACGAGGCACGTCGAGCGGCCGCGGTCGACGGCCACGACGAAGGCGGGGACGGCGTCGGCGTGGGCCGGGCGGTCCTTGGTGCGCGGCCGCGACCCGCGGCGGTTGGGCCGGACGCGGACGTCGTCCTCGTCGAGCCGGCCGACCGGTCCGCGCTGGCGCGGGCTCAGGCGCCGACCCCCGCGAGCATGGCCGCCCACATCCCGGGGAAGTCGGGCAGCGTCTTGCCGGTCGTGGCGATGTCCTCGACGAGGACGCCCTCGACGGCGAGGCCGAGCACCGCCCCCGCCGTCGCCATCCGGTGGTCGGCGTACGTCCGGAACACCCCGCCGTGCAGCGGCGCGGGGTGCAGCAGCAGGCCGTCGGGCGTCTCCTCGGCCCGGCCGCCGAGGGCGTTGACCTCGGTGACGAGGGCCTTGAGCCGGTCGGTCTCGTGCCCGCGCAGGTGCGCGATGCCGCGCAACCGGCTGGGGGAGGTGGCCAGCGCCGCGAGCGCCGTGATGACGGGCGCCAGCTCGCCGGCCTCGTGCAGGTCCAGGTCGAGGCCGTACAGCTCACCGGACCCCTCCACGAGCAGGCCCTCCCGGTCGAGGGTGACGTCGGCGCCCATCTGGTCGAGCACGTCGCGCAGCAGGTCGCCGGCCTGCGTCGTCGACTGCGGCCAGCCGGGGACGCGGACCCGGCCCCCCACGGCGGCGGCCGCGGCCAGGAACGGACCGGCGTTGGACAGGTCCGGCTCGACCTGGACGTCGAGGGCGCTGACCTCGCCGGCCTCGACGAGCCACCGGCCCGGGGTGGCGTCGTCGACGACGACCCCGGCGTCGCGCAGCACCTCGACCGTCATCCGGATGTGGGGCAGGCTCGGGATCGGCGGGCCCTCGTGGACGACCTCCAGGCCCTCGCGGGTGCGGGCGCCCACGAGCAGCAGGGCCGAGACGAACTGGCTCGAGGCCGAGGCGTCGATGCGCACCGTGCCGCCGCGCAGTCCGTCCTGCGGACCCTGGACGGTGAAGGGCAGCGATCCGCGGCCGTCGTCCTCGACCCGTGCACCGAGCTGGCGGACCGCGTCGACCACGGCGCCCATGGGGCGCTCGCGGGCGCGGTCGTCGCCGTCGAACTCGACGGGGGAGGAGGCCAGGGCGGCCACGGGGGGCAGGAAGCGCATGACCGTCCCGGCCAGGCCGCAGTCGACGCGCGTGCCCCCGGTGACGGGGCCGGGGCGCACGACCCAGTCGTGCTCGCCCACGCGTTCACCGCGCAGCCCGCCCTGGGAGATGTCGGTGCCCAGGCCGCGCAGGGCGTCGGCCATGAGCGAGGTGTCCCGCGAGACGAGCGGGTCGCGCAGGATCGAGGGGCGGTCGGCCAGGGCGGCGACCACCAGGTAGCGGTTGGTCAGCGACTTCGAGCCCGGCACCGGGACGACGGCGTCGAGGGGTCCGGCTGCGGTGGGCGCGGCCCACAGCACGCCGTCGCCCGCACCGTCACCGGCGGCCGGGCTCGAGGGTCTGCTGGGGGGATCGTTCGGGGTCACGCGGGCATCCTCGCAGCCGTCCCCGACACGCCGCGAGCCACGCACCGGGCGCGCTGTGGACAACGCGCCCGGGTGCGTGGCCCGGTGCCGTGCTCGGTGTTCGCCAGGGTCGTCAGGTGAGCTTCGCGGCGGCGAGCTGGACGTCCTTCTTGCCCAGTTCGGCCGCGTGCACGGCCTCGTGGGCGGCGAGCCGGGCCAGCCGCTGGGCGTCGCGCCCGGCGCGCTTGCCCCGCCACAGGGCCCCGGGCTTGCCGGCGGTGTCGGCCGCGGCCAGCAGCGCGGCACCGAGCAGGCCGACGTCGACGAGGAAGTCGTGCAGGACCTCCTTGCGCACACCGGAGTCCTTCTCGGACCAGAACGGGTGGTTGACGTAGGCGCTCGGGGCGGCAGTCGCGGCCAGCACCGTGGCCGCGAGGCGCGGGGCCTTGCCCAGGGCGAACAGCACGCCGGCCCCGGCCATCGCGACGCCGTTGAGGCGGACGAGCAGCACCGGGTCGTCGGGCAGCCGCAGCGGACCGGCCGCGCGGTGCACGAGCGGTTCGGCCGAGGGGGCGAGGTCACCGGCGTGCCGGAGCTGGTCGATGCCGTTCTTGATGAAGATGGCGGCCAGCATCGGTCGGGCCACTCGTCGCACCACAGTCATGGGAGTTGCCTACCGCAAACCCGTGATCACCGCGAACGCGGGGCCCTCGCGCCGGTGCCGCGCCCGTGTCGGAAGGGGGTGCCAGAGTGCTCCCATGTGCGGTCGCTACGCCCTCCGGAGAGACGTCGACGACCTCGTCGAGGAGTTCGAGGTCGACGAGGACACCCTGTCGGCGCCCGACGCCGTCGTGACGCTGTCCACCAACGTGGCGCCCACGACGACGCCGCCCGTCGTGCTCGAGCGCTTCCGCAAGGACGAGCCCGACGCGCCGCCCACGCGCTCGCTGCGGGCGCTGCGCTGGGGGCTGGTGCCGAGCTGGTCCAAGGACGCCTCGGGTGCGGCCCGGATGGTCAACGCCCGGGTGGAGTCGCTGCTGGACAAGCCGGCCTTCGCCAAGGCCGCGGTCGCGCGGCGCTGCCTGGTCCCCGTCGACGCCTGGTACGAGTGGCAGACGAGCGCGTCGGCGACGGAGGGCGGCAAACCGCGCAAGCAGCCCTTCGCCGTCTCCGCGGCGGACTCCTCCGTGCTGTCGCTGGCCGGGATCTACGAGTTCTGGAAGGACCCGGCCAAGGCCGAGGACGACCCGTCGCGCTGGCTGGTCTCCTTCGCCGTCGTGACGACGGCCGCCGAACCGGGGCTGGACCGCCTGCACGAGCGGATGCCCGTTGTCGTCCCGCGGGACCTGCGCGACGCCTGGCTCGACCCCTCCCTGGACGACGCCGACGACGTGCGCTCCCTGCTGGACGCCGTCCCGCGCGACCTCTTCCTCGGCGGGGCGCTGACGGCGCACCCGGTCTCGCGCGCCGTCGGCAACGTGCGTAACACCGGCGCGGACCTGCTCGACCCCGTCCCGCTCGACGAGCTCGAGGGCGTCGTGGACCTGCGCACGGGGGAGCTGCTGGGGGCCTGACGGGCGCCCCGCCGATCCGGACCCGGTCCCGGAACGCGGGCGGCGCGGAATGGTGGCGTGGGTCACGGCGTTGACCACGTCATGCCGTTCGCCCCAGCCCTCGAACCCGCTCGCGAGTCCGCGCGCAGGGTCGACCCCCGCAGCCCCTCGCGGGGCGCGGTGGGCCCACCCGGCCGGCGTCCCGGTGCGCGGGGACCGCGCGGGGGCGGTGTCCAGGTGCAGGGCCTAGGCTCGAGCGCGATGACCGAACAGACCGCACGGGTCTCCGCCGAGGACCCGGCCCAGCAGCTGGCCCAGGAAACGGCCGACGAGCGCGCCGCCCGCTTCGAGCGCGACGCCCTGCCCTTCCTCGACCAGCTGTACTCCGCGGCGCTGCGCATGACGCGCAACCCCGCGGACGCCGAGGACCTCGTGCAGGACGCCTTCGCGAAGGCCTACGGCGCGTTCCACCAGTTCACGCCCGGCACCAACCTCAAGGCGTGGCTGTACCGGATCCTGACGAACACGTACATCAACACGTACCGCAAGAAGCAGCGCGAACCGCAGCAGTCGCACTCGGACGAGATCGAGGACTGGCAGCTCGCACGCGCGGAGTCGCACTCCTCCCGCGGGTTGCGCTCGGCCGAGACCGAGGCGCTGGACCACCTGCCGGACTCCGACGTCAAGCGGGCGCTGCAGCAGGTGCCGGAGGACTTCCGGCTCGCGGTGTACCTCGCCGACGTCGAGGGCTTCGCGTACAAGGAGATCGCCGAGATCATGGGCACCCCCATCGGGACGGTGATGTCCCGGTTGCACCGCGGTCGCCGGCAGTTGCGCGAACTCCTGCGCGACTACGCCGTGGACCGCGGCGTGTCGGGCGCCGTGCCCACGCAGGAGGGAGCGTCGTGACCACCCCCGAGAGCAGCCACCGGTCGAGCACCGCGCACGCCGCGCAGCTCGCCCACTGCAGCGAGGTCCTGGACCGCGCCTTCGAGTACCTCGACGGCGAGATGCCGGACTTGGACTGCGAGAAGCTGCGCACCCACCTGGAGGAGTGCGCGAGCTGCCTGGCGCAGTTGGCCGAGGACGAGAAGCTCAAGCAGGTCATCCGCGACGGGTGCCCCTGCGAGGAGGCGCCGCAGACGTTGCGCGCCCGCATCCTCGTCTCCCTCACCGAGGTCAGCACCACGACGGTGACCACGACGACGCTGCGCTGAGCCCAGCACCCCGCACGCGCACGAGCACCACGCACGAGGGCCCCGGATCCGTTGGATCCGGGGCCCTCGTCGTCTCGTGCGCGTGCTCAGGCGTTGGGGCGCTTGCCGTGGTTCGCGGCGTTGCCCTTGCGCGAGCGGCGCTTGCGGCCTCGCTTGCTCATGGCGGTCCTCCTCGTCGTGCGCTCGTGGTCCGGACGCGCGGGCGCTCCGGCTGGTGCAGTCCTGCTCCGCCGACCATCGTCCCACGGGGTGAGGGGTGCTCAAGGTCGGGGCGGCCCGTCCCGATGCCGCAACGGTGACGATCACGCAGGGGACCGACGAGTCGCAGAGCGCCGGGCGCCGGGCCGCGTCGGCCGACATCCTCATCACCCCCTACCTGCGGGCCCTCGTGGACCTGCGCGGGTCCGACCTGCACTGCAAGGCGGGGTCCCCGCCGCGCATCCGGATCGACGGCCGGCTCCGCTCCCTGCAGGCGCCGCCGCTGACCCCGGACGTCACCGAGCGGATGCTCGAGCAGATCCTGCGCGCCGACCTCATCGAGGAGTTCGCCCGCACCAACGAGGCCGACTTCGCCTACAGCCTCCCG
Source organism: Kineococcus sp. NPDC059986 (assembly GCF_040702905.1). Lineage (NCBI taxonomy): Bacteria > Bacillati > Actinomycetota > Actinomycetes > Kineosporiales > Kineosporiaceae > Kineococcus > Kineococcus sp. NPDC059986. The sequence goes on along the minus strand of NZ_JBFBND010000001.1, from coordinate 368,289 downwards.
CACGGCGCCGGCCGCTTCCGCGTCAACGCGTTCCGCCAGCGCGGGTCCGTCGGCCTCGTCCTGCGCCGCGTCGCCGCGCAGGCCGTCCCGCTGGCCGGGCTCGGCGTCCCGCCCGTCATCGAGCAGCTCGCCCTGGAGCACCGGGGGCTGCTGCTCGTCACCGGTCCGACCGGCTCGGGCAAGACGACGACGCTCGCCGGGATGATCGACCACATCAACAAGGTCCGCGAGTGCCACGTCGTGACCATCGAGGACCCCATCGAGGTCCTGCACACGGACAACCTGTCGATGATCAGCCAGCGCGAGGTGCGGCTGGACACCGCCGACTTCACGACGGCCCTGCGCGCGGCCATGCGTCAGGACCCCGACGTCATCCTCGTCGGTGAGATGCGCGACCAGGAGACCGTGAAGGCGGCCCTGTCGGCCGCCGAGACGGGGCACTTCGTCATGTCGACGCTGCACACCATCGACGCGGCCGAGACGATCTTGCGCATCATCGACTTCTTCCCCCCGCACGAGCAGAAGCAGGTCCGGCTGGCGCTCGCGGGCTCGCTGCGCGGCATCGTCTGCCAGCGGCTGGTCCCGCGCGCCGACGGCGCCGGTCGCTGCGTCGTCATGGAGATCTGCATCAACACCGGCCGCATCGCCGACGCGATCAGCGACCCGGACAAGACGAGCCACATCACCGACCTCATCAAGGAGGGCCAGTACTACGCGATGCAGACGTTCGACCAGCACCTCGTCACGCTGGTCCGCGACGGCGTCGTGACCCTGGAGGACGCCCAGGGGGCGGCGTCCAGCCCGCACGACCTCGCCGTGGAGCTGCGGCGCCTGGGCATCCTGGCCTGACCCCACCCGGTCAGGGGGTGAGCGCCGTCGTCAGCAGCCGCTCGGCGCGGTCGCGGTCTCCCGTCACGACCAGCGTCGCCTCGGCCGTCGTCGCGCGCCGCCACAGCAGCCGCAGCAGGTCCGCGTCCGGCCCGGTGACCGTCGCCACGACGGGTCCGGCCCCCAGCCGCCAGCGGTGCGACCCGACGAGCGCCACCGCCACGTCGGGCGCCGTCGTCCGGCCCAGCCGCACCTGCCGCGGCAGCAGGGTGTCGAGCACCTCCGCGACGGCGTCGGCGACGCGGTCGGCCGGGGCCGCGCGCGGCAGCCCGCCGGCGTCGGCGAGGTCCCACGTGTGCACGAGCGTCTCGTGCGCCTGCCGGCGGTACCAGTCCCCGGCCGTCCCGGGGCCGGCCAGCGTCGTGCACGGGCGGGTCGGGTCCTCGTCGAGCGCGGTGAGCAGCTCCGCCGCCGCGACCGCGTAGGCGGCGACCGGGTCGTCCGCGGGCCGGGGGTCCTCGTCGTGCGGGACGGGACCGCCGGGCGCGGTCCGGCTCAGGGCGGCCGCCCACCGGTGCACGCCCGTGAGGTGGGTGACGACGTCGCGCGCCGTCCAGCCCGGGCAGCCGGGGACGGCAGCGAGGCCCGGCACCGTCAGGGCGAGCGCGTGGAACGCCGTCTGCTGCGCGGCCAGCGCGGCCCGGTGCCCCGCGGTCTCCGGGGTCGTCACGGGCGGGGTCACGGGCGGGGTCACGGGCGGGGACGGGGGACGGGGCCGTCCTGCGACCACTCGCGCGAGACGCGGGTGTCGGCGCCGACGAACGGCGCCGCGAGGGCGAGCACGAGGAGCACGAGGAGCACCGCGAGTGCGGTGAGGTCACTGGACACGTCGTCCAGCGTCGTCGGGCGCGGACCGCCGGACGAGTGGCAGCTCTGCCGACGTTCGCTCACATCCTGCCAAGGTCGCGGATCGCTGGCAGGATGCCGTCATGGCGAGCGGTGACCTGCGGGACGTGGCGGTGGTCGTCGACGACGGGTTCTCGGCCTTCGAGTTCTCCGTGGCCTGCGAGGTGTTCGGCATCGACCGCACCGAGGAGGGCGTCCCGTCGTTCCGGTTCGCGGTCTGCACCCGGCAGGACGGCCCGGTCGCCTCGCGGCAGGGTTTCAGCCTCACGGCCGACCACCGGCTCGACCGCCTCGACGAGGCCGACCTCGTCATCGTCACCCCCGTCAAGACGGGGTTCGGCCCGCCCGAGCCCGAACTCGTCGACCGGTTGCACGCGGCGCTCGACCGCGGGGCGACGGTCGCCAGCTTCTGCAGCGGGTCCTTCACCCTCGCCCACGCCGGGTTGCTCGACGGCCGGCGCGCGACCACCCACTACCTCTACGCCGCCGAACTCGCCCGGCGGTTCCCCCTCGTCGAGGTCGTCCCCGACGTGCTCTACGTCGAGGACGGACCGGTGGCCTCCAGCGCCGGCACCTCGGCCGGCATCGACCTGTCGCTGCACCTGGTCCGCAAGCACCACGGCACGGCCGTCGCGACGGCCATCGCCCGCCGCATGGTCGTCCCGCCCCACCGCGACGGCGGGCAGGCGCAGTACGTCGAGGCCCCCGTGCGCCCCTGCGCGGACGAGTCCCTGGCGGCGGCCCTGGACTGGGCCGCAGGCCACCTGCACACCGAGATCGACGTGGCCGCGTGGGCGCGGGCGGCGTCGATGTCCCCGCGGACCTTCGCCCGCCGGTTCCGCGCCGAGACGGGGGTGACCCCGCACCGGTGGTTGCTGGAACGCCGGGTGGCGGCGGCCCGGCTGCTGCTGGAGGAGGGGGACCAGAGCGTCGACGACGTGGCCCGCCGCTGCGGGTTCGGCTCCGCGGCCATGCTGCGCCAGCACTTCCTGCGGCTCGTGGGGACGACCCCCACGGCTTACCGCCGCGCCTACCGCGGGGCGCGGTCACCGGCTGCGGTGCGGCTCCTGCCGGCCGGCGCATGAGGTTCCTGCGCCGCCTGTTCGCCGACGTCCACACCCGTCTGCAGGGCCACGACCTGTTCCTGGTCTCGGCGGGGGTGACGTTCTACGCCGCGATCGCTCTCGTGCCCTCGCTCGTCGTCGTGGTCCGGTTGCTGGCCGCGGTCATCGGGCCCGACCAGGTGCTGCGGCTCGCCGACGCCGTGGGCCGGGCCCTGCCCTCGGCCCAGGGGGCGGGCGTGGTCGTGCGCGACCTCGCCCGCACGGCCGTCGACGTCGGCTGGCTCGCGGTCGTCGTGGCGCTCGTTCCCGCCACCGTGTACGGGGAGGGGTTGCGACGGGGTTTCGCGCGCGTCAGCGTCCGGCACCCCGAACGTCCGCCCGTCGCCGTGCGCGGACGCATCGGGTCGTGGGCGGTGCGGGCCCGCGCGGTGCCGCTGCTGCTGCTCGCTCCCGTGGGTTTCCTCGCGGTCCTGGAGGTGGCGCCGTTCCTGGTGCGGCTCTTCGGGTCCGGTGCGTTCGGTAGTTCCGCGCTCGCGGTGTACGTCGCGCTGAACGTCGACTGGCTCGTCGTCTCGCCCGTCCTCGTCTACGTCTACAAGGTGCTCGGTCCTGTCAAGACGGGGTGGTGGGCCGCCCTGTGGGGCGGGTACGCCACGGGCGCGTTCGTCTCGGGTTTCCTGCAGGGTTTCGTGCTGTTCCTCGCGATCCCCGTCGACCTCGGCGCACCCTTCGGCGGGTACACCCAGGTCGGGGCGGCGGTCGCGGTCTGCCTGTGGCTGTGGGTGTTCACGGCGCTGACCGTGTACGGCTACGCGGTGACGCTGGAACTCCAGCGCCACCGCGACCGCCGTTCGGACCGGCTGCGGGGCAGCGAGGTCAGCGCAGCGTGAACTGACGCACCTGGTCGTCGAGGGAACCGGCGACAGCGGCGAGTTCGGCGACCGAACCCCGGACCGCGTGGACCTCGTCGGTGGTGCTCTGCACCGCCCCCGCGGTCCCGGCCAGCGCCGAGGCGATGCCCGAGGAGCGGTCCGCCGCCGTGTGCAGGGTTCCGCTGACGGACGTCGTCGTGGCGAGCTGCTCGGCCACGGCCGCCGCGATCGTCGACTGCAGCTCGTCGATGTGCGCGATGGTCTCGGTGATGCGGGCGATGTCGGAGCGGACCGCGGCCGCCTCGGACTGCACCGCCGTCAGGGTCGGGGCGATCTCCTCGGTGGCCTGCGCGGTCTGGCGGGCCAGTTCCTTGACCTCCTCGGCGACGACGGCGAAACCGGCCCCGGCCTCACCGGCCCGGGCGGCCTCGATCGTGGCGTTGAGGGCCAGCAGGTTCGTCTGCGCCGCGATGGCGGTGATGGTCCGCAGGACGTCGGCGATCTGCTGGGAACTGTCGCCGAGGCGTTCGACGGTCCCGGTCGCGGCGTGCGCGAGCTGGACGGCGTCGGCGGCGACGACGGTGACGTTGCTGGCGGTCGCCGAGACCTCGTCGGCCGCCGCGCGCAGCTGCTCGACGGCGGCGGACACCTCGTGGACCCCGTCGGAGACGGTGGTGGCGTCCCCGGTCACCTGGGTGATCTCGGTGGCCGTGGTCTGCGCGGCCCCCGCGAGGCGGTCGCCGGCGCCGTCGAGGGACCCGGCGGCCTGGGTCACGCGGGCCGCGCCGGCGCTCATGGCGGTGAGCGCGTCCCGCACGGCGTGGGTGGCCTCGTCGAGGGCCCGGCCCATGGTGCCGAGCTCGTCGTCGCCGTGCCGTTCGCCCTCGGCCAGCGTGCCGGCGGACAGGTCGCGGGCGGCGACCCGGCGCAGGACGTCGGTGAGCCGGCCGATGCGGCGCACGAGGGTGCGGGCCAGCAGGCCGATGACGACCGCCATGGCCACGGCGATGCCGATCCCCAGCAGCGCCGTGTTCCGCACGAGGGCGGCCCCACCCGCGTCGACGCGGTCGGTGACGGCGGAGGTGTCCGCGTCGGGCAGCCAGCTCGTGACCACCCAGTTGTAGGCCGGGTAGCGGGAGACGCCGACGGTGTAGCTGCCGGAGGCTAACCGCACGTGGACGGTCGTCGTGCCGTCGGCCTCCAGCCCCTTGGCGGCCGCGAGGAGGTCCTTGACGTACGGCGTGCCGTCGGCGTCGGTGGTGTCGAGCATCGGCTGCCCGTCCTGGCCGCCCTCGGGGGCCACGACCGCGGTGCCGGCGCTCGCGGCGGCGTCGGAGAACACCGCGTAGAACCCCTTGCTGCCGAGGGTGGAGGAGGCCAGGGCCTGGCGCAGCGGGTCGGTGACGTCGGCCTGGGGGAGCCCGACGAAGACCGCGCCGACGACCTCGTCGCCGACCGTGAGGGGTTCGTAGACGGTGACGTAGGGCTTGTCGACGACGGTGGCGGTGCCGTGGAAGGTCTTCCCGGCCAGCAGCGAGGCGACGACGGCGTTCTTGGCACCGTCCGCGCCGGTGGCGGGGATGTAGGTGCCGATGGCGCGGGAGCCGCTCGTGCCCACGACGGTGGTGGCCACGCGCAGCATGTCGCCCGCGTCGTTCATCTTCTGGAACACCGTGACGGCGGCACCGGTGAGGCGTGCGGACTCGTCGATGGCCGGGACCGCGGCGGCGGGGTCGGCCTGCTGGCCGAGCCAGGTGCCGCCGAACTCCAGCCGCGGCAGGGTGACGGTGGACTTGTCCTTGGTCGTCTGGTTCGTCGCGGTCCACGTGGCGGTCTGCGCCGGGTCGACGGCGGCCGGCCCGAACTGGTCGAGGCGGTCGGACGTGACGCGCAGGTCGGAGTCCAGCCAGCTCTGCACGGCCGCGGCCTGCGCCGCGACCGTCGACTGCACCTGCGCGCCGGTGTCGGCGAGGGACCGCTCCGACATCGCGCGCACGTCACCGGAGGTGTCGCGGGACAGCGCGTGCACCTGGAGGGCGGACAGCCCGCTCATGAGACCCGCCGTCACGACGACGGCGCCCACACCGGGCAGCAGGAGCTGGGAGCGCAGCGAGCGGGGACGCAGGGAGAACACCACGGGCTCTCGATCGGCTCGATCCCGCGGAACCCGAGTGGAACGTCCCAGGATTTCGGGCCACGGCCCTGATCAGTGGACCGCGGTGCCGTCCTCCCGGTGGTCCCCGGTCCGACCGTCGACGAGCTCGCGCAGGACGTCCACGTGGCCGGCGTGGCGAGCCGTCTCCTCGACCATGTGCAGCAGGACCCACCGCAGCGTCACCGTCGCCCCGTGCCAGGCCGTCCCGCGTTCGGTGACCTTCAGCTCGCGGACGACCTCGTCGGCCGCGGCGCGGGCGCGCTCGTAGTACGCCAGGACGCCCTCGGTCGTCTCCCAGGGGTGGATCCGCCAGTCGGCCTGCGGGTCCTCCTCGAAGGCCGCGGCGGGGATCTCGTCGCTCGGCCGCCCGAAGGTCGTGCAGAACCACCCGTACTCCACGTTGGCCAGGTGCTTGACGGTCCCGAGCAGCGTCGCCTCCGAACCGACGACCCGCCGTCGCAGCTGTTCGTCGTCGAGGCCCTCCAGCTTCCAGAGCACGGCTTCGCGGTGGCGCTGGAGGCTGGCCGCGAGGCTCGGCTTCTCTCCCGCCGTGTACGGAACGAGCGTCATGCCGACGAATCTACGGGGGCTCCCCCCGCGTCGGCCAGACCTGCGGGTGTCGGCCATCCTGGGGCCGTGAGCGGCGCCGGCGACCTCGCGGCGCGGGCCGTGGCGCACGTGGGGGCCCGTGCGCGGGGCGGTCCGCTGCCCGCGGACGTCCGGGTGACGGTGCACTTCCACCCCGACCGGCGGGTGCGGGGGCGCGCGGACGCGACGACGTTGCGAGCCGTCGTCGACGACGGGGTGTACCTCTCGCAGTTCGCGACGGGGACCGGCAACGGCGGCCTCACCGCGCACCGCGGGGGCGACCGGTGGACCTGGGAGAGCCGGTTGTTCGGCGGCGCCTACGACGACGCCCCCGCCCGGTCCCGTCCCGTGTACGGCGCGCTGGACCACCGGCACCGGCCGGCCGGCGGGGCCGTGCGGTTCGGTTCGGCCCACCTGCGGTTGGCCGCGGACGTGCTGTCCCGCAGCACGTTCTGCCACCCCGACTCCGCCGCCCACCCCGTGCACTTCGGGACCGCCGACCGCTGCGACCTCCTCGCCAGGGCCGACGCGGCACCGCCGCCGGACCCGCTCGACGACTACGTCGAGGCCCACGTGCACGGCCCCGTCCTCCTCGCCCGCGACGTCGAGGCCCTCGTGCTCGACCCCTCGTTCCGCGACGGTCCGGTCGGATCCGCCGCCGGGGACTTCACCCGGGGAACCGGCGTCCCCGTCGAGTGGCACGCCGGGTTCCGGTTGCCGCGCAGCGCCTTCAGCCGCCCCGAGGTCGTCGACTACCGCGGTCCCGACGTCGCCGCCGCGGGTGCGGAACTCGCCCGGCGTTCCGGGTCGGTCCTGGATCCCGCGCTGATCGGTGCCGCGGCCCGGGCGGGGGAGTTCGACGAGCAGACGCTGAAACGCGTGTGGCACTGCCTCGCTCGGTTCGGGTTCCAGGGCTGAGCTCGTCGGTCGGGGACACCCGCGCGGACACCCGTCGGTGCACCCACGGGCGCGGGTGTGGGTGCGCCCGTGGGTGTCCCGCGGCGGTGGGGCCGGGCGTGGGAACGGCGCGGCGGTCGTGGGGCCGACGTGCGGGCCGTCCCCACACCCGGTCCGACGTGGGGCCGGGTGCGGGACCGGGTGTGGGACCGGGTGTGGGTGCACCCGTGGGTGTGCGGCGGCGGCGCGGGCCCGGGGACGGGGGCATCCCGGCCCGTAGGCTGCCCCCGTGACCGCGCACGTCGAGGGCCTGTTCGTGTACCCCGTCAAGGGGATGAGCGCCCAACCGCTGGAACGCGTCACCCTCACCGCCGGGCGCGGGGTCCCGCACGACCGCACGATCGCGCTGGCCCGCCCGGGGGGCGCCTACGTCCCGGGGATGCGGCACGGCATCTCCAAGCGCGAGTTCTTCGTCCTCGTCGCCGAGGAACGGCTCGCCGTCCTCACGACGCACCTGGACCCCGCGACGGGGGAGTACACCGTCGACGTCCGGGGCCACCGGGTGCTCACCGTCGACCTGGGCACCGACGCCGGGGTCGCGGAGCTGAAGGCGTTCTACGCCCGCGTCCTCGACCTGCCCCCGGGGTCCGAACCCGTCGTGGCGCGTGACCCCGGTCGTCGCTACACCGACACGGCGCACGACTCCGACGAGGCCATGGAACTCGTCTCGGTGCTCAACCTCGCCTCCGTCCGGGACTTCGCGCAGCGCACCGGCAGCCCCGTCGACCCCGGCCGGTTCCGTGCGAACGTCCACCTCGACGGGCTCGAGGCGTGGAGCGAGCTCGACCTCGTGGGGCGGGAGTTCTCCCTCGGACCGGTCCGCGTCCGCGGCGCCTTCCCGACGGTCCGGTGCGCGGCGACGGAGGTCGACCCCGCCACCGGGCGGCGCGACCTGCCTGTCCCGCAACTGCTCTCACGCACCTACGGCCACGACGTCATGGGGTTCTACGTCCAGGTCGTCGGCGACGGTGACCTCGCGGTGGGGGAGGCCCTCCATGTCTGACGTCCGGACCGACGCGCTGCGCCTCGTCGTCGCCGAGAAGACCGACCTGACGCCCGCGGTCGCGCGCTTCGTCCTGCGCCACCCCGACGGGGCCGCGCTGCCGGCCTACCGCGGCGGGGCGCACGTCACGCTCACGACACCGACGGGGGAACGGCGCAGCTACAGCCTCGTCGAACCCGGCGGCCGCACCCCGCGCGAGTACGTCGTCTGCGTGCGCCGCGAGGCCGGCGGCCGGGGCGGGTCCGTGAGCCTGCACGACGACGTCCGCGCCGGGGACGTCCTCTAGGTCACCTGGCCCGCGAACTCCTTCCCGCTCAAGCGCGCGAAGCGGTACCTGTTCATCGCCGGCGGCATCGGCATCACCCCGGTGCGCGCCCTCGTCGCCGAGGCGCGGGCCCGCGGCGGCGCCGACGTCCAGCTCGTCTACCTGACCCGCAGCCGTGGGGACACCGTCTTCCTCGAGGAGTTCGACGGGGAGGGGACCCTCCTGCACCACAGCGCCGAGCACGGCCGCCTCGACCTGTGGCCGTTCCTCGAGCACCCCGACGACGACACCCGCGTCTACTGCTGCGGCCCCACCGCGCTCGTGGACGAGGTGCTCGCGCTCACGGCGCACTGGCGTCCCAGCCGGGTCCACGTCGAGGACTTCGCGGGCGTCGACCCGCTCGGCGGCCGGCGCACGCCCTTCACCGTCGTCTGGGCCCCCACGGGTGCCCGGGTCGAGGTCCCCGCCGACCGGACGATGCTCGACGCCCTCGGCGCGGCCGGGATCGCCGTGGACTCCTCGTGCCGGTCCGGCACGTGCGGCACGTGCCGGCTCCGGCTCCTGGACGGCGCGGCGGACCACCGCGACCTCGTCCTGGACGCCGATCAGCGGGCCGGCTCCGTCATGCCGTGCGTCTCCCGAGCCCTCGACGGCGAGCTGTCGGTCGGCCCGTGACAGGGAGGACGCCGGGACCCCTGGTCAGCGCCCCCCGCCGGTGAGACGCTGCGGACCGTGGACACAGTCACCACCGACCGCATCGGCGGGCTCGCCGTGCGGCGCAGCGGGACCGGCGAGCCCGTGCTGGCCCTCCACGGTTCCGGCGGGGGCCTGCACTCCCTGGCGCCCCTGGCCGCGCACCTGGACGGTTTCGAGGTGTGGCGGTTCGCCCGCCGCGGGTACCCGCCCAGCCCGAACGGCTACGGCCGCAAGAGCTTCGAGGCCGAGGTGCAGGACGTCCGGACGCTCCTGGAGACGGTGCGCGCCGTCACCGAGTCCGACGTCCACCTCCTCGGCGTGAGCTACGGGGCGACCCTGGCCCTGCACACGGCGCTCGCCGAACCGGCCGGCGTCCGCTCGCTCGCCCTCGTCGAGCCACCCGTCCTGCTCGCCGGCCCGCACCTGGAGGACGTCCTCGTCCGCTACCGCGCGCTCGTCGCGGCCCACGACCACCGCGCCGCCGCGGAGCTCCTCGCGCGCGAGGTGTCCCGCGTCCCCGAACCCCTCCTCGCGGCCCTGTCCACGCTGGGCGACCCCGACCCGCTGCACGCGGCCGGGCTCGCCGAGGGCTGGGCGCACGACGTCGAGGCGCTGGCCACCGACGTCGCGGACGTGACGCGGTGGTCGGCCCTGCGACCGGCGCTGCCCGTCCTGCTGGCCGAGGGCGCGGACACGTGGGAACCGCTGGCGTCGGGGATGGACGCGCTGGCCGCAGCCCTCCCGCACGCCCGTCGGGTCGTGTGGGAGGGCCAGTCGCACCTGGCCGCGAGCGCGGCCCCCGGCGTCGTCGCCGCGAGCCTGCGGGAGTTCTTCGCCCGCGCCTGAGACGAGCCGTCCGAAGACGGCCCTACTGCGGCGTCTCGTCCTGCTCGTGGAGCATCCGGGCCAGGAAGGTCCGGGTGCGCTCCTCGCGCGGGTTCCCGATGACGTCCGCCGGGGTGCCCCGTTCGACGACGACCCCGCCGTCCATGAAGACGACCTGGTCGGCCACGTCCCGCGCGAACGCCACCTCGTGCGTCACGACGACCATCGTCGTGCCGTCGGCCGCGAGTTCGCGCATGACGGCCAGCACCTCGCCCACGAGTTCGGGGTCCAGCGCCGACGTCGGCTCGTCGAACAGCATGAGCTTGGGCTGCATCGCGAGCGCCCGGGCGATGGCGACGCGCTGCTGCTGCCCGCCGGACAACTGGGCGGGGTAGTTCTGCGACCGGTCGGCCAGCCCCACCCGTTCCAGCAGTTCGTGCGCCCGCCGGTGCGCCTCGGCCTTGGAGACCCCGCGCACCCGGATCGGCGCCTCGACGACGTTCTCCAGGGCGCTCATGTGCGGGAACAGGTTGAACCGCTGGAACACCATGCCGATGTCCCGGCGCTGGCGCGCGATCTCGGCGTCGTTCAGCCGGTGCAGTCGGCCGCCGCGCTCGGCCAGCCCGACGAGGTCGCCGTCGACCCAGATCCGGCCCGCGTCGATGCGTTCCAGGGAGTTGATGCAGCGCAGGAACGTCGTCTTGCCCGAGCCCGACGGACCGAGCAGGCAGACGACCTCCCCGGCGTGGACGTCGAGGTCGATGCCCTTGAGGACCTCCACCGAGCCGAAGCTCTTCTGGACGTTCCGCGCCTTCACCAGGGGCTGGTTCACTTCGCACCCCCCGGGCCGAGGGAGACCCCGGCGGCCACGGGACGCCGCGCGGGCGTCCCGCCGTAGCCGCGGCTGAAGCGCTTCTCCAGGAAGTACTGCCCGACCATGAGGATCGAGGTGACGATGAGGTAGTAGAGGACGGCGGCCATGTTCCCGGCCATCACCTGGTAGGTCGTGTTCTTGATCTGGCTCACCCGGAAGAACAGTTCGGTCTGGACGGGGATCGCCGCGAGGAGCGACGTGTCCTTGAGCATGGCGATGACCTCGTTGCCCGTGGGCGGCACGATGACGCGCATCGCCTGCGGCAGGACGATGCGGCGCATCGCCAACCGCTTGGACATGCCGAGCGCCTCGGCCGCCTCGTGCTGGCCCTGGTCGACGCTCAGCAGGCCGGCGCGGGCGATCTCGGCCATGTAGGCCGCCTCGGACATGCCCAGGCCCAGGACCCCGCCGAACACACCGCCGAACAGCGCGTACAGCGTGGTCTGCGAGATCGTCAGCAGCCGCAGGTCCGGGGTCCCGAACCACTGCTGCAGCAGGAAGTCGAACGGCACCCCGACCGACAGGCCCGTCGCGAACAACGCGCCGAGCCCGCCGGTGATGGACAGCAGGACGTACCGGGGGACGGCCCGGAAGAACCAGGTGAACGTCCACGCCGTGCCGGCCAGCACCCGGTTGTCGGACAGGCGCAGGACGGCCAGCAGCACGCCGCCGACGACGCCGATCACCATGGCGCACACGGTCGTGAAGAGCGTCCCGATGAGCAGGCCGCGGATGACGATCGTCTGGTTCATCACCTCGAGGGTGAAGGGCCAGTCGAACGCCGAGTTCGTCACGAGCAGGTGCGCGAGCATCAGCGCGAACACCGCGATGACCGCGAGCGCCACCCACCGCCAGGGGTGGCGCACCTCGACGGCGTCGATGCGCCCGGGTCGTTCCTCCTCCCGGGCGCCCGAGGCGTCCGGGGTCGTCACGAGACGGCGGGGTTGACCGGGAACTCGGTCACGGCCCCGTTGTCCCCGCCCCACGGGGTCAGCGCGGCCTTGTACGCGCCGTCCTTCGCGATCTCACCGAGCGCGGTCGAGATGGCCTGCGCGGCCTGGGTCTCGGCCTTCGGCACGACGATGCCGTAGGGCGCCGCGTCGTAGACGTCCCCGGCGAGCTGGAGCTTGTCCCCGGTCTGCTTCACCGCGTAGGCGGCGATGGGGGAGTCGGCGAGCATGGCCTGCGCACGACCCTGGACGACGGCGGCGGTGGCGTCCTCCTGGGAGTCGAAGGACAGGACCTTGATCTCCGGCTTGCCCTCGGACGTGCACTTCTGCTGGCGCACGGGCAGGTCGTCGTCCGACTGCGTGGTGCCGGTCTGGACCGAGACGGTCTTGCCGCAGGCGGTGTCGGGGTCGATGCCGTCGGGGTTGCCCTTGGCGACGACCCACTGGGTGCCGGCGTTGTAGTACTGGACCATGTTGACGGCCTCGAGCCGCTTGGCGTTGATCGTGAACGAGGAGATCGCCGCGTCGTAGCGGTTGCTCGTGACGCCGGTGATGAGCGAGTCGAAGCTGGCGTTGGAGTACTCGACCTTCACGCCGAGCTTGGCGCCCACGGCGTTCATGATGTCGATGTCCATGCCCTTGATGGTCGTCCCCTCGAGGAACTCGTTGGGGGCGTACTCGGCGTTGGTGCCGACGCGCAGGACACCGCTGTCCTGGACCGTCTTGGGAAGCATCGCCTTCAGCGACGCGTCGGCGCTGCCGGTGGCGGCCGCCGACGTGGTCGAGGAGGAGGAGCCGGACCCCCCGGACAGGGAGTCGGAGCCGCAGCCGGCGGCGGTGAGACCGACCGCGGCGAGGGCACCGACGGTGACCAGCAGGGATCGGCGGGCGGTGGGACGAGCGGGCACGGGTACCTCCGGTGACGGGTGTCGAGCGAGCACAGTGTGGACCAGGTGGGCCCCGGAATGTGCAGGCCGCCCGGTCAAACCCCCGTTCGTAACGCAGTCGTCACACTCGGACCCGACGCGCCACGCAGGGTCGACGGGGCGGACGTGGTGGTGGCGCGGGTCAGGGTGCGGGTCAGGGTGCGGCGCAACCGGGGCACCCCCTGGCACCGCCCGGCGTGCTCGACCTCCACCCCGGCGGTCCCGTCGGCCCCGAGCACGACGGTCATGACGCCGTTGTCGAACCACGGACCGTGCTCGACCTCCCACGCGACGTCCGCCTCCCGCACACCCGCGAGCAGGGCCAGTCCCCGCACCAGTGCCCGCACGGGCCCGCGGTCCAGGACGCGGTTCGCGATCTGCATGCCGCGTTCGAGGGGGTTGCGGAAGGGCGACATGACGAGCTGGTGGACGGCCGTGCGGTGAGGGTCCACCCCGGGGACGTCGACGCGCGCGGTGTAGCTGCAGTGCACGTCGCCGGACAGCACGAGCACGCTCGAGGGGGGTTCCGGTGCGCGCCCGACCTGGCCGAGCAGCGTCACGAAGTCGACGAACGAGGGGTGGAACGCCGCCCAGTGCTCCAGGTCGGCGGCCTGGCGCAGCCGCTCGCCCCACGCGGCGGCGCGGGCGCCGAAGCGACCGTCCGCGACCGCCGCGTCGAACGTCTCGGCGTGGTGGATGCCGTGCAGCAGGAAGGCCGGCAGCGTCGTGGCGAGCAGCAGGTGCCGGGCCCCGGGGGCCAGGGCGCGCTCGCGGATCCACTCCCACTCGGCGGCGTCGGTCATGCGCCGCTCGCCCGGGCTGAGGCGGCGCGAGCAGCGGGAGTCGATTGCCACGAGCCGAGTCGAGCCCAGTTCCCGGGTGAAGCTCCACCGCGCCGTTGTGGGGTCCGCGTCGGCGGTGCGGGCGAACTCGTCGATGACCTCGTCGCGTTCGGCGTCGTCCTCGACGTCGCGCAGGACGGCCAGCAGCCGGTCCTGCGCGAGTTCGGCGGGGGAGAGGTTGCCGAGGTGCTGGTAGATCCAGTAGCTGCTGAACGCGCCCGTCACCCGGTCGCGCCACCACGGCCGTCGGGAGACCTCCGCGCGCCAGACGTCGGAGGTGTTCCAGTCGTCGCGCAGGTCGTGGTCGTCCAGGAGCATGCACGTCGGCACGGTGGACAGCAGCCAGCGCACCGGGTCCGGTCCCCACGTCTCGCGGTAGAGCCAGGTGTACTCCTCGAAGTCCCCGATCTCCTCGCGGACCTCGGGGTCACCGTCGGCGCGACCGGCGTGCCGCTCCCGCAGCCGGTCGACGATGCCGGGGTTGGGGTCGTCGGCGTAGACCTGGTCGCCGGCGAAGAGCAGCAGGTCCGGGTGCGGGGCGAGGGCGTCGTCGCGCAGCCGGTGCGCCAGGGCCGACAGGGCGTCGACGCCGACGAGCCGGGTCGACTCCTCGCCGTCGTCGCCCGCACGGCGGCAGGACCCGAACGCGAGCCGCACCTCGGCCCCCGCCACCGGGGTGCGGATCCGGCTCTCCGGCCACGCCCACGTGCCGGCCGCCGGCGGCCAGACCGCCGTCTCGCCGTGGCGGACCGAGTACGGCAGGGACTCACCGGTCGGCAGGTCCTCGACGACGACGAGCGCGAAGTGGTGCCCGTGCAGGGTCAGGGTCGGGCTCGCCGCCGTGCGCACCGCGCCGTCGGGCAGGTGCACGTCGACGTGGACGGGGCCGGGTTCGTCGACCTCCACCCAGACGGTGGCGCTGGTGGCGTCGACGTGACGCAGGACGGGGCCGAGCAGGGCGACGGGCACCGGGACATCCTGGCCCGTGCGCTGCGCCCGCGCCCACCGTCACCGGGGACGCGGGAGCTCAGCCTGCGGCGGGGCCGGGGCCGACGAGGAACTCGCCCGCGCCCACGGGCCCGGCGTCACCGGCACCCGCGACGACCAGCGCCGCGCGTTCCCACGGCCGCTCGGCGGCCTGGAACGGCACCTCCTCGCGGTCCCACTCGTCCCAGAAGGCCTCCGTCTGGGCCGGGTCGCCGTTCACCCCCGACGCCGTGTCCCGCGCGATGCCCCGCACGCGTGCCCGGTCGACGTCGGACTGCACCCACACGACGGCGTCGAGGAGCTCGCCCACCTCCCGACGGCCCGCCCCCACGCCCTCGACGACGAGCAGCTGCGTCCGGGCGGGCACCTCGACGGCGCCGTCGCGACCGTTCGGCCGCCAGCCCGGCGGGACGTAGGAGACCGCGCCACCGGCGCGGAACGGTCGCAGGACGCCGTCCGCCAGCAGGTGGCCCCAGTCGAAGAACGAGTGGTACCAGGCGATGTCGTCGGTGTGGACGACCGCGGCGGGGACCCCGCGCCGTTCCGCCTCGGCGTGCAGGGCGGCCGTGAGGGTCGTCTTGCCGGCGGCGCTGCGGCCGTCGACGGCGACCACCACCCGGCCCGTGCCGTCCACCCCGGCCAGGAGCACGTCCAGGACCTCACCGGCCGTGGCGCGACGCCACGGTCCGGCGGCGGGTTCCCCGGCGTGCAGCTTCACGGGGTGGTCACGGCTGGCGGGTCACGGCTGGGGGACGCCCAGCCAGTCGTACCAGCCGCTGTGCAGCACCAGCCACGCCAGCAGCCCGTACCCGGCCTGGCCGGGGTGGGTGCCGTCGGAGGCGGCGAGGTCGGCGTACCAGTCCTCGTGCTCCAGCAGCGGGGAGAACGTGTCGACGTAGGCGATCCGGCGGCGGGCGCACACGTCCGCGAACGCGTCGGCGAGGTCGCCGATGCGGTCGTTGCGGTCGGCGTCGGAGACCGGCGTCGGCCCGACGACGAGCGTCGGCAGCCCGCGCGCCTCGCACTCGTCGAGCACGTTGGCCAGGTTGAGGCGGCTGCGCGCCAGCGTGGTGCCCGCGTCGAGGTCGGCGTGGCCCAGACCCACGACGAGGCGGTGCTCGTCGCCGCCGACGAAGCGGCGGGACGTCTCCTCGCGCCAGCGGTTGTTCAACTCGGTCGTCGTCTCGCCCGGCACGCCGAGCGGGAAGAACGTCACGTCGCGGTCCTCGCGCGGGGTGCGGGCCGAGACCCGGCCCACCCAGCCCAGCGCGCGGGGGTCGCCGACCCCCGTGACGAACTCGTCGCCGACGAGGCACACCCGCACGTCGTAGCGGCCGTTCACTGCTGGTCCTCGCTCACGCGGGTCGTGCTCCTCGTCGTCGGAAGGTCGTCAGAAGGTCGTCGGGATCGGGGCGAGGATAGTCGCTCGCACGCAGGGACCCCGCCACCCTCTCGGGTGACGGGGCCCTGGTCGACCGGCAGGTGACCGGCGGACGGTCAGCGCCGGAAGGCGTCCTCGACGATCGCGCGCTGCTCGGCCTGGTGGCGCTTGGCCGACCCCGCGGCGGGGGAGGCCGACGCCGGGCGCGAGACGAGGCGCAGCTTGGCGGCCAGCGACGGGAACAGGCCCATCGCGACGTGCCACCAGCCGCCCTGGTTGGCCGGTTCCTCCTGCACCCACACCGGTTCGGCGCTCGGGAACTGCGACAGCACGGCCAGCACCTGCTGCACCGGCAGCGGCGCGAGCTGCTCGAGCCGCACGATCGCCGTCGTGGTGTCCCCGCGGGCGCTGCGCTCGGCGACGAGGTCCCAGTAGACCTTCCCCGAGCACATCAGGACGCGGTCGACCTTCGCCGGGTCCAGCCCGCCCTGGTCGCCGACGACCTCCTGGAACGTCCCCGTCGTGAAGTCCTCCACGGACGACGTGGCGGCCTTCAGGCGCAGCATCGACTTCGGGGTGAAGACGATGAGCGGTCGGCGCGGACGGGCGTAGGCCTGGCGGCGCAGCAGGTGGAAGTAGCTCGCCGGCGTCGAGGGGACGGCCACCGTCATGTTGTCCTCGGCGCACAGCTGCAGGAACCGCTCGATGCGGCCCGAGGAGTGGTCCGGACCCTGGCCCTCGTAGCCGTGCGGCAGCAGCAGCACGACGGAGGAGCGCTGGCCCCACTTCTGCTCACCGGCGGCGATGAACTCGTCGATGACGGTCTGCGCCCCGTTGAAGAAGTCGCCGAACTGCGCCTCCCACAGGACGAGCGCGTCGGGACGTTCGACCGAGTAGCCGTACTCGAAACCCATCGCCGCGTACTCCGACAGCAGGGAGTCGTAGATCCAGAACTTGCCCTGCTCGGCGCCCTCGCGGCCCAGGTAGAGCAGCGGCGTCCACTCCTGGCCGGTCACCCGGTCGGTGAGGACGGCGTGCCGGGACACGAACGTGCCGCGCCGGGAGTCCTGGCCGGACAGCCGGATCGGCGTGCCCTCCATGAGCAGCGAGCCGAACGCGAGGAGCTCGCCCCAGCCCCAGTCGATGCCGCCCTCGGTGGACATCTGCGCGCGCTTGTCGAGCAGCTGCCGCAGCTTGGGGTGGACGGTGAAACCCTCCGGCGGGTTCGCCTGCACGTCGCCGATGTGCTTGAGCACCGCGGCGTCGACGGCGGTCTCGCGCGCCTGGGCGGGGGTCTGCTCGTCGGCCTCCTGCGCGGACGGCTTCTCGAGCCCACCGCGGCTGTCGCCGTCGCCGGAGCCGCCGGCTTTGGACCCCTTCGTCTCGGCGAACGCGCGCTCGAGCTGGGCCGAGTAGTCGCGCAGCGCCTCCTCGGCCTCCTCCACGGAGATGTCCCCGCGGCCGATGAGGCCCTCGGTGTAGCTCTTGCGCACCGAGCGCTTCTTCTCGATGAGGTTGTACATCAGCGGCTGCGTCATCGAGGGGTCGTCACCCTCGTTGTGACCGCGGCGGCGGTAGCACACCATGTCGATGACGACGTCCTTGTCGAACTCCTGGCGGAACTCGAACGCCAGCTGCGCCACCCGGACGCACGCCTCGGGGTCGTCGCCGTTCACGTGGAAGATCGGCGCCTGGATCATGCGGCCGACGTCGGTGCAGTACACCGACGAGCGCGAGGACGCCGGGGCAGTGGTGAACCCGACCTGGTTGTTGATGACGACGTGGACGGTGCCGCCCGTGCGGTACCCGCGCAGCTGCGACAGGTTCAGCGTCTCGGCGACGACACCCTGGCCCGCGAACGCCGCGTCCCCGTGGATGAGGACCGGCAGGACCGGGAACGACGCGCCGGCGAGGTTGATGCGGTCCTGCTTGGCCCGCGCGACGCCCTCGAGCACCGGGTCGACGGCCTCGAGGTGGGAGGGGTTCGCGGCGACGTAGACCTTCGTCTGCTCGCCGTCCTCACCCGTGAACGTGCCCTCGGTGCCGAGGTGGTACTTCACGTCACCCGAACCCTGGACGGTGCGCGGGTCCTGCATGCCCTCGAACTCGCGGAACACCTGCGAGTAGCTCTTGCCGGCGATGTTCGTCAGCACGTTGAGGCGGCCGCGGTGGGCCATGCCGAGGCAGACCTCGTCCATGCCGTTCGTCGCGGCGCGCGACAGCAGCGCGTCGAGGAGCGCGATGACCGACTCCCCGCCCTCGAGGGAGAACCGCTTCTGCCCCACGTACTTCGTCTGCAGGAACGTCTCGAACGCCTCGGCGGCGTTGAGGCGGCGCAGGATGCGCAGCTGCTCGGCCGCGGTCGGCTTGGCGTACGGGCGCTCCACCCGGTCCTGGATCCACTTGCGCTGGTCCGGTTCCTGGATGTGCATGTACTCGATGCCGACGGTTCGGCAGTAGGAGTCGCGCAGGACGCCGAGGACGTCGCGCAGCTTCATGTGCGCCTTGCCGCCGAAACCCCCGGTCGGGAACTCGCGGTCGAGGTCCCACAGCGTCAGGCCGTGGGTCTCGATCTCGAGGTCGGGGTGCATCCGCTGCTTGTACTCCAGCGGGTCGGTGTCGGCCATCAGGTGGCCCCGCACGCGGAAGGCGTGGATCAGCTCGACGAGGCGGGCCGTCTTGTTGATCTGGTCGTCGTGGCTGATCGAGATGTCCGGCGTCCAGCGGATGGGCTGGTACGGGATGTGCAGCGCCTGGAAGACGCGGTCGTAGAACCCGTCCTCGCCGAGGAGCTTGGAGTGCACGATGCGCAGGAACTCACCGGACCCCGCGCCCTGGATGATGCGGTGGTCGTACGTCGAGGTCAGCGTGATGACCTTGCTGACGGCCAGGCGCGTCAGGGTCTCCTCGCTCGCCCCCTGGTACTCCGCGGGGTACTCCATCGCACCGACGCCGATGATGGCGCCCTGACCCTTGACCAGGCGCGGCACCGAGTGGACGGTCCCGATCGTGCCGGGGTTGGTGAGGGAGATGGTGGTCCCGGCGAAGTCCTCGGTCGTCAGCTTGCCGCCGCGGGCGCGGCGCACGACGTCCTCGTAGGCGGCCCAGAACTCCGAGAAGTCCTTGGTCTCGCACTCCTTGACCGCGGGCACCATGAGCTGGCGCGACCCGTCGGGCTTGGGGAGGTCGATCGCGATGCCGAGGTTGACGTGCGCGGGCTGCAGGACGGCCGGCTTGCCCTTGGCGTCGGTCGTGTAGGCCGCGTTCATCGACGGCATCGCGGCCAGCGCCTCGACGAGGGCGAAGCCGATGAGGTGGGTGAAGGAGACCTTGCCGCCGCGGGCGCGCTTGAGGTGGTTGTTGATGACGATGCGGTTGTCCACCAGCAACTTCGCGGGGACGGCGCGCACGCTCGTCGCGGTGGGGACCTCGAGGGAGTCCTCCATGTTCGTCACGACCCGGGCGGCGGGGCCGCGCAGCGGGGAGACGGTGTCCTGCGCGGGGGTCGCGGGCTGGGCGGCGGGCTTCGCGGGGGCCGCGGGGGCCTTGGCGGGCGCGGCCGCGGTGGTCGTTGCCGGCGTCACGGGCTTCGCCGCCGGCGCGGGGGGCGCGGCCGGGGCCGGCGCCTTCGCGGGCGGCGGAGGAGGCGGCGTGGTCGAGGTGGTCGAGGTGGTGCTGCCGGACCCGTTGGTCACGCCGTTCGTCTCGTTCGCGCCCGCGGACTTCGTCGTGCCCGCCGGGTTCTCGGCGGGGGAGTAGTCCTCGAAGAAGTCCCACCACGCCTTGTCGACGGAGTTCTTGTCGGCCTTGTACTGCTCGAACAGCTCGTCCACGAGCCACTCGTTGGGACCGAAGGTGGCAGCGATCTTGTCCTCGTTGTGCGAGGGCTGTGATGGCACGGCGGTGTCGCCTTCTTCCTGGATGACCGAACGGCTGTTCGTGATCGACTGCGGGCGCCCCGCCACCCTATCCCGGTGTGGTATGCGCCCGCCCGCCCCCCTACGGTCGGACCGCCGCCGACGCTGCGGTCTTCGTCACACCAGGTGCGTCGTCCGTGACCCTTGGCAAGTGCACGTCGATGCGGCAGCCGCCCTCCGGGGGCGTCGGCGCCACGCGGATCGTGCCCCCGTGCAGCTGCACGGCCCACCGGGCGATCGCCAGGCCGAGGCCCGTGCCGCCGTCGGTCCGGGCGCTGCCGCGCTGGAAGCGCTCGAACACCCGCTCGCGGTCGGCGTCGGCGATGCCCGGTCCCTGGTCCTGCACCGTGATCCGCACGACCTGACCGACGGCCACGGCGGACACGAAGACCTTCCCGCCGGGCGGGGAGTGCCGCGAGGCGTTGTCCAGCAGGTTCGCCACGACCTGGTGCAGGCGCGCGGAGTCGACGAAGACGTCGAGGTCCGGCGGGTCGACGTCCATGACGAACTCGACGTCGCGGCCCGTCATCCCCATGGCCCGCGTCGCCTGCGACAGGAAGGGCTCCAGCGCCAGGTACTCCCGGTCCAGCTCGACGGCGCCCGCGTCCAGCCGCGACAGGTCCAGCAGCTGCTCGACGAGCCGGCCGAGCCGCTCGGTCTGCGCCAGCGCCGTGTTGAGCGTGTCCTGGTCGGGTTCGGTCACCCCGTCGACGAGGTTCTCCATCACCGCGTGCAGCGCCGACACCGGCGTCCGCAGCTCGTGGCTCACGTTGGCGACCAGCTCGCGGCGCTCGCGGTCGACGGCCTCGAGGTCCTCGGCCATCCGGTTGAACGCGTCCGCCAGCTCGCCGACCTCGTCGTTGGACGTCGAGCGCACGCGCCGGGAGTAGTCGCCCGTCGCCATCGCCCGCGCCGCCGCCGTCATCTCCCGCAGTGGCGACGTCATGCCGCGCGCGAGGAGCTGGGTGAACACGAGCGTCACGACGATGGAGGCGGGGAGCGTGTAGCGCGGGCCGATGTGGATCTCGGCCAGCCGCAGACCCGCCCAGACCAGCAGGGAGGCCAGCGTCACCGAGGCGGCGACGAGCAGGCCGAGCTTGGTCTTGATCGAGTGCACCGGGTCCAGCGGCCGCACGTCGGGCCACGGCCGGCGGGTGGCGGTCTTCGCGGCGCGGACCCGGGCGTCGTGGGCCGCCCCGCTGATCGGGATGGGGCCGGTCAGCCCCGTGCCCGCGGGATCCGGTGTGCTCGTCACGGGGCCTCCTGACCGCCGGAGGGCTCGAAGGCGTAGCCGACGCCGTGCACGGTGCGCACGAGGTCGGCGCCCAGCTTGCGGCGCAACGCCTTCACGTGGCTGTCGACCGTGCGGGTGCCGGAGGCGTCGACCCAGTCCCAGACCTCCTCCAGCAGCTTCTCGCGCGTCAGGACCGTGCGCGGGGACTCGGCGAGGCAGACGAGCAGGTCGAACTCCGTCGGGGTCAGGTGCACCTCGGCACCGGCCCGCCGCACGCGCCGCTGGGCGCGGTCGATCTCGAGCTCGCCGTCGGAGACCGCGAAGCGCATGGCCTCCGTCGACGGCTGCGGGGCTCCGACGAGGGCGCGGGCCCGCTCGACCCGCCGGACGAGGCCGTTGACGCGGGCCACGAGCTCGCGCATCGAGAACGGCTTGGTCATGTAGTCGTCGGCGCCGACGCCGAGCCCGACGAGCTTGTCGGTCTCGTCGTCGCGCGCGGTGAGCATGAGGACCGGCACCGGTCGGGACGCCTGCACGCGCCGGCAGACCTCCAGGCCGTCGAACCCGGGGAGCATGACGTCCAGCACGACGACGTCCGGCGAGACGCGCTCGCACAGCTCGACCCCCGACGGGCCGTCGCCGGCGGTCTCCACCGTGTAGCCCTCGGCCCGCAGCCGGCGGGCGACGGCGTCGGCGATGGTGGGTTCGTCCTCGACGACGACGGCCGTGCGCGGCGGCTGGCCGTTCTGGTGCCCGCCACCCTGGGGCGCCGACGTGGTTCCGATGCTCATGCCCGTCAGCGTAGGACGGTCCGGGCCCGGCGAACCCGGACGGGAGCCGGACGGCGGCTGTGTGTGCACGAGCCCTGCACAGGCTCTCCTGATCGTGGGGCCGCCTACCCTGGGGCCGTGCACTTCCTCGACGGCCAGCAGCCCCGCCACGACCTCACCTACAACGACGTCTTCCTGGCGCCGTCGCGCTCGGCGGTGACCTCCCGGCTGGACGTCGACCTCTCCACCGGTGACGGCACGGGCACCACCGTGCCGGTCGTCGTCGCCAACATGACGGCGGTCTCGGGCCGGCGGATGGCCGAGACGGTCGCCCGGCGCGGGGGCATGGCCGTCCTGCCGCAGGACCTGCCGCTCGACGTCGTCGCCGAGGTCGTGGCGTGGGTCAAGGAGCGCCACCCCGTCTTCGAGACGCCCGTCGTCCTGCGCGAGCACGACACCGTCGCCGACGCCCTCGCCCTCATCCCCAAGCGCTCGCACGGCGCGGCCGTCGTGCTCGACGAGCAGCGGCACGTGCTGGGCGTCGTCACGCCCGCCGACTGCGCGGACGTCGACCGGTTCACGCAGGTCGGCACCGTCATGAGCCGCGAGCCGGTGACCGTGGACGCCTCCGTCGAGGACGACCTGGAGGCCGCGTTCGGCGTCCTGCACGCCACCCGTCGCCGGTTCGCCCCCGTCGTGCGCGACGAGGGCGACGGGCCGGTCCTCGTCGGTGCGCTGACCCGGACGGGCGCGCTGCGCTCGACCGTGTACTCCCCGGCGCTCGACGCCCGTGGCCGGTTGCGCGTCGCCGCCGCCGTGGGCATCAACGGCGACGTCGCCGCGACCGCGAAGGCGTTGCTGGACACGGAGATCGACACCATCGTCGTCGACACCGCGCACGGGCACCAGGAGAAGATGCTCGAGGCGTTGCGCGCCGTGCGGAGTCTGGACCCGACCGTGCCCGTCGTCGCGGGCAACGTCGTGACGGCCCAGGGCGTGCGCGACCTCGTCGAGGCCGGCGCGGACATCGTCAAGGTCGGCGTGGGCCCGGGCGCGATGTGCACCACCCGGATGATGACCGGCGTCGGACGGCCGCAGTTCTCCGCGGTCCTGGAGTGCGCGGCGGCGGCGCGCGAGCTCGGCGCGCACGTGTGGGCCGACGGCGGCGTCCGCCACCCGCGCGACGTCGCCCTCGCCCTCGCGGCCGGGGCCAGCCAGGTGATGGTCGGGTCCTGGTTCGCCGGGACGCACGAGAGCCCCGGCGACCTCGCCGTCGACGCGGGCGGGCGGGAGTACAAGGAGAGCTTCGGGATGGCCTCGGCGCGCGCGGTCGCCGCCCGCACCCGCGCCGACTCCCCGTTCCAGCGGGCCCGCAAGGGCCTCTTCGAGGAGGGCATCTCCTCCTCGCGCATGCACCTGGACCCGGCCCGCCCCGGGGTGGAGGACCTCCTGGACCAGATCACCTCCGGCGTCCGGTCCTCCTTCACCTACGTCGGCGCCCGCTCGGTGCCCGAGTTCGCCGACCGCGCCGTCGTCGGCCTGCAGTCCTCGGCCGGCTACGACGAGGGCCGCCCGCTCCCCGCCGGCTGGTGAGGCGGTGATCCTCGAGGGCGTGCGGCGCGCGGACGGGGAACCCGTCGACGTCACCACGTCCGGTGCCGGGCCGGGGCTCGTCCTCGTGCACGGCACCCGGCCCGCGGCCGACTACGGCAAGCTCGCCGACCGGCTCGCGGGCCGCTTCACCGTCCACCGCTACGACCGCGAGCAGTCCGGCCGGGACGGGGCCCGGTACGCCGTCGCCGACGACGTCGCCCTCCTCGGCGCCGTCCTCACGCGCACGGGGGCCCGGCTCGTCCTCGGCCACGGGCTCGGGGGACTCGTGGCCCTCCTGGCCACGGCCGGGTTGCTGGACCGGTGCATCGACCGCGTCGCCGTGTACGACGCGGTCCTGCCCATCGACGGCTCCGTCCCGGAGGAGGCGCTCGAGCAGGCCGCCCGCGCGCTCGCGACCGGGTCGCCGGACCTGGCCCTGGCCCACCTCGACCGGCACCTGCGCACGTCGTCGTTGCAGGCCGTCGCCCGCAGCGAGCGCGTCCAGCGCCTCCTCGGCGGGGTGCTCGCGCGCACCGAGTGGGGCCGGTCGACGGCGGCGCGGCTGCCGCAGGTGCTCGCCGAGACGCGGGCCGGTCTGCAGTTCGACGGTCCGGCCGACGTCTACGCCGACCTCCCGGCCCGGGCCCTGCTGCTGACGGGGGAGCGGTCGCCCGCGTTCTTCGGCGAGGCCGCGCACGCCATGGCCGCGGCGGTGCCGGCCGCGACCGCGCTCGTCGCCGGTGGCTGTGGCCACGACTCCCTCCTGCGGGCGGCGCGCCGCTGCGTCACCCCGCTCGAGACGTTCCTCGCGGGGGACACGCTCTTCTGATCCCGTCCGCCGCCCGCCACGGCGGGTCAGGCGAAGGCGACCCCCAGAGCCCCGGTGAACGTGCCCGGGTCGTAGTGGGCGCCGGTGAGCGTCGCCAGGACCAGGACGGCCCCGAGGAAGCTCGCGCCGCGCAGGTCCGCGCCGGTGAGGTCGGTCCCCACCAGTGTCGCCCCGTCCAGCGTCGCGCCCCGCAGGTCGGCCCCGCGCAGGTTCGCCCCGTCCATGACAGCGCCGGTCAGCTTCGCGCCCCGCAGGTCGCGGTTGGCCAGGGAGCGACCGGTCAACGGGCAGCCCTCGAGCCGCGCGCCCCGCAGGTCCCGGTCGCCGGCGACGGCTCGCGCGCAGTCCGACCCGGCGCCCGGGGTCGGGCTGGTGGTCGTGGGGGCGACCGAGGGGCCGGTGGTCGGGCCGGTCGTCGGGCCGGTGGGGGGCCGTGTCGTCGTGGGTGACGTCGACGTCGGCGACCCGGTCCCCGTCGGGGTGGGCGCCCCCGTCGTGGTCGGACTCGTGGTGGGAGCCCCCGTGGGACTCGTGGGACTCGTGGGACTCGTGGTGGGGCCGGTCGTCGGAGAGGGCGCGCCTCCGCCTCCGCTGGGCGTCGGGCTCGCCGTGGGGGCCGTGGTCGTCGACGAGGTGGTCGAGGACGTCGGGGTGGGCTTCGGGACCGCCGGCGTGGACGGGGGCGTGGACGGGGGCGTGGGCGGGGGCGTCGGCGCGGTCGTGAGCGGGGGCGTGGGGACGGAGGACGGGGTGGCCGGGGTGGCCGGGCTGCCCGTCGGGGCACCGCCCGCAGCCCCGACCGTGCCCACCCCGGACCCGGCCCGGGCGGACAGCGGCCGGAACGGGTCGACGCCTCCCGCGAGCGGGGTCCAGGCGACGGTCGGAGTGGCCGGCGCGGACGGCGCCACGGTCACCGGGAGCGCGCTGGGGGACGCGTCGACGGGGGCGTCGACGGGTGTGCCGGCGACCGGGTCGGCCGCCTCCACGGCGGCCTGCGCCACCTGCGCGGGGAGCACGGCGGCGACCGCACCGGTGGCCAGAGCTCCCGAGCCGACGCCGAGGGAGGCCGTCAGGACGGCGCCGAGCAGGTGCCCGCCCGCCGTCTGCGCGGCCGCGGACAGCCCGGAGGCGGCCTGGGCGGGGGCGGAACCGACCCCCGGCAGCGAGGCGAGGAGCGTCGTGGGGCCCGCGACGAAGCGCAACCGGCCGATCCCGACACCCAGCAGGGCGCGGACGACGTCGGGGTCGAACTGCGTTCCGGCGCAACGGGTCAGCTCGACCCTGGCCTGCTCGGCGGTCAGCGGCCGCTTGTAGGAGCGCGCGGAGGTGATGACGTCGTAGGTGTCGGCGACGGCGATGACGCGCGCGGCCAGGGAGATGCCGGTGCCGGCCAGGCCCGCCGGGTAGCCCCGACCGTCCCAGCGCTCGTGGTGCTCCACGACGCCGTCGAGCCAGTCGCCCAGCCAACCCCGCAGAGGCTCGACGAGGTCGTCGCCGTGCGCCGGGTGCTGCTGCAGGCACGCCCACTCCTGCGGGGTGGGCCGGCCGTTCTTGTTGATGACCTCCACGGGCACGTGGACCTTGCCGACGTCGTGCAGGAGGGCGACCCAGCTGAGCCGCTCGACGTCCTGCGCCGGCAGCCCCATCTCGCGTCCGATGAGGGCGGCGTAGGCCTGGACGCGTTCGCCGTGCGCGCGGGTGCGGTCGTCGTGGGCGGCCAGCGTCCCGACGAGGGTCAGCAGCCAGTCGCCCGCGCCGCCGGCCGACTCCCGCGGGAGCGTCGTCGGGGACCACGTGCGACGGGCCACCGCGAAGCGGCTGGGCACCTTGTCCGGTACGACGAGGCTGAGGCGCAGCAGCGCCGACAGCGGCACGAGCCGACGGAACCAGCGCGAGAGCCCGAACAGCACGGCGGTCGAGAGGGCGACGACGAGCAGCAGCCAGGCCAGGCCGGGCAGGCCGAGGCGCTCGGCGGGCAGCCAGTGCGCCGCAGCCGCCCCCAGGGCGAGCGCCACGACGACCGGCCCGAGCGTCGCGCCGGCCCGCACGACCGTCGCGAGGACCGGACGGGCACGCCACTGCACCGACGGCGCCTGCTCGCCGTAGCTCTGGGTGGGTCCTGCGGTCACGGTCCTGTCTCGGCGCGACCGGGCCGCTCCTGAGCGGTGGTGCGCCCCGTTCACCCGCCCGGGCGCGCGACCGGGGGCCCGGTTGGGCCGTCCGGGCCGGGTCGGGACGTGACGAGCTGCACGGGCCCGGTACCGGAAGCTGCCACTACCATCGGGAACGCCATGAGCTCAGATGCACGGGTCGACTCCGACCCTCCCAGCAGCAGCAGTCACCATCCTCGCCCGGCGGTCGCCGGGGAGCTCTCGCCGGGGAACCCCGGGTGCTGACCGAGTGGCTCCTCCTGCTCGTCGGGATCGTCCTCACGCTGGGGACCGCCGTCTTCGTCGCGGCCGAGTTCGCGTTCGTCACCCTGGACCGCTTCACGGTCGAGAAGGCCGTCGAGGACGGTGACCGGCGCGCCGCCGGTGTGCTGCCGGCGCTGCGCACCCTGTCGACCCAGCTGTCCGGGGCCCAGGTCGGGATCACCCTCACGACGCTGCTCGTCGGCTACCTCACCGAACCCTCGCTCGCCTCGCTGCTCGGCGGCCCGCTGTCCTCGCTCGGCCTCGGCGACCGGCTCGCCGACTCCGTGGCGGGGGTGGTCAGCGTCGTCATCGCGGCCGCGTTCTCGATGGTGGTCGGCGAGCTCATCCCGAAGAACCTCGCGCTGTCGGTGCCGCTGCGGACGGCCGGGGTCGTCGCGCCGCTGCAGCGCGGGTTCACCTGGTTCACCGGCCCGCTCCTGACGGTCCTCAACGGCAGCGCCAACCGGTTCCTGCGCCTCATCGGCGTGGAACCGCAGGAGGAGCTGTCCGGGGCCCGCTCGGCGCGCGAGCTCGCCGCCCTGGTCCGCCGCTCGGCGGACATGGGCACCCTGGACGAGGGCACCGCGAACCTCATCAGCCGCTCGCTGCTGTTCGGGGACCAGACGGCCGCCGACGTCATGACGCCCCGCGTGCGGATGGAGGTCGTGCGGCTGGAGGACTCCGCCGCCGACGTCGTCGCGCGCGCCCGGGCCACGGGGCACTCCCGCTTCCCGGTGACCGGGGACGACGACGACGACGTGCGCGGCGTCGTGCACCTCAAGGCCGCCGTGGCTGTCCCGCCGGACCGCCGGCACGACGTGCCCGCGGCCGCGCTCATGACCGACGCGCGCCGCGTGCCGGACTCCCTGACGCTCGAACCGCTGCTGCTCCAGCTGCGGCAGAAGGGGCTGCAGCTCGCCGTGGTGGTGGACGAGTACGGCGGCACGGCCGGTGTCGTGACGCTGGAGGACCTCGTGGAGGAGATCGTCGGCGACGTCTCCGACGAGCACGACCGCGACCGCGGCGGAGTGCGCCAGCACCGCGACGGCACGTGGACCGTCCCCGGGCTCGCGCGCCCGGACGAGGTGCGCGACGCGACCGACGTCGAGGTGCCCGACGACCCCGCCTACGAGACCGTCGGCGGGTTCGTCATGGCCCGGCTCGGCCGCATCCCCGTCGTCGGGGACGAGGTCGAGGTCGACGGCGCCGTCCTGCGGGTGGCGCGGACGGAGGGCCGGCGGGTCGAGCGGCTGCGCCTGAGACCGCGCACCGCCGCCGACGCCGAACCGGCGCAGACCACCCGGGACGGGGGTGCCCGGTGAGCGACCAGGCCTCCCTCGTCCTCGCCGCGCTGCTGATCCTCGGCAACGCGTTCTTCGTCGGCGCCGAGTTCGCCGTCCTGTCCGCGCGCCGCAGCCAGGTCGAGCCGCTGGCCGAGACCAGCGCCCGGGCGCGGTCGGCGCTGGTGGCCATGGAGCACGTCTCGCTCATGCTGGCGACCTGCCAGCTCGGCGTGACGCTGTGCTCCCTCGGCTTGGGCGCCGTCGCCGAACCGGCGATCGCGCACCTGCTGGAGCCGTTGTTCCACGCCGTGCACCTGCCCGAGGTGCTCGTGCACCCCGTCTCCCTCGTCATCGCCCTGTCGATCGTGACGTACCTGCACGTCGTCGTCGGCGAGATGATCCCGAAGAACCTGTCGATCGCCGGGCCGGACCGCGCGGTCCTCCTCCTGGCGCCGCCGCTCGTCGCGATCGGCCGTTTCATCGGCCCGCTCATCCGGACGCTGAACGCCCTCACCAACGCGGCCCTGCGCCTCATGGGCGTCGAACCCAAGGACGAGGTCTCGAGCGCGTTCACCGTCGAGGAGGTCCAGTCGATCGTCGCCGAGTCGCGGCGGGAGGGAACCCTCGACGACTCCGGCGGTCTCGTCACCGGGGCGCTGGAGTTCTCCGACCGGACCGTCGGCGACATCGCAGTGCCCCTGGCCGGTCTGCGGACGCTGCCGGTCGGTTCCTCACCCGCGGACGTGGAGGCGCTCGTGGCCCGGACCGGGTTCAGCCGCTTCCCGCTCGTGGACGCGGCCGGTGACCTTCACGGCTACCTGCACCTGAAGGACATCCTCTACGCCGACCCCGCCGAGCACCCGGACCGCTACGCCGAACCGGTGCCCGAGAAGCGGATCCGGGCCCTGGGAACCCTCGGCGCGGCGGAGGAGGTCGAGGACGCCCTGACGGCCATGCGCCGCACGGGGGCGCACCTGGCCCGCGTCGTCGACGAGGCGGGCGCCGTGACGGGCGTCGTGTTCCTCGAGGACGTCCTGGAGGAACTCGTCGGCGAGGTCAGCGACGCCATGCAGCGCGCCCGCTCCTGACCGCCCGGGGCGGGGGAGCGGGCGCGGGGGTCAGCGGCGCGCGAGCCGCCGGCCGCTGGGGGTGTCCGCGGGGTCGTACTCCATCGCGTAGTGCGCGTAGATGCGGGGTTCGTCGTCCGGACCGAGTTCCTCGTCGGTGCCGAAGGACGGCGCGGCCTTGACGGTCTCCTTGGGGAAGGGGACGCGGATGTCGTGCCGGCCGACGGCCGCGCCGTCCAGCGGCACGAGGACGACCTTCTTGAACCCCATCATCCCCGTCTCGACCGCGGCGAAGAGCCACTCGTCGGTCGCGGCGTCGACGTAGACGGACGCCAGCGTCCCCACCTTGGCGTCGCTCACGTCGAGGACGGGCGCGCCCTTCCACTGGTTCAGGTCCTGCACGAGGATGCTCATGGCCACACTCTGTCGGGACGGTCCCCACCCCGCGAGAGGGGGGCCTTCACAGGACCCGACCGCGCCGTTGCCGGGTCCGCCCCCCGGGGGGTGCCACGATGGGTGGCGGCATGAGCGAGCAGACGACACCCCGGACGACCCTGACCATCAACTGGCTGCAGATCGCGGGCGGAGCCGGCGCGGCCGTGACCTCCGCGGTCCTGCTGGCCGGCCTGAAGACCTTCGGCACCTACGGCACCCTCGTCGGTGCCGCCCTCGGCAGCGTCATCGCCTCCACGGCGGCCGCGATCTACGGGCACTACCTCAACGCGAGCCGCGAGCGGGTCCGCGAGGCGGCCCGCAAGGCCCGCGAACGACGCACCGGCCCCGTGCCGCCCGCCCAGGACGAGCACCCCGACCGGGCCGACCCGCCCGTCGACCCGCCCGCGGACCCGCCCGCGGACCCCGGACCGCCCGTCCCCGGGCCCCCGGTGCCCGGGCCCCGCCAGCGCAAACCCTTCCGGGCCCGGCACGCCGTCCTGCTGGGGGTGGTCGCGTTCGTCCTGAGCGTCGGTGGGATCTTCGTCTACGAGTCGGTGAGCGGGCAGAGCGTGGCCGCCGAACGGCAGGGCGGCACGGGGACCATCAGCCACAGCATCGTCGGGACACCCCTCACGGAGGCGCCGGTCGTCCCCACGCCGACGCCCACCCCGACGGACACCCCCACGGACACGGCGACGGCCACGGACACGGCGACCGCCACGGACACGGCCACGGCGACCTCGACGCAGAGCCCGACGGACTCGGGCACCGCGACGGCCGACCCCACCGCGACGAGCCGGTCCACGGGCACGGCCACGAGCACGGCCACGGGCTCGCCCACGGACACCGCGACGTCGGGGGCCGGCGCCGAGCCCACGGCGAGCGCCGCCGCGTCGGGGAAGGCCGCAACACGGGGCGGGGCGCAGGACGCGGCCCCCGCCTCGGCCCTGCCGACCGCGCAGGCCACCGCGACGCCGTGACCCCGGAGTCGTGACCCCTGAGTCGTGACCCCGGCAGCGTGACGCCCACCGGCCCCGCGGGGCCGGTGGGCGTCAGCGCAAGCGGGTGGTCTCGCTGCGCCGCAGCTCCTTCGGCACGAGTTCGAGCATCTCCTCGGGCAGCAGCGGCAGGTCGAGCAGGCTGAGCTTCACCCTCGCCCGCCGACCGTGGCTGCCCGCGTCGAGCCGGATGACGTGCCCGGCGTCGCGTTCGGCGTGCACCTCGATGACCGACCCCGGCGGCAGTTCCCCGGCCGCGATGCCGTCGACCTCGACGACCGGCGGGCCGGACTTCTCCAGCAGTTCCAGGCGGACGGGTTCGTCGACGCCGAGCACGATGGGCCGCCCGATGCCGGACATGGGCGCGACGGGGGTCACGAGGAGCGCGTCGGCTCCGGGGGAGACGACGGGTCCGCCCGCCGCGTAGCTGTAGGCCGTCGACCCCGTCGGCGTGGCCAGCACGATGGCGTCGCAGCGCAGGTACCCGATGCGCTGGTCGGCCACCGACAGCGCCGCCGTCACCGTGCCGCGGCCCGGGGTGCGGGCCAGGGCGATGTCGTTGAAGGCGACGGCCTCACGCCGTTCGTCGCCCGTGTGCAGCTCGGTCCGCAGCGACAGGTGGGGTTCGACGGTGAAGTCGCCCGCGGAGATGCGTTCGAGCGCCGCCGGCAGCTCGCTCGGCTCGAGCTCGACGAGGAACCCCAGGTGCCCGAGGTTGACGCCCAGCACGGGCACCTTGGAGCTCGCGACGAGGCGCAGGGCCCCCAGCATCGTGCCGTCCCCACCGAGGCTGACGACGGCGTCGACGGTGGCGGCGAACTCCTCGACGCCGACGCGGGTCACGGTGGGCGGCAGCCGGGTGGCGTCGGTGCGCAGCCCGACGACCTCCTTGCCGTGCTCGTGGGCCCAGCGTTCGACGACCCGGGCCTCCTCGACGGTGTCTCGCACGGGGTGCACGACGAGGCCGAGGCGTCCGACGGATCCGGGGTGCACGTGCGACACGCTAAGGGGCCCTGACGACGGCGGGGGACCGGGGGTCGACCGGTCAGGCCGGTTCGTGCGTCGCGGGACGGCCCGCGGGGTGGCCCCCGGCGTGCTGCGGTGCGTCGCGACCGAGGCGGCTCGTGCGGGCGCGGGGGACCACGAGGGGCGTCCCCGTCTCCGGGTCGGGGACGACGACGCACGGGAGGCCGAAGACGGCTTCGACGAGTTCGGCCGTCACGACCTCCGACGGGTCGCCCTGGGCGAGCACGGCCCCGTCCTTCATCGCCACGAGGTGCGTGGCGTACCGGGCGGCGTGGTTGAGGTCGTGCAGGACGGCGACCAGGGTGCGGTCCTGCTCCTCGTGCAGCTGCGCGCAGAGGTTGAGCACCTCGATCTGGTGGGCGATGTCGAGGTACGTCGTCGGTTCGTCGAGCAGCAGGATCGGCGTCTCCTGCGCCAGGGCCATCGCGATCCACACGCGCTGGCGCTGCCCGCCGGACAGCTCGTCGACGGTGCGGTCGGCCAGGTCCTCGACCCGGGTCCACGCCATGGCCGCGTCGACGGCGCGCTCGTCCTCCCGCGTCCACTGCCGCAGCAGCTTCTGGTGCGGGAACCGGCCACGGGCGACGAGGTCGGCGACGGTGATGCCGTCGGGCGCCGTGGCGGTCTGCGGCAGCAGCCCGAGCCGGCGCGCGACCTCCTTGCCGGGCAGGGAGTGGATCTGCTGGCCGTCGAGGAAGACGGCGCCCTTGGCCGGTTTCAGCATGCGGGCCAGCGCGCGCAGCAGGGTCGACTTGCCGCACGCGTTGGGCCCGATGATGACGGTGAAGGACCCGTCGGGGATCTCGACGCCGAGGTCGCGGGCGATGGTGCGGTCGTCGTAGGCCAGGGTGAGGTCGACGCCGCGCAGCCGGGGGTCCATGGGTTCTCCGTTCCGAGGGTCAGCCGCGCCCGCGGCGCCACTGCGAGGCCAGCAGCCAGGCGAGGTAGAGACCGCCCACGGCGCCGGTGACGACGCCGACGGGCAGCTGGGTGGGGGCGAACACGCGCTGGGCGGCGAGGTCGCTGACGAGCAGCAGCAGGGCCCCGGTGAGCCCGGCGGCGACGAGCCCCGCACCGACGGCCCCGGTGAGCTTGCGCGCGACCTGCGGGGCCGCCAGGGCGACGA
This sequence comes from Kineococcus sp. NPDC059986, assembly GCF_040702905.1. Classification (NCBI taxonomy): domain Bacteria; kingdom Bacillati; phylum Actinomycetota; class Actinomycetes; order Kineosporiales; family Kineosporiaceae; genus Kineococcus; species Kineococcus sp. NPDC059986. The sequence continues at coordinate 335,478 of NZ_JBFBND010000001.1, read as the reverse complement.
AGCCGATGGGACCGGCGGCCATGGCGGCCAGCGCGGTGAGCGCGGTGGCGAGGACGAGGACGAGCGCCCGGGTGCGGCCCACGTCGACACCGAGCGCCCGCGCGGCGTCGTCACCGAGGTCGAGCATCGTCAGCGACCGGCCCGCGAGGAGCAGGACGGGCAGCAGGACGGCGAGCCCGATGCCGAGCGGCGTCGCCTGCTCCCAGCCCCGCCCGTTGAGCGAGCCGGTGATCCACGCCGTGGCGCTCTGGGCGTCCTCGACGCGGGAGCGGGTGAGCAGGTAGTTGTTCGCCGCCTGCAGGACCGCGGAGGCCCCGATGCCGACGAGGATCAGCCGGTAGCCCTGGACCCCGCCACGGCTGGACAGCGCGTAGACGAGCACGGCCGTGACGCCGCCGCCGACCAGGGCGCCGAAGGACACCGCCCAGCCGCCGAGCTGCAGCACGAGCAGCACGACGAGGGCGCCGGTGACGGCCCCGGAGGTGAACCCGATGACGTCGGGGGAGCCGAGCGGGTTGCGCGTCACGAGCTGGAAGACGGCGCCGGCCACCCCGAGGGCGAGCCCGACGAACAGACCCGTCACGACGCGGGGCAGCCGCAGACCCGTGACGATGAACTCGTCCGCGCGGTCGCCGCGCCCGACGAGGGTGCGCAGCACGTCGGGCACCGAGATCGGGTAGTCGCCCGTGGTGAGGCTGACCGCCACGACGGCCGCGAGCAGGACGAGCAGCACGACGCAGACCGTGAGCGTGCGCCCCTCGACGCGCACGGACAGCCCGCGGCCCGCGCGGACGGTCCGGCCGGCGCGCGCCCGGTCGGCCACCCGACGGGGCCGGGGGACGGGACCGTGCGCGCTCGCGGCGCTCACAGCTGCGCCACCCGGCGCCGGCGGACCAGGGCGATGAGGACCGGGGCCCCCAGGACGGCGGTGACGATGCTGACCTCCAGCTCACCGGGGCGCACGACGATGCGGCCGAGGACGTCCCCGAACAGCAGCAGCGCGGGGGCCACGACGCAGGACAGGGGCAGGACCCAGCGCTGGTCCGGGCCCGTGAGGGCGCGGACGAGGTGCGGGACGGCCAGCCCGACGAACGCGATCGGCCCGGCGGCGGCGGTCGCCGCCCCGCACAGGAGGGTCACGGCGACGGCGGTGAGGACGCGGGTGCGGCCGACGTGCGCCCCCAGGGCCCGACCGGAGTCCTCCCCGAGCGCGAGGGCGTTGAGCGGCCGGGCCTGGGACAGGGCCAGGACGGTGCCGACGGCGAAGAACGGCAGCAGCTGGACGACGACGGACAGGTCGTGCCCGGCGAGCGTGCCGACCTGCCAGAACCGGAACCGGTCGAAGGTGGTGGTGTCCAGCAGGACCGTGCCGCTGACGTAGGCGTAGAGAGCCGCCGAGATCGCGGTGCCCGCCAGCGCCAACCGCACCGGCGTGGCCCCGCCACGGCCCGTGGCGCCCAGGAGGTAGACGACGACGGAGACGACGGCCGCGCCCGCGACGGCCGCCCAGACGAGCTGCAGGCGCGAGGTGAGGCCGAGGACGCCGACCGCGGTGACCATGGCGGCGGCCGCCCCGGCGTTGACGCCGAGCAGGCCGGGGTCGGCGAGCGGGTTGCGGGTCAGGGCCTGCATGAGGGCGCCGGACAGGCCCAGGGCCACCCCGACGGCGATGCCCACGAGCGTGCGCGGCACCCGGAGCTCGCGGACCACGAGGACGTCCTGCGCGTTGCCGCCGGTGCCGCGCAGCGCGTCGAGCACCGTGCCGAGCGGGATCTCCCGGGAGCCGACGGCGAGGCTGGCCAGCACGGCGACCACGAGCAGCAGGACGGCCACGAGCAGGGCCGCGGGACGGTGCCCGGAGCGCCGCCGCGCCGGCGGGGCGCCGGGGGCCGCGGCGGGCCGCGGCGTCGTCGAGGTGGACACGACAGGTGAGGTTAGCCTCTCCACGCTCAGCGGTGCACGACCGGCCGCGCGGGAGGGTCCGGGGTGGGGTTCGCCTGAGGTTCCGGCGCCGCCCGCCGATGGAGGGGATGCGGTCTCCCCGGCCCCGGCCCACTACAGTGGACGTCGGCGGTCACCTGAGGTGACCGCGGTCGAGTGTTCAGTCCGGGTGAGCCCGGGCGCAGGTCCCCCGTGGTCCACGGGTGCGGTCGGGCACCACGGCCGATCCCCGTGTCCGACCACCGGAAGGCTCTCCGTGACTTCGTCCGCGTCCCGCGGCTCCCGCACGTCCACCTCCAGCACCCCCGGCGCCCAGCGCGCCGCCGCGGCCGACGGCTCCGTGCCGCAGCCGCGCCGCCGGCGCCGGGCCACCGCCCCGGGGACCGCCCCGAGCACCGGGCGGACCCCGCGCGAGCAGGCCGACCGCCATGCGCGGCCCGAGGTCGTCGCCGACACCGTGACCGAGGTCGTCACCGACGACCGGTCCTTCCTCGAGCTCGGCGTCCCGCAGCCCCTCGTCGACGTCCTCGCCGACCGCGGCGTCACCAGTCCGTTCCCGATCCAGACCGCGACGCTCCCGGACTCCCTCGCGGGCCGCGACGTCCTCGGTCGCGGTCGCACCGGAAGCGGCAAGACGATCGCCTTCGCCCTGCCGCTCGTGATCCGGCTCGCGGCCTCCAAGGCCCCGCGCCGCAGCACCCGTCCGCGCTCGCTCGTCCTCGTGCCGACCCGTGAGCTCGCCAACCAGGTCGCGGCGTCGGTGACGCCGCTCGCCCAGGCCGTCGGTCTGCGCACGGCCGTCGTCTTCGGCGGCGTCGGGCAGAACCCGCAGGTCACGGCCCTCGCGCAGGGCGTCGACATCCTCATCGCCTGCCCGGGCCGGCTCGAGGACCTCATCGGCCAGGGCCACTGCCGTCTCGACGCCGTCGAGGTCACCGTGCTCGACGAGGCCGACCACATGGCCGACCTCGGCTTCCTGCCGGGCGTCAAGCGGCTCATGGACGCGACCCCGGTCGTCGGCCAGCGGCTGCTGTTCTCCGCCACGCTGGACAACGGCATCGACGTCCTCGTCAAGCGCTACCTGTCCGAGCCCGTCGTGCACTCCGTCGACCCGGCCGTCGCGCCGGTCTCGACCATGGAGCACCACGTCCTCGAGGTCGCCTCCGACGCCAAGGGCACGCTCGTGCGCGAACTGGCCTCCGGCCAGGGCCGCACCGTCCTGTTCACGCGCACCAAGCACGCGGCCAAGAAGCTGGCCAAGCAGCTCACGGCCGTCGGCATCCCCGCCGTCGACCTGCACGGCAACCTCAGCCAGAACGCCCGGGAGCGCAACCTCGGTGCCTTCTCCGACGGGTCGGTCCGCGTGCTGTGCGCGACCGACATCGCCGCGCGCGGGATCCACGTCGACGAGGTCGGTCTCGTCGTGCACGTCGACCCGCCGACCGAGCACAAGGCGTACCTGCACCGGTCCGGGCGCACGGCCCGCGCCGGCGCCGGCGGTCTCGTCGTCACGGTCGCGACGCCGGACCAGCGCGGTGACGTCCGCACGCTGGCCCGCCAGGCCGGCATCTCCCCGCAGTGGACCCCGGTCAGCGCGGGGCACGCCCTGACCGCCCGGCTGGTCGGTCCCGCGGCCGCCTACGTCGACCCCGCGGACTCGCCGGTGCCCACGGCGCCGGCGCAGCCCCAGCGGGCCGCGAAGCCGCGCACCGCACCGGCCCCCGCGCGCACGGCGTCCACCCGGACCGCCCCGGCGCGGACGGCTTCGACGGGCAGCGCCCGTCGTCCCGCGGCCGCCGGTGAGTCGGCGGCTCCGTCCGGTGGCGCTCGTCGTCGGCGCGGTGGCCGTGGTGGTCGCGGCGCCGGGACCGCAGCGCGCTGAGGCGTCCCGCCCTAGATTGCTGAGGTGGGCGGTCGGCGTCGCTGGTGGGGGTACACCCATCCGCACAGCCGCGCCGCCGTCCACGTCGTCTTCTGGCTGCTCGTCGCCGGCGTCGCCGGCGCCGTGTGGTGGTGGTTCCGCGGGCGGCACGCGCCCCTGCGGCCGGCACCGGTCCGCGTCCTGCAGGGTGTCGTGGCCGGGCTGGCCGTCGGCCTGATACTCGTCGGGACGACGTGGCGCAGCGTCACCGACCTCGGTGACGCCCCCGTCTGTGCGGCCCCGCCGGGGGAGGAGTGGGGCTCCACGACCGAGGTCGGGCCCCTGACGTTGAGCGTCCTCGCGCAGAAGGTCGCCACCTGGCCCGAGACCGGCCTGGCCATGCTCTACGCCGACGCCCGCGGACTCAGCGTGTGCCGGTACGCCGCGGCCGACTACTACGTGGCCGTCGTCCCGGTCGCCGTCGCCGGCAAGCGGACGACCAACTTCGGGGACATGGTCGTCTCGCCGCGCTTCCCGACGGTGCCCTCGCAGGCGGCCGCCCTCGCCCGCCACGAGTCGCGTCACCGTCCGCAGTGGGCCGTCGCCACGGTGCTGGCCGGTCCGGCCGCCTTCCCGGTCGCCTACGGCGTCGACGACTTCTTCTTCCCGGGGGCGCGCAACCACTTCGAGCGGCAGGCGGGCCTGGCCGAGGGCGGTTACGTCCCCGCGGGCGGCGCGCCGGTCCTCGGGCCGCCCCAGGTCGGCGTGCTCGCGGGTGTGCTCGCGGTGGGGGCCGGGCTGGTGGTGCTGCGCCGCCGCACCCGCCGCCGCACCCGCCGCCGTGCCCGGCCGAGCCGCCGCCGGGCAGGATGACCCGGTGCCGCCGGGACCCTCCACCTCGCTCGCGTCCGTCGTCGACACGCTGCTCACCACCCGCCGCGCCGAGCTGCCCGTCGGCGCCGCCGTGCCCGCCCTGCTCGCCGCCCTGGCCGACCGGGGCGCCGCCGTCCTGCAGGCGCCGCCCGGCACGGGCAAGACGACGCTGGTCCCGCTGGTCCTCGCCGCCCTCGGGACGGGGCGGGTCGTCGTCGCCGAACCGCGGCGCGTCGCCGCGCGCGCCGCCGCGGCGCGGATGGCCGCGCTCCTGGGCGAACCCGTCGGCGCGACCGTCGGCTACGCCGTGCGCGGGGAGCGGCGCGTCGGTCCCGGCACCCGCGTCGAGGTCGTGACGACCGGTCTGCTCCTGCGGCGGCTGCTGCGCGACCCCGACCTGCCCGGTGTCGACGCGCTCCTGCTCGACGAGGTGCACGAACGGCAGCTCGACGCCGACCTGGTCCTCGCCTTCGCCCTGCAGACCCGCGAGATCCTGCGCGAGGACCTGCGCCTCGTCGTGGCCTCGGCGACCCTCGACGTCCCGCGCCTGGCCGAGCTCACGGCGGCCCCCGTCGTGACGGCCAGCGCCCCCGTCCACCCGCTCGACGTGCGGTGGTGCCCGCCCCCGCGTCCCGTGCGCCCGCCGGACGGGTTGCGCGTCGACCCCGCGCTGCTCGACCACGTCGCCGGGCTCGTGGGTCGCGCGCTCGCCGAACGCGACGGCGACGTGCTGGTGTTCCTGCCGGGGACCGGGGAGATCGGGGCGGTCCAGCGCCGGCTGGAGGCGGGCGGGTCCCCGGGATGTGACCTGGTTCCCCTGCACGGCAGGCGGTCCGCGTCCGAACAGGACGCCGCCCTGCGTCCCGGACCGCGTCGCCGGGTGGTCCTGTCCACGGCCGTCGCCGAGTCGAGCCTGACGGTTCCGGGGGTGCGCGTCGTCGTCGACGCGGGGCTCGCGCGCGTCCCGCGCTTCGACCACGCCCGCGGGTTCGGCGGCCTCGACACCGTGCGCGTCTCGCGCGCGGCCGCGGACCAGCGCGCCGGTCGCGCCGCGCGGGAGGCGGCGGGCACCGTCTACCGCGCGTGGTCGGCGGCCGACCACGCGCTGCTCACCCCGCACACCGTGCCGGAGGTCCTCACGGCCGACCTCACGGGGTTCGCCCTCCTGTGCGCGGGGTGGGGCGAGGTGGCCGACCTGCCGCTGCTGGACGCCCCGCCGGCCGGTCCCCTCACCGCGGCCCGGGACGTCCTGCACCGGCTCGGCGCCCTGTCGGACGGGACCCTCACCCCGCTCGGGCGGGCCCTGGCCGACGTCGGCCTGCACCCGCGGCTGGCCCGCGCGCTGCTCGTGGGAGCCGAACGGGTCGGAGCGGGCACCGCGACCGAGGTCGTGGCCCTGCTGTCCGAGGACGGCGGTGCCGGTGGCGGTGACGACCTCGTCGCGCGCTGGCGCGCCGCGGACCGCGACCCGCGGCCGGAGTGGCGGCGCGAGGTCGCCCGCCTCCGCGCCGCCCTGCCCGCGGGGCGTGCGGGGGCCCGTCGCGGACCGGGGGTGCCGCGTGACCTCGCGGCCGGCCTCGTCGTCGCGCTCGCCCACCCCGAGCGGGTCGCCCGGCGACGCAGCACGGACGGGACGGCGTACGCGACCGCGGGCGGGACCGGGGTCGAGCTGGCGGAGGGCAGCGGGCTGCGCGGGGCGCCGTGGCTGGCCGTGGCGGTGGCCGACCGGGCCCCGGGGCGGGCCGCCGCCCGGGTGCGGTCCGCGGCGCCCCTGGACGAGGACACCGCCCGCGAGGTCGTCGGGGTGCGGGTGGTCGACGAGGTCGTCTGGGACGGGGACGTGCGGGCCCGCCGCGTCGAACGGCTCGGTGCCCTGGAGCTCTCGGCGCGGCCGCTGGCCCACCCGCCCGCGGACGCCGTGGCCGCTGCGGTCGCCGAGGGCGTCCGGCGGGAGGGGTTGCAGCTGCTGACGTTCGGGACGGCCGCCCGGTCCCTGCGGGCCCGCGTGACGTGCTGCCGTGCAGCGCAAGGGGATCCGTGGCCGGACCTGGGGGACGAGCACCTGCTCGCGACCCTGCCGGAGTGGCTCGGCCCGCAGCTGGCCGGGGTGCGCTCGCGGCGCGACCTGGCGCGGATCGACGTGCTCGCGGCCCTGCGGGCGCTGCTGCCGTGGCCGCAGGCGGGCCGGCTCGACGACCTGGCCCCCGTCGACCTGCCCGTGCCGTCCGGGCGGCGGGTGGCCCTCGACTACGCCGAGCCGGCCGCCCCCGTCCTGGCGCTGAAGCTGCAGGAGGCGTTCGGCTGGACCGCGACGCCCCGGCTGGTCGACGGGCGGGTGCCCGTCGTCCTGCACCTGCTCTCCCCGGCGGGACGGCCGCTGGCGGTCACCGCGGACCTGGAGTCCTTCTGGCGCACGGTTTACCCGGCCGTGCGCGCGGAGAACCGCGGGCGCTACGTCAAGCACCCGTGGCCGGAGGACCCGCTGACGGCCGTTCCCACGGCCAGGACGTCGGTCCGGGCCCGCGGTTCAGGCTGAGGTGACCTCCGGGACGGGGCCCTGTGCCGACCACGGGAAGTCGATCCACCGGTCGGTCTCGCGCCAGGCCCAGTCCGGTTCGCGGGTCGTCGTGGGTTTGCGGTAGACGACGACCGACCGCGCCCGCACCCCGGCGTCGGCGCACAGCCCGACGACGACGCCCAGCGTCCGCCCGGTGTCGGCCACGTCGTCGACGACGAGCACGTCCCGGCCGGCCAGTTCGGTGAGGTCGACCGAGGGCGCGAGGACGACGGGCTCGGGCAGCCGGGAGTCGACCCCCGTGTAGAACTCGACGTTGATCGTCGCCGTCTCCTTGACGTCTAGGGCGTAGGCCAGCCCCGCCGCCAGCGGCAGCCCACCGCGGGCGATGCCGAGGACGACGCCCGGGCGGAACCCGTCCCGGGCGATGGTCGTGGCGAGGTCGCGGACGGCGTCACCGAACGTGGACCACGTGAGCACCTCCCGTCCCTCGTCGCGGGTGTCGGGGTTCGCGGGGGAGTCGGTCACGCGGCGAGGCTAGTGGGGGACGCTGGACGGCGGCGCCGGTCTTTCCCCGACACGCGGGGCCCCGGGACATTACGATCACTCTTCGTGACGACACGTGTGCGCAGGCGACCGTGGTGGGGGTGGACGTGAGTCCGGCCCTGACCACGGTCGACGTCGTCGTCGTGGGGGCCGGGCAGGGGGGCCTGTCCGCCGCCTTCTTCCTCGACCGCGCCGGTCTCGACCCCGGGCGCGGCTACGTCGTGCTCGACGCCGACGACGAACCCGGGGGCGCCTGGCGCCACCGGTGGCCCGGGCTCGTCATGGCGCGCGTCAACGGCGTCCACGACCTGCCCGGCTACCCGCTGGGGCCCGTCGATCCCGCGGCCCCCGCGCGCGAGGTCGTCCCGGCCTACTTCGCCGAGTACGAGCTGCGCCTCGGTCAGCCCGTGCGCCGGCCCGTGGCCGTCGAGGGGGTGCGCCCGGCGGGGGCGCGGTTGCTCGTCTCCTCCACGGCGGGGACCTTCGCGGCGCGCGCGGTCCTCAACGCCACCGGCACGTGGACCCGGCCCTTCTGGCCGTCCTACCCCGGCCGCGGGACGTTCCGGGGCCGGCAGCTGCACACCGCCGACTACGCCGGGCCGCAGGAGTTCGAGGGTCAGCACGTCGTCGTCGTGGGTGGCGGCATCTCGGCCGTGCAGCACCTGGAGGACCTCGCCGCGCACGGCGTCGGGACGACCTGGGTGACACGGCGCGAACCCGTGTTCCGCGAGGACTTCGACGTCGAGGCGCGTCGCGCCGCCGTCGAGGTCGTGGCCCAGCGGGTGGCGGCGGGGGAGCCGCCCGGCAGCGTCGTCTCGGCCACCGGTCTGCTGCTCACCCCCGAGGTCGCGGCGCTGCGCGACCGCGGGGTGCTCAAACGGCACCCGGCGTTCTCGCGCATCACACCCGACGGCGTCGAGTGGGCCGACGGGTCCCGCCAGGGCGCCGACGCGATCCTGTGGGCCACCGGCTTCCGGCCCGCGCTGGACCACCTGCGGGGACTGCACCTGCGCGAACCGGGCGGCGGCATCCTCGTCGACGGCACGCGCGTCGTGCGCGAACAGCGGCTGCACCTCGTCGGCTACGGCCCGTCGGCCAGCACCGTCGGCGCGAGCCGGGCGGCGCGCGAGGCCGTCCACGAGGTGCTCGCGGGACGCTGAGGCGGCGCGGGTACGTTCTGCGCCCATGAGCTCCCCCTGGTCCGTGCCCCTCACTGCCCTCACCGGCGGCCCGCTGCCGACGCAGTCCCTCGACGGTCGCGCCGTGCTCGTCGTCAACGTCGCCTCCCGGTGCGGGCTGACCCCGCAGTACGAGGCGCTGGAGGCCCTGCACCGGGAGTTCTCCGACCGCGGGTTCACCGTCCTCGGCGTGCCCTGCAACCAGTTCAACGGCCAGGAGCCGGGCAGCGACGAGGAGATCGCCGAGTACTGCTCGGCCACCTGGGGCACGACGTTCCCGATGACGACGAAGGCCGACGTCAACGGCCCGGACCGCCACCCGCTGTACGACGTGCTCACCGCGACGCCGGACGCCGACGGCGAGGCCGGCGACGTCGCGTGGAACTTCGAGAAGTTCCTCGTCGCCCCCGACGGGGAGGTCGTCGCGCGGTTCCGCCCCCGCACCACGCCGGAGGACCCCGCGCTGCGGGCGGCGGTGCAGGAGCAGCTGCCCGCCTGACGGGTTCGTGGACTCACTTGCGGCGCAACGGTTCGGCGAGGGCGAACGGTACGGTGAGCACGCCCCGCCGGACCCGCACGTGGTACCGGGACCGGCCGACCTTGACGACCTCCCCGGTCGCGCCGGCGTGCGGTCCGCCGCCGCCCACGCGGACCCGGGTCCCGACGTCGAGGCGGTCCCGGACCACCGGTCCGGTGCGCCCCCCGGTCAGGTGCGCCCAGTCCTCCTGGTAGCTGGCCGGCAGCGCCGACGGCGGCACCGGGCGGCCCTGGAACGACCAGCTCACGACGTTCGCGGGGTCGAAGCCGGGGCCGCAGCGGGCGCACGCGACCACCCGGGTCGGGCGCCGGTGGCGGGTCGCGGTGTGCCCGGCGGGGCAGGTCCCGGTCCACGGACCGGGGGGCCGGGGCGCGCTCGAGGTCCGCTCGGCCGAGCAGCCGATGCGCCGGGCCGTCGCCCGCCAGACCGCGTCGTGCCCGTGGCGGGGGCCGACGAGCGCGTGCGCGATCTCGTGCAGCACGGTGTCGCGCACCTCCGCCTCCTCGTGCAGGGCGGTCAGCGGCCCGCTCAGCCCGATCTCGCGGCGGTCGGCGCGGCAGACCCCGGCCCGGGTCTTGGCCCGGTCCAGCACCACCGTCCAGCCGTCCAGCCCGTGCTCGGCCACCAGCTCCCGCGCCATGACCAGCGCGTCCCGCACGTCCACCCGCACCCCTCGCCTCACCCGGGCCCTCCCCGACGCGCCGCATCGGAGCACAGGCCTCCGACACGGGCCCCCGGCCGGGGCGGGTGGCGCGGAGGGGTGGTGGGGAGGGGGCGGGGACGACGAAGGGCGCCGCACGGTGTGCGGCGCCCTTCGTGGTGGTGCCCCCGGCAGGACTCGAACCTGCGCACACGGCTCCGGAGGCCGATGCTCTATCCGCTGAGCTACGGGGGCCCTGCGGTGCGACGCAGACACTACCAGCGATGACCCGTCGTCCCGACCAGGCCCGCCCCCGTCCGGCCCTGTGGGCGGCGGACGGAGGCGAGGCGCTGCGCCGGTAGGCTTGCCACTCGTGACTCCCGCCGAGCTCTCAGCTGCCCTGAGGGACGCCCTGACCACGGCCGTGACGGCCGGAGAGCTGTCCCTCGACCCCGCCGACGTGCCGGCCGAGGTCCGCGTGGAGCGCCCGAAGAACCGCGAGCACGGTGACTGGGCCACCAGCGTGGCCCTGCAGCTGGCGAAGAAGGCCGGCACCGCGCCGCGCGAGGTCGCGGCCGTCGTGCAGCGCCGGCTCCTGCAGGTCGAGGGCGTCGAGGCCGTCGACATCGCCGGCCCCGGGTTCCTCAACATCACCCTCGACGCGGCGGCCGCCGGCGACCTCGCCCGCGTCGTCGTCGAGGCCGGTGCCGCCTTCGGCCGCGCCGCGGTGCCGAGCGGGGAGAAGGTGAACCTCGAGTTCGTCTCCGCGAACCCCACCGGGCCCATCCACCTCGGCGGCACCCGTTGGGCCGCCGTCGGCGACTCCCTGGCCCGGGTCCTGCAGGCCGGCGGGGCGCACGTGACGCGCGAGTACTACTTCAACGACCACGGCGCCCAGATCGACCGCTTCGCGCGGTCGCTGCTGGCGCGGGCCCACGGAGAGCCGGCCCCCGAGGACGGCTACGGGGGCGACTACGTCGGCGACATCGCCGACGCCGTGCTGGCCCGCGTGCCGGGTCTGCTCGACCTGCCGCGCGAGCAGCAGCAGGAGACGTTCCGCCGCGAGGGCGTCGACCTCATGTTCACCGAGATCAAGCAGTCCCTCGCCGAGTTCGGCGTCGAGTTCGACGTGTACTTCCACGAGGACTCCCTGCACGGCACCGGGGCCGTGGACCGCGCCGTCCAGCGGCTGCGCGACCTCGGCCGGATGTACGAGGCCGACGGGGCGACCTGGTTGCGCACCAGCGACTTCGGTGACGACAAGGACCGCGTCGTCATCAAGAGCGACGGCAACCCGGCCTACATCTCCGGTGACCTCGCGTACTACCTCGACAAGCGTGAGCGCGGGTTCGACCGGTGCGTGATCATGCTCGGCGCGGACCACCACGGGTACGTCGGCCGGATGATGGCCATGTGCGCCGCGTTCGGCGACGAACCGGGCGTGAACCTCGAGATCCTCATCGGCCAGATGGTCAACCTGGTGCGCGAGGGCGTGCCCCTGCGGATGAGCAAGCGCGCCGGCACCGTCGTGACGATGGAGGACCTCGTGGGCGCCGTCGGCGTCGACGCGGCCCGCTACTCCCTCGTGCGCTCCAGCGTGGACTCCAGCATCGACATCGACCTGGACCTGCTGACCAGGCGCACGAACGACAACCCGGTGTTCTACGTCCAGTACGCCCACGCGCGGACGGTGAACGTCGGTGTCAACGCCACGACGGCCGGGGTGCGCCGCGAGGACGCCTTCGACCCCTCGCTGCTCACCGACGAGACCGAGTCGCTGCTGCTCGCCGCCCTCGCGGAGTTCCCCGAGGTCGTGCGCCGCGCCGGGGAGCTGCGTGAACCGCACCGCATCGCGCGCTACCTGGAGGAGCTGGCCGGCCGGTTCCACAAGTTCTACGACGCCTGCCGCGTCACGCCCCGCGCGGGCGAGGACGTGACCGACGTGCACCGCACCCGGTTGTGGCTCAACGACGCCACCCGCCAGGTGCTCGCCAACGGTCTGGCCCTGCTCGGCGTCTCGGCGCCGGAACGCATGTGAGGAGAGGGACACCCGTGGCGGACATCGCCGTCGTCCCCGCGTGGCTCACGCCGCCGGCCGACGTCAACGAACTCCTCCCGCAGTTGTGGGCGCGCACCGTCGCCCGCGCCGCGGACGGGGCCCTGCACGTCGGTGGGGTCGGCGTCGCCGACCTCGCGCGCGAGCACGGCACCCCGCTGTTCGTCGTCGACGAACTGGACTTCCGCTCGCGCGCCGTCGCGTTCCGCGACGCCTTCGCCGACGCCTTCGCCGACCTGTGCGGAGGTGCCGACGTGTACTACGCCTCGAAGGCGTTCCTCGCCACGGGCGTGGCGCGCTGGATCGCCCAGGACGGTCTGCACCTGGACACGGCCTCCGGCGGTGAGTTGGAGCTCGGGCTCCGCGGCGGTGTGCTGCCGGGCCGGATCGCCCTGCACGGCAACAACAAGTCGCGCCGCGAGATCGCGACGGCGCTCGAGGCCGGGGTCGGCCGGATCGTCGTGGACTCCCTCGGGGAGATCGACCTCGTCGCCGACCTCGCCCGCGAGCGCGGTGTCGTGGCGCCCGTCATGCTGCGCGTCACCGTCGGCGTCGAGGCGCACACCCACCAGTACGTCGCGACCGCCCACGAGGACCAGAAGTTCGGGTTGTCGCTGGCCTCCGGTCAGGCCGAGCAGGGCGTCGCCCGCGCCCTGGCCCGCCCCGAGCTGCAGCTGCTCGGTCTGCACAGCCACATCGGCTCGCAGATCTTCGACCTCGGCGGGTTCGAGGTCTCGGCGCGCAGGCTGCTCGAGCTGCACCGCCGGATCGAGCGCGAGCACGGTGTCGAACTGCCCGAGATCGACCTCGGCGGCGGCTACGGCGTGGCCTACACGTCCGAGGACAAGCCGTTGCAGCCCCAGGAGATCGCCGGCCGCCTGGCGGAGATCGTGGCGCGCGAGTGCCTCGTGCAGGGCATCGCGGTGCCTCGGGTGTCGGTCGAACCGGGCCGGGCCATCGCGGCGCCGTCCACGTTCACCCTCTACGAGGTGGGCGCGACGAAGGACGTCCAGCTCGACGGCGGCACGCGCCGGCGCTACGTCTCCGTCGACGGGGGCATGAGCGACAACATCCGCACGGCGCTCTACGACGCGGACTACTCCGCGACGATCGCCTCGCGCGCCTCGGTGGCGACCGGGGTCCTCTCCCGCGTCGTCGGCAAGCACTGCGAGAGCGGGGACGTGGTCGTGCGCGACGAGTTCCTGCCCGACGACGTGGGCGCGGGCGACCTGCTCGCCGTGCCCGGCACGGGTGCCTACTGCCGCAGCATGGCCAGCAACTACAACCAGGTGCCGCGGCCGGCGGTCGTGGCGGTGCGGGACGGGGCCACGTCGCTGCTGGTCCGCCGGGAGACGCCGGAGGACCTGCTCGCGCTCGACGCGGGCTGAAGGGCTCCCGCACCGCGGGTGAGAGGGTTGGCCCGGTTCCCGCCGGACGGGCCGGGTGCACGGCACGGTGGGACGGGACGGCGGGACGACGTTGCTGGACGGAAGTAGGGAGCACACGCGGTGGAGCCGGTGAAGGTCGCGCTGCTCGGGTGCGGTGTCGTGGGCACCGCGGTCGCACGGCTGCTGACGACGCAGGCCGACGAGCTGGCGGCGCGCGTGGGTGCGCCGCTGGAGCTCGTGGGCATCGCCGTGCGGCGCCTGGGGCGGGACCGCGGTCTGGGGGTCGACCCCGCGCTGTTCACGACCGACGCCGAGGAGCTCGTGACGCGCGCGGACGTCGTCGTCGAGGTCATCGGCGGCATCGAGCCGGCGCGCTCGCTCATCCTGCGCGCGGTCGAGCACGGCGCGTCCGTGGTGACGGCCAACAAGGCGCTGCTCGCCGCCGACGGTCCGGTGCTGTACGAGGCGGCCGCCAAGGCCGGTGTCGACCTGTACTACGAGGCGTCGGTCGCCGGGGCGATCCCGCTGCTGCGGCCCCTGCGCGAGTCCCTCGTCGGCGACCGCGTCACGCGCGTGCTCGGCATCGTCAACGGGACGACCAACTACGTCCTGGACCAGATGGACACCACGGGGATGGGCTTCTCCGAGGCCGTCGAGCAGGCGCAGGCGCTCGGCTACGCCGAGGCCGACCCCACGGCCGACGTCGAGGGCTTCGACGCGGCCGCGAAGGCCGCGATCCTCGCCTCCCTGGCGTTCCACACCCGGGTGAGCCTCGACGACGTGCACCGCGAGGGCATCACCGAGGTCAGCGCCGCCGACGTGCGGGCGGCGCAGCTGCAGGGCTGCGTCGTGAAGCTGCTGGCCATCTGCGAGCGCGGGACGGACGCCGACGGCAACGAGGCCGTCTCGGTGCGCGTCCACCCGGCGATGCTGCCGCGCGGGCACCAGCTCGCAGGGGTGCGCGGCGCCTTCAACGCCGTCTACGTCGAGGCCGAGTCGGCCGGCCAGCTGATGTTCTACGGCCCCGGAGCGGGGGGTCAGCCCACCGCCAGCGCCGTCATGGGCGACGTCGTCGCCGTGGCCCGGCACAAGGTCGTCGGCGGTCGCGGGCCGGGGGAGTCGGCGTACGCCGAACTGCCCGTGCAGCCCATGGCCGACACCGTCACGCGCTACCACGTGCGGCTCGACGTCGCGGACAAGCCCGGGGTGCTCGCGCAGGTCGCGGGCGTCTTCGCCGCGCACGGCGTCTCGATCGAGGCCGTGCAGCAGCGCCACGACGACGCCGGTCGCGCCGTCCTCGTCGTGGTGACGCACAGCGCCACCGACGCGGCCCTGTCGGCCACGGTCGACGAACTGGAACAGCTGGACATCGTGGACTCCGTGGCCGGTGTGCTGCGGGTCGAGGGAGGGGACGCCTGATGGCGCACGTGTGGCGAGGTCTCATCGAGGAGTACCGGGACCGGCTGCCCGTGACCGAGGCCACCCCCGTGGTGACGCTGGGGGAGGGCGGCACGCCGCTCGTCCCGGCCCCGCACCTGTCCGCGCTCGTCCGCGGCCGGGTCCTCATCAAGGTCGAGGGGTGCAACCCCACCGCGTCGTTCAAGGACCGCGGCATGACGATGGCGATGAGCAAGGCCAAGGAGAACGGCGCCGAGGTCGTCATCTGCGCCTCGACGGGCAACACGTCGGCGTCGGCCGCCGCGTACGCCACCGCGGCGGGCATCCGCTGCGCGGTCCTCGTGCCGGACGGCAAGATCGCCATGGGCAAGCTGTCCCAGGCCGTCGCGCACGGCGCGACGATCCTGCAGGTCGACGGCAACTTCGACGACTGCCTCAACCAGGCCCGCAAGCTCGCCGAGGCCTACCCGGTCGAGCTCGTGAACTCGGTGAACCCGTACCGCATCGAGGGTCAGAAGACGGGCGCCTTCGAGGTCGTCGACGTCCTCGGCGACGCACCGGACATCCACGCGCTGCCCGTCGGCAACGCGGGCAACATCACGGCGTACTGGAAGGGCTACACCGAGTACGCGAAGGACGGGGTCGCGTCCCGCACGCCGAAGATGTGGGGCTTCCAGGCCGCAGGGGCCGCCCCCATCGTCAAGGGCCACCCCGTCGACGAGCCGGAGACCATCGCGACGGCCATCCGCATCGGCCACCCCGCGTCGTGGACGGGGGCCACCACGGCCCGCGACGACTCCGGCGGTCGCGTCGACGCCGTCACCGACGAGCAGATCCTCGCCGCGCACCGCTGGCTGTCGGCGCGCGAGGGCGTCTTCGTCGAACCCGCGTCCGCCGCCGGGGTGGCGGGGCTGCTCGCCGCGCACGAGGCCGGCGAGGTGGAGCCCGGCCAGACGATCGTCATCACCGTCACCGGCCACGGCCTCAAGGACCCGCAGTGGGCCCTGCAGCTGGCCGCCGGCGCCGAGGGGTCGGTCGAGCCGGTCCGCGTGCAGCCCGACGCCGTGACCATCGCCCGCGCCATCGGCGTGGACGTCTGACCCGCGTGGACCTCCAGTCCGGCTCCGCGTCCAGCTCCGTCGGCGGACTCGTGACGCCGCCGGCGCGGTCCGGGACGCTCGCGTCCCTGCCCACCGGCACGGTCGCGACCGTCCGGGTGCCGGCGACGAGCGCGAACCTCGGACCGGGATTCGACGCCTTCGGACTGGCCCTGGACCTGTGCGACGAGGTCCGGGCCGAGGTCCGGGACGGCGCAGGCCTGTTCGTGCGCGTCGAGGGGCAGGGCGCCGGGGTCGTCCCGACCGACGAGCGCCACCTCGTCGTGCGCGTGCTGCGCGAGGAGCTCGCCGCCGCGGGTTTCGCCGCGCCCGGGCTGGACGTGCTGTGCCGCAACGTCATCCCGCACGGTCGCGGGTTGGGGTCCTCGGCGTCGGCGATCGTGGCGGGGTTGGCGGTGGCGCGCGGCCTGCTGCGTGCGGCCGGGGTCCTGGCCGAGACGGACGAGCAGTCCCGCGCGCGCGTGCTGCTCGAGGCCTCGCGCCGCGAGGGGCACCCCGACAACGCGGCCCCGGCCGTGCACGGCGGGTTCACGATCGCGTGGACGACCGGGGACGACCCGACGCACCCGGACGCCGTCCGGTCGGTGCGGCTGACGGTGCACCCCGACGTGCGCGCCGTCGTCTGCGTCCCGGCCGAGGAGCTCGCGACGTCGCGGGCCCGGGCCCTGCTGCCGGCCACGGTCCCGCACGGCGACGCCGCGCTGACGGCGGGCCGCGCCGGTCTGCTCGTGCACGCGCTCACGGCAGACCCCTCGCTGCTGCTCGACGCCACCGAGGAGCGCCTGCACCAGGCCCAGCGCGCGCCGGCCATGCCCCGTTCGGCCGACCTGTTGCGGGCGTTGCGGTCCGAGGGTCTCGCGGCGGTCGTCTCCGGCGCCGGGCCGAGCGTCCTGACGCTCACCGACGCCGCCGGCGTCGAGCGGGTCCGCGCGGTCGCGGCGGCGCACGGTGCCTGGGACGTGCACGCCCGCCCCGTGCACGCCACGGGCGTGGAGTGGTCCGGCCCGCAGTCCTGATCCACCGGTCCTGCACGCGACGCGCCGTGCGCCGAACGGGGGACCGGGACGGCACGGGTCCGCCCGGGTGTTAGCATCGGAAGCAGCACCCACGGCGGGACACTCACGGTGGGGCTCTCTCGAGCCGAGATCCGTCCCTGCTGCGTCCGTTCCCCGTCTCCGGGTGCGCCTCCACGTTCTCGCCGCGCTTCTGCGCGTGGCCGTGGATTTCCCATCCTGCCCATCGGGCAGTCACCGCGACACCCCCGGACCCGACGAAGCGCCGGATCCACCGGTCAGTCGCACCGACGAGGGGGAAGGACCTTCGTGACCGACACCACCGACATCGCCGCCACCGACGGCTCGCCCGAGGCGCCTGCGCGCCGCACGGGCAGCCTGTCCGCGTTGCGGCTCCCGCAGCTGCAGGCCCTGGCGTCCGAGCTGGGCATCACCGGCACCGGCCGCATGCGCAAGGTGGACCTGCTCGCCGCCATCCGGGAGCACCAGTCCGGCACGGCGCAGCGCGGCGCCCGCACCGAGACCCCCGCGGCCCCCGTGGCCGAGCCGGTTGCCGCGGCCCCCGTGGCCGAGCCGGCCCCTGCGGCTGCCGTCGTCGAGCAGCCCGCTGCGGCTCCCGTCGTCGTCGAGCCCTCCACCGAGCAGGCCCCGCAGCAGGCTCCCCAGCAGACCTCGCGCAGCCGTTCGCGCCGTGCCGGTGCCCCCGCGGGTGCCCCGCCGGCCGCGGTGACCGACGAGCAGCCCGCCGCCCAGGTGCCCGCCGCTCAGGTGCCCGCGCAGCAGGCCTCGCCCGAAGCCGACGCGGCTCCCGCGACGCGCACCGAGCCCACGCTCGACGACTTCACCCGCGGTCGTGGCGACCGCCAGGAGCGCGGGGACCGCGCCGAGCGCTCCGAGCGCCAGGACGACGGCACGCCCCGGCTGTCGCGGCGTGAGCGCGCTCGCCGTGACCGGGTGCGTGAACCCGACCAGCAGGTCGAGCTGCCCAACATGCCGCGTCGCGAGGGCGCCGAGGGCGAGCGCCCCGCCCGTCAGGACCGCGCCGAGCGCCCGGACCGCGCCGAGCGTCAGGAGCGCCCGGACCGTGCGGAGCGTCAGGAACGCACGGAGCGGCCCGAGGCCCGCGCCGACCGCGAGGACCGTGGCGAGCGCGTCGAGCGTGTCGAGCGTCCCCAGGCCGCGCAGAACGGCCCGGACGACTTCGACGGTGACGGTGGCCGTCGTGGCCGCCGGAACCGCTACCGCGACCGCAAGGGCCGTCGCGGGGGCCGCGACGGTGGCGCCGGTGCGCCCGAGGTCGACGAGAACGTCTCCGAGGACGACGTCCTGCTGCCCGTCGCGGGCATCCTCGACGTCCTCGACAACTACGCGTTCATCCGCACCTCCGGCTACCTCGCCGGCGCGAACGACGTGTACGTCTCCCTCGGCCAGGTGAAGAAGAACAACCTGCGTCCCGGCGACGCCGTCACCGGTGCCGTCCGCCAGCCCCGCGAGGGCGAGCAGACCGGCGCGCGGGCCAAGTTCAACGCGCTGGTGCGCGTCGACACCGTCAACGGTGCGCCGCCGGAGAACGCCCGGAACCGTCCGGACTTCACCAAGCTCACGCCGCTCTACCCGCAGGAGCGGCTGCGTCTGGAGACCGAGCCCAACGTCCTGACGACGCGCATCATCGACCTGATGTCGCCGCTCGGGAAGGGCCAGCGCGGTCTCATCGTGGCTCCGCCCAAGGCCGGGAAGACGATGGTCATGCAGGCCATCGCCAACGCGATCACGACGAACAACCCCGAGTGCCACCTCATGGTCGTCCTCGTGGACGAGCGGCCCGAAGAGGTCACCGACATGCAGCGGACGATCAAGGGGGAGGTCATCGCCTCCACCTTCGACCGCCCCGCGTCGGACCACACGGCCGTCGCCGAGCTCGCCATCGAGCGGGCCAAGCGCCTCGTGGAGCTCGGCAACGACGTCGTCGTGCTGCTCGACTCCCTGACCCGCCTGTCGCGCGCCTACAACATCTCGGCGCCGGCCAGCGGCCGGATCCTGTCCGGTGGTGTCGACGCCTCGGCGCTGTACCCGCCGAAGCGGTTCTTCGGTGCGGCCCGCAACGTCGAGAACGGCGGCTCGCTGACGATCCTGGCCTCGGCCCTGGTCGAGACGGGCTCCAAGGCCGACGAGGTCATCTTCGAGGAGTTCAAGGGCACCGGGAACATGGAGGTCCGCCTGTCGCGCCAGCTGGCCGACAAGCGCATCTTCCCCGCCGTCGACGTGCCGGCCTCGGGCACCCGGCGCGAGGAGATCCTCATGTCCCGCGAGGAGCTGCAGACCGTCTGGAAGCTGCGTCGCGTCGTCACCGCGCTCGACGCGCAGGCCTCCATCGAACTGCTGCTCGACCGCCTCAAGAAGACCCGCAGCAACCTCGAGTTCCTGCACCAGGTCCAGACGTCCACCCCGTTGGTCAACAAGGACTGACGGCGGGAATCTCCCGGGGGAGCCGTCGGTTGTGAAGGACCGGCGGCTTCCTGTGGGAGACTGCTTCGACACCGCAGGTACCGGCTCACGCCAGGACGACCAGGCGACCCGGTACCGACTGAGCGCCTTGAGGAGAGAACCATGAAGGCTGGGATCCACCCGGACTACGTCGAGACCCAGGTCACCTGCACCTGCGGAGCGACGTTCACCACTCGCAGCACCGAGAAGAGCGGGGAGATGCGCGCCGACGTGTGCAGCGCCTGCCACCCGTTCTACACCGGCAAGCAGAAGATCCTGGACACCGGTGGCCGCGTGGCCCGCTTCCAGCAGCGCTACGCCAAGAAGACCGCCAAGTAGTCTGCTCACAGCGCCGGTCCCACCGCCCCTCGGGGTGGCGGGGCCGGCGCTGTCGCGTTCCCGCCCCGCGCCGTCCTCCCAGGAGCTCCCGTGTTCGAGACCGTCCAGCCGCTGCTCGACGAGCACGCCGAGCTCGAACGCCGTCTGGGTGATCCCGCCGTGCACGCCGACGCGGGGCTCGCACGGAGCCTGGGCCGGCGGTACGCCGAGCTGCAGCAGGTCGTCGAGGCGCACGCGGCGTGGCGGGCGGCGACCGACGACGCCGGGGCCGCCCGCGAGCTGGCCGCCGAGGACCCCGGGTTCGCCGCCGAGCTGCCGGCGCTGGAGCAGGCCGCGACCGAGGCCGGGGAGCGCCTGCGCCGGGTCCTGCTGCCGCGCGACCCCGACGACGCCCGCGACGTGATCCTCGAGGTGAAGGCGGGGGAGGGCGGGGAGGAGTCCGCCCTGTTCGCCCGGGACCTGCTGCGCATGTACCTGCGGTACGCCGAGCAGCGCGGCTGGACGACGGAGGTCCTCGACGCCACGCCCAGCGACCTCGGCGGCTACAAGGACGTCTCGGTGGCCGTCAAGAGCCGCGGCGCCGCGGCCGAGGGCGTCTGGCACCGCCTGAAGTACGAGGGCGGCGTCCACCGCGTCCAGCGCGTGCCGGCCACGGAGTCCCAGGGCCGCGTGCACACCTCCGCGGTCGGGGTGCTCGTGATGCCCGAGGCCGAGGAGGTCGAGGTCGCCCTCGACCCCAACGACCTGCGGATCGACGTCTTCCGGTCCTCCGGCCCCGGTGGCCAGAGCGTCAACACGACCGACTCCGCCGTGCGCATCACCCACCTGCCGACCGGCATCGTCGCCAGCTGCCAGAACGAGAAGTCGCAGCTGCAGAACAAGGAGTCCGCGCTGCGGATCCTGCGGGCGCGGCTGCACGCCGTCGCCCAGGAGGCCGCCGACGCGGAGGCCTCGGCCGCCCGCCGGTCCCAGGTGCGCACGGTCGACCGGTCCGAGCGGATCCGGACGTACAACTACGGCGAGAACCGGATCGCCGACCACCGCACGGGTTTCAAGGCGTACAACCTCGACGCCGTCCTCGACGGTGAGCTCGACCCCGTCGTGCAGTCGGCCATCGACGCCGACGAGGCCGCCCAGCTCGCCGCCACCTGACCCACCCCGCTTCCCCGCCCCGTCTTCCACGCGGAAAACACTCTTTCCGCCCTTCGAAGCGCGTTCTGAGGGCGGAGGGAGTGTTTTCCGCGCACCCCTGGGTACGGGGATGCGTAAGAACTACGGAAGTGCGTAGGATTGACGGGTGGACGACGAAAGGTGGGCCCTCCTGGAGAAGCGCATCGCCGCGCTGGAGGCCCGCGTCGCGGACGGGGCCGATCCCCGCGACGACGACGCGTTCTGGGCGCTGCGGGAGCTGAAGAGGCAGGCCGAGGGCCGCTCCCACGTGCTCTTCACCGGCAGCGTGACGCTGCCGACGGGGGCGCACTACGAGTGGCAGGAGACCGTCGAGGTCTCCTCGATGCTCGAGGCGGACCCGACCCAGGCCGTCGCGGCGCTGTCCGCCCTGGCCCACCCCGTCCGGCTGCACCTCCTGCACAAGGTGCTGCACGGCCGGCACACCGTGACCGAGCTCTCCGAGGGCCTCGGCACGTCGGGCCAGCTCTACCACCACCTGCGCCAGCTCGTCGCCGAAGGCTGGCTGACCACGTCCGGCCGCGGACGCTACGACGTCCCGGCCGAGCGCGTCGTCCCGCTCGTGACCCTGCTCGCCACCGTCGGACTGAGGTGATCCCGTTGTCCTCCAACCCCTTCCGTTCCGTCCTCCGCACCAGCGGACTGCTGGCCGCCGCCACCGCCGCGGTCGTGGCCCTCACGGCCTCGGCCTCCCCGGCGCCGCCGAGACCGTCGCCCGACAGCACGGGGAACGCCGTGCTCGCCGAGAGGCTGCGGGTGGCGACGGCCGACCTGGCCGGGCAGGGGTTCGCGGTGGCCGCGGGGAACGCCACGGTGAGTGCGTCCGCCGCCATCGGCACGGCGGCGCCCGGTCGGGCCCTCACCGCGGGCACCCCGCAGGAGATCGGGTCGGTGACCAAGGGGCTCACGGGTCTGCTGTTCGCCGACGCCGTCGCCCGCGGGGAGGTCACCCCGACGACGACGCTCGGCGACGTCTACCCGCGCCTCACCGGTCCCCTGGCCGCGACGACGCTCGAGGAGCTCGCCACCCACACGTCCGGCCTCCCGCGGCTCAGCACCCGCGCCGCCCTCGCCGCACCCCTGACGGGCCTCACCTACGGAAATCCGTACCGGTGGGACACCCCGCAGAACCTGCTGCGGGACGCCGCGTGGACGCCCCTGCGCGGTCCGCGCGGGCAGTACCTCTACTCCAACCTCGGCTACGCCCTGCTCGGCAACGCCCTCGCGACCCGGCTGGGCCGCCCCTACCCCGAGCTCCTGCGTGAGCGCGTGCTGCAGCCGC
The DNA here is from genome assembly GCF_040702905.1 of Kineococcus sp. NPDC059986. NCBI lineage: Bacteria > Bacillati > Actinomycetota > Actinomycetes > Kineosporiales > Kineosporiaceae > Kineococcus > Kineococcus sp. NPDC059986. Next base: position 313,120 of record NZ_JBFBND010000001.1, on the reverse strand, counting down.
TGGGGATGGACGTCACGCAGGCCGCCCCGGCGCAGCTCCCGCCGGACCGCGCCCGCGAACTCGGCCCCGACGGCCGGCCCAGCACCCCCTGGCGCTCCAGCGGCAGCACGCCGGCGGGGGTGGGCGTCTACTCCACGGCCGACGACCTCGGGCGGTTGGCGCAGGCCGTCGCGCGCGGTGACCTCCCCGGCGCCCGCGCCCTCGACCCGGTCGTGCAGACCCCCGGGGCCGGGGTGGGGTGGGGCTGGTTGTCCGCCGACCTCGGCGGTCGCTCGGTCGTCGGCGTCAACGGCGCCACGACGGGGGTCAGGACGTCCGTCTGGGCCGTCCCGTCCACGGGGGAGTGGGTCGCCGTCACGTCCCCGAGCGGCAGCGCGGACGAGGCCGACACCCAGACCGTCGCCTTCCGGCTGCTCGGGCTGGCCTAACCTGCGCGGGTGGTCACCGCGCGTCAGCTCATCGAGGACGCCGCGCAGCGGCTGGCCGGGGCGGGGGTCCCCACCCCGAGCGCCGACGCCGAGACGCTCCTGGCCCACGCCCTGGGCGTCGACCGGGTTCGGCTCGGCGTCCTGGTCGCGCTGGGCGACGCGGTGGCGGCGGACGGTTTCGACGCCTTGGTCGAGGAGCGCGCCGCCCGCGTCCCCCTGCAGCACCTCACCGGTCGGGCGGGATTCCGCTCCTTGGAGCTGCACGTCGGCCCCGGGGTGTTCGTCCCGCGCCCCGAGACCGAGACGGTCGCCCAGCTCGCGATCGACGAGGCCCTGCGGCACACGGGTCCCGTCGTGGTCGACCTGTGCACCGGATCGGGGGCGATCGCCCTCGCGCTGGCGACGGAGGTCCCCGGCGCGCGGGTGCACGCCGTCGAGCTCGACCCGATGGCGCACGCATGGGCGCGGCGCAACGTCGACGAGCTCGCCCCGGACCTCGACCTGCGGCTCGGCGACGCCGCGAGCGCCTTCGCGGACCTCGACGGCACCGTCGACGTCGTCGTGAGCAACCCGCCGTACGTGCCGCCGGGCGCCGTCCCCGTCGACCCGGAGGTGGCGCAGCACGACCCGGAGGTCGCGCTGTACGGCCTCGGGGACGACGGCCTGCAGGTGCCGCGGCGCGTCGTGGCGGCCGCGGCCCGGTTGCTGAAGCCGGGCGGCTACGTCGTCGTCGAGCACGCCGAGGTGCAGGAGCGGTCGGCGCGCACGATGTTCGCGACGGGGCCGTGGGCGGACGTGGCGAGCCACCGCGACCTCACGGACCGTCCCCGCGCCACCACGGCCCGCCGTCGCTGACGCGCCGACGCACGCCTGCAGTTCCGCGGGGGAGCCGCGGTGGGAGACTCTTGCCCCGTGAGACCGCCGTTCGACTGCGCCGACCCCGTCATCCGCGACCGCGGGCTGTCCGCCGCGCACAACGCCGTCAAGCGCGGTGAGGTCGTCGTGCTGCCGACCGACACCGTCTACGGCATCGGCGCGGACGCCTTCAACCCCGCCGCGGTCACGCGCCTGCTCGAGGCCAAGGGCCGCGGGCGCCAGATGCCGCCGCCCGTCCTCGTCCCCGAGACCCGGACCATCGACGGGCTGGCCAGTTCCATCCCCTTCGCGGTGCGCGAGCTCGTCGACGCGTTCTGGCCCGGCGCGCTCACGATCGTCTGCCGCGCCCAGCCGTCCCTGACGTGGGACCTGGGGGACACGAACGGCACCGTCGCACTGCGGATGCCCCTGCACCCCGTCGCCCTGGAACTGCTGCAGCGCACCGGTCCCATGGCCGTCTCGAGCGCCAACAAGTCCGGGCAGCCCGCGGCCACGCTCGTCGAGCAGGCCGTGGAGCAGCTGGGGGAGTCGGTGCGGGTCTACCTCGACGGCGGGGCCAGCCCCAAGGGCGCGCCGTCCACGATCGTCGACGCCTCCGACGGGCCGCTGCGGATCCTGCGCCTCGGTGCGATCAGCGAGGCGGAGCTGCGCGCGGCCGTCCCTGACGGCTGGGCCGAACCCGAGCGCACCGACGAGCCCACCCGTGAGCCCACCGATGAGCACGCCGGCGACGCACCGGAGCAGGAGTCCGGGACGGCGCCGCTCACCAGCGGATGAGGGCCTACCTCCTCGTCATCGTCGTGGCCGCGGCCGTGACGTACCTGACGACGCCCCTCGTGCGGCGCCTCGCCCAGCGCGTGGGGGCCGTGACGCCGCTGCGGGACCGGGACGTGCACACCGTCCCCATCCCGCGCCTCGGGGGGCTCGCGATGCTCCTCGGGATGGTCGCGGCGCTCGTCGTCGCGAGCCGGATCCCGTTCCTGTCCCGCGTCTTCGACACCGACCCGGGCCCGCTGTGGGTGCTGGTCGGCGCCGCGGTGGTCGTCGCCGTGGGGGTCGCCGACGACATCGTCCAGCTCGACGCCGTCACCAAGCTGGCGGGTCAGGTGCTGGCCGCGGGGATCATGGGCTGGCAGGGCGTGAGCCTCCTGCAGCTGCCCATCGGCGGCGTCACGCTCCTGTCGGGGCGGACGATGATGGTCATCACGATCCTCGTCGTGCTCGTCTCGGTGAACGCCGTGAACTTCGTCGACGGCCTCGACGGGCTCGCCGCCGGCATCGTGGGGATCGGGTCCATCGCCTTCTTCGGCTACTCCTACGCGCTGCAGCGGGGGAGCGTGCCCGACGACTTCTCCTCCCTCGCCACCCTCATCGCCGCGATCACCGTCGGCGTGTGCCTCGGCTTCCTGCCGCACAACTTCCACCCGGCGCGCATCTTCATGGGCGACTCCGGCTCGATGCTGCTGGGTCTGCTCATGGCGACCTCGACGATCGCCGCGACGAGCACCGTGGACCCCGCGACGGTCGAGAGCGAGCAGATCGCGCCCGCGTTCTTCCCGCTGCTGCTGCCGATCGCCGTCCTGCTCGTGCCGTTCATGGACATGGTGCTGGCGGTCGTGCGCCGCACCCGGGCGGGGAAGGCGTTCTGGCACCCCGACAAGAAGCACCTGCACCACCGGCTCCTGCAGCTCGGCCACTCCCACCGCGTCGCCGTCCTCGTCATGTACTCGTGGGCGGCCTTCCTGAGCTTCGGGGCCGCCACGTCGGCGTTCCTGCCGCTGCCCCAGGCCCTCGCCGTGGCCTTCGCCGCCGGCTGCCTCGTGCTCGCGCTGACCTTCCTGCCGCTCTACTGGCGCCGGAAGCGGCCGGTCGTGGACGCGGGCCCGCGTGAGCAGGACACTGCGCAGCGTGACTCGCGGGACGTGCCGACTGAGACGTCGCGCACATGACCTCAGGTGGTCCACGACGCTGCGTAGGAGGTCCCTGAGTTCGTGATAGCTTTCACGAAGTCTTCCCGGGTCCGCCACGCGGCCGGACCGGACCGCCGACGAGCCGAATCCTTCGGACGACCCGCCGACGAGCAGAGAGCAGCCCACCTGTGAGTGACAGTGTCGCCACCGCGCACGTCGAGGACGCCTACCGCGTCCTCCTGCGCCGGTCGCTGACCGTCGGGGCTGCCGTGGCCGTCGTGTGTCTCGTCGTGGCGGCCCTCATGGCTGGGGTTGACGGTCTGTTGTCGGCCCTCATCGGCTCGGCGATGGTGCTCGTCTTCTTCGGCGCACGGCTGGTCGTCATGCGCCGCACGGCCCGGTCGAACCCGCAGCTGGTCCTCGTCGCAGCCCTTGGGGTCTACACGGTCAAGATCGTCCTGCTCGGGGTCGCGATGATCCTGTTGATGGGTGTCTCGTGGATCAACGGCCCCGCGCTCGGGCTGTCCGTCATCGCCTGCGCCGTGGGCTGGTTGGCCGCCGAGATGCACGCGTTCGTCAAGCTGCGCGTCCCCGTCTTCGGGGCGTCCGCGCCGCGCGACCAGGACGGTGGGGCGTGAGCGACCACCCTGCTACCGTTCGCCGCGACATGACCGACGACGGCCACTCCTCCCAACCTGCCCGCTCCGGCGCCGAGCAGGAGCAGGAGCGTGGCCGCCTCGAGGAGTCGCGGGCCTGGAACATCCCCTCGTACCTGCTCGCCGGAGTCCTGGGCTTCGGCGGGATCGGGTACCTGATCGACCGCCTGATCGGCACGAACTTCATCGTGGCCATCGGCATCGTCGGCGGCATGGCGCTGGCGATCTACTACGTGTGGTTCCGGTACGGTAAATCGTGACGGCCACTTGTGAAGTCCCTGTGGTCGTCCTTTCGCGTGTGCTCGCGGAGCCGACCCGTACCCACGACGACGTTCGCACGGAGGAGTTGACGTGAGCCTCGGAATGCTCGCCGCCGCAGGAGGCGAGGAGGGCTTCACCGCCCCGAACCAGGACATCTTCTGGCAGCCCATCTTCGGCACCAGCGGAGCTCTCGCGGTGACGCGCCCGGCCGTGGTCCTCGTGATCTCCGCGGTGATCATCGCCCTCGTCCTGAACTGGGCGACGAAGCGGCTCACGGTCGTCCCGGGCAAGCGCCAGATGGGCATGGAGGCCACCTACGGGTTGGTCCGCAACTCCATCGCCCGGGACATCATCGGTTCGCACGACTTCCTGAAGTTCGTCCCGATGCTGTTCACGATGTTCGTGCTCATCCTCGTGAACAACCTCTTCGGGATCGTCCCGCCGTTCCAGTACCCGACGATGAGCCGCATCGCCTTCCCGCTGGTGCTGGCCCTCGTGGTCTACGGGACCTACCACTTCCTGGGCATCAAGAAGCGCGGGCTGGGCGGCCACATCGGCAGCATGGTGCCGCCGGGTCTTCCCGGCTGGATCAAGCCGCTCGTCTTCCTGCTCGAGCTGATCACCTACTTCGTGACCCGCCCGGTGACGCTCGCGCTGCGACTCTTCGGGAACATGTTCGCCGGTCACATCCTGCTGGTGCTCTTCATCACCGGCGGCGAGTACATGCTCCTGCACTCCGGGAGCCTGGGCCTGCAGCTCTTCTCGATCCCGACCTTCGCGATGGGCATCGTGATGACCCTGTTCGAACTCCTCGTCGAGTTCCTCCAGGCGTACATCTTCACGCTGCTCGCCGCGCTGTACATCGCCGGCTCCCTCGCCGACGAGCACTGACCCACACCACCAGCAGATCGACGCGGTCCGCGCGTCGGCAATGGAAGGAAGTAGAGAGACTGATGAGCGGCAACATCGCAATCCTCGGCTACGGCCTCTCGGCCATCGGCCCCGGTATCGGCGTCGGTCTGATCTTCGCCGCCTACATCAACGGCGTCGCCCGCCAGCCCGAAGCGCGCGGCATGCTGCAGACCATCGCCTTCCTGGGCTTCGCCCTCACCGAGGCGCTGGCGATCTTCGGTCTGGCCCTCGCTTTCGTCTTCCGCTGACAGGCGCTCCCCCGAGTCCACCCAGCGCTGACAGAAGGAGGAACCCGTGCAGCTCGCAGGAGCATTCGTCGCGGCGGAAGCCGGCGAGAAGATCCCCGGCGACCCGATCTACCCGATCCTGCCTCACTGGGGCGAGCTGATCTTCGGGATCATCGTCTTCATCGCGTTGCTGATCTTCGTCCAGAAGAAGATCGTGCCGCGCCTGGAGAAGGTGTACGAGGAGCGGCGCGCCGCGATCGAGGGCAACGTCGAGAAGGCGGAGCGCGCCCAGGAAGAGGCCGCCGCCGCCCTCGCCGAGTACAAGGCCCAGCTCGCGGACGCCCGCGGCGAGGCCAACCGCATCCGTGAGGAAGCGCGCCAGCAGGGTGCGCAGATCCTCGCCGAGATGCGCGAGCAGGCTCAGGCCGAGGCCGAGCGCATCTCGACCGCGGCCCGCGCCACGATCGAGGCCGAGCGCGCGCAGGCCACCGCGCAGCTGCGCGCCGAGGTGGGTCGCCTGGCGACCGACCTGGCGTCGCGCATCGTCGGTGAGTCCCTGCAGGACTCGGCGCGTCAGAGCGGGGTCGTCGACCGCTTCCTGGCCGACCTCGAGCGCAGCGAGTCGGGGGCGACCTCCCGATGAGCGAGCTCGACTCCGGCGTCGCGAAGGCGAGCCTCGCCGCCGCGCAGCAGGTGCTCGACGCTCAGCTCGCCACCGAGGGGGCCGACGCAGGCCGGACGGGCGAGGACCTCTTCGCCGTCACCAGCCTGCTCGACTCCTCGGTGGGGCTGCGCCGGGCGCTCACCGACCCGTCGCGGGAGGGCTCGTCCAAGGCCGAGTTCGTCCGTCGCACCTTCACCGGCAAGATCGGCACGGCCGCCGTCGAGACGGTCGCCTCGCTGGCGTCGTCGCGCTGGACGGCCGGTCGTGACCTGTCGGACGCGACCGAGCGGCTCGCCGTCGTCGCGGTCGTGACGCAGGCGGAGCGGTCGGGGCACCTGGACGCGCTGGAGGACGAGCTCTTCCGGTTCTCCCGCACCATCGCCGGCAACGCGCAGCTGCGGGACGCCCTCGCCGACCGCACCGCGCCGGACGCCAACCGCGCCTCGCTCGTGTCGCGGCTGCTGCTCGACAAGGCGGCGCCCGAGACGGTCCAGCTGGCCCGTCGCGTGGCGGTCTCCCCGCGCGGGATGCGTGCCGAGCGGCTGCTCGAGGAGTGGGTCGAGGTCGTGGCCGCGCGCCGCGAGCAGCTCGTCGCCCACGTCGTGAGCGCCACCCCGCTGAGCGAGACCCAGCGCGAGCGCCTCGCGGCCTCGCTGTCGCGCCAGTACGGCCGGACCATCAGCGTCACGGTCGACGTCGACCCCCACCTCGTGGGTGGTCTGCGCGTGAGCATCGGCGACGACGTCATCGACGGGTCGATCTCGACCCGCATCGACGAGGCGCGTCGCCGCCTGGCCGGCTGAGTGCCCGCCCTGAACACCCCACCCCGCGGGACGCGGGGGATGATGGACTTCGAGAACTGCAGGACCCGAGAAGGAGAGCAGGGCTTCCCATGGCCGAGCTGACCATCCGCCCGGAGGAGATCCGGGACGCTCTCGACGCCTTCGTGGCGTCGTACGACCCCGGCACCGCCGCGCGTGAGGAAGTCGGCCGCGTGACCGACGCGGGCGACGGGATCGCCCACGTCGAGGGCCTGCCCTCGGTCATGGCGAACGAGCTGCTGCGCTTCGAGGACGGAACCCTCGGCCTCGCGCAGAACCTCGACGTCCGCGACATCGGTGTCGTCGTCCTGGGCGACTACGCCGGCATCGAGGAGGGCCAGGAGGTCCACCGCACGGGCGAGGTCCTCTCCGTCCCCGTCGGTGACGACTTCCTCGGCCGCGTCGTCGACCCCCTGGGTGCGCCGATCGACGGCCTCGGCCCGATCGAAGCCGAGGCGCGTCGTGCGCTGGAGCTGCAGGCCCCCTCGGTCGTGCAGCGCCAGGAAGTGCGCGAACCGCTCCAGACCGGCATCAAGGCGATCGACGCGATGATCCCCGTCGGCCGCGGCCAGCGTCAGCTGATCATCGGTGACCGCCAGACCGGCAAGACCGCGATCGCGATCGACACGATCATCAACCAGAAGTCCAACTGGGCCTCGGGCGACCCGAAGCAGCAGGTCCGCTGCATCTACGTCGCGATCGGTCAGAAGGGCTCCACGATCGCTTCCGTGAAGCGTTCGCTGGAGGAGGCCGGCGCGATGGAGTACACGACCATCGTCGCGGCCCCCGCGTCCGACCCGGCCGGCTTCAAGTACCTCGCGCCCTACACCGGTTCGGCCATCGGCCAGCACTGGATGTACGCCGGCAAGCACGTCCTCATCGTCTTCGACGACCTGTCCAAGCAGGCCGAGGCCTACCGCGCCGTGTCGCTGCTGCTGCGTCGTCCGCCGGGCCGCGAGGCCTACCCGGGTGACGTCTTCTACCTGCACTCCCGTCTGCTGGAGCGTTGCGCGAAGCTGTCCGACGAGCTCGGTGCCGGATCGATGACGGGTCTGCCGTTCATCGAGACCAAGGGCAACGACGTCTCGGCGTACATCCCGACCAACGTCATCTCCATCACCGACGGCCAGATCTTCCTGCAGTCGGACCTGTTCAACGCGAACCAGCGTCCGGCCATCGACGTCGGCATCTCGGTGTCCCGCGTCGGCGGTGCCGCGCAGACGAAGGCCATCAAGGGCATCTCCGGGACGCTGAAGCTGGACCTGGCGCAGTTCCGCGCCATGGAGGCGTTCGCGATGTTCGCCTCCGACCTGGACCAGGCCTCGCGCAACCAGCTCGCCCGCGGTGCGCGCCTGGTGGAGCTGCTCAAGCAGCCCCAGTACACGCCGTTTTCCCTCGAGGAGCAGGTCGTCTCGATCTGGGCCGGCACCACCGGTCAGCTCGACTCCGTCGAGGTCTCGGACATCTCCCGCTTCGAGCGCGAGTTCCTCGAGTACGTCAAGCGCAACCACGGCGAGCTCATGCAGGGCATCCGCGAGACGAAGCAGTTCTCCGACGGCGCCAAGGACGAGCTGAAGAAGGCGGTCGACGCCTTCAAGCCCCAGTTCTCCCCGGGCAAGCAGGCTGCGGCCGTCCCCGGTGACGAGGACCACGGCGCGACCGACGCGGACGACATCTCGCAGGAGCGGATCACCACCCAGAAGCGCTGACGCGCTCCCGGAAGATCACGCAGCACGACCCCAGCAGGGACCGAGCGGAGCAAGGAAGAGGAGCAGGACATGGCAGGCCAGTTGAGGGCCTACCGGCGGCAGATCCGCTCGGTCCAGGCGACCAAGAAGATCACGCGCGCGATGGAGCTCATCGCGGCGTCGCGGATCATCAAGGCGCGGGCGAACGTGGCGGCGTCGACGCCCTACGCCCGGGCGTTGACGCGTGCCGTCTCGGCGGCGGCGTCGAACTCCTCCCTGGACCACCCGTTGATCACCGAGAAGACCGAGGTGAAGCGCGCGGCGGTGCTCGTGTGCTCCTCCGACCGCGGTCTCGCCGGTGCCTACTCCTCCAACGTCCTGCGCGAGGGGGAGCGGCTCACCGCGGCCCTGCGGGCCGAGGGCAAGGAGATCTCGCCGTACCTCGTCGGGCGCAAGGCGGCGTCGTTCTACAGCTTCCGCCGCCGCCCGGTCGTCGAGACGTGGGTCGGGTTCACCGACTCGCCCGCCTACGACGACGCGAAGAAGATCGGTGACCGTCTGGTGGCCGACTTCGCGAAGGAGTTCGCCGACGGCGGCGTCGACGAGATCCACGTCGTCTACACGCACTTCGTCAGCATGGTCACGCAGGAGCCCCGGGTCATCCGGCTCCTGCCGCTGGAGGTCGTCGAGGGTGTCGAGGTGCCCTCCGAGGGCGATCTGCAGCCCCTGTACGAGTTCGAGCCCAGCGCGGACGCGGTCCTGGACGCCCTGCTCCCGCAGTACGTCAACAGCCGCATCTACAACTGCCTCCTGCAGGCCGCGGCCTCCGAGCTCGCCGGCCGTCAGCGGGCGATGAAGAGCGCGACCGACAACGCGGACGAGCTCATCAAGAAGTTGACCCGGCTGGCGAACAACGCCCGTCAGGCCGACATCACCCAGGAGATCAGCGAGATCGTCGGCGGTGCCGACGCGTTGGCCTCCTCCGGCTCGCGCGCCTGACCCCGCGCTCTGCCCCCACCCACTTCAGCAAGAACTCACGCGACGAAGGAAGCCCGAGGAGCGACATGACCGCCACCGTCAACGAAGCGCCGAGCAGCACCAGCAAGGGTGCGACAGGTCGCATCGCCCGAGTCATCGGCCCCGTCGTCGACGTCGAGTTCTCGGCCGACACGATGCCCGAGCAGAACAACGCCCTCACCACCGAGGTGAGCATGGGCGGGGAGACCCAGACCGTGACGCTCGAGGTGGCCTCCCACCTCGGCGACAACATGGTCCGGGCCATCTCGCTCAAGCCCACCGACGGCATGGTCCGCGGTGCGGCCGTCGTCGACACCGGCGCCCCGATCTCGGTGCCCGTCGGCAACGTGACCCTCGGCCACGTGTTCAACGCCATCGGCGACTGCCTCAACCTCGAAGAGGGCGAGAAGCTCGAGATCACCGAGCGCTGGCCGATCCACCGCAAGGCCCCGGCCTTCGACCAGCTCGAGTCGAAGACCCAGATGTTCGAGACCGGCATCAAGGTCATCGACCTCCTCACCCCCTACGTGCAGGGCGGGAAGATCGGCCTCTTCGGCGGTGCGGGCGTCGGCAAGACGGTCCTCATCCAGGAGATGATCCAGCGCGTCGCCCAGAACCACGGTGGTGTGTCGGTGTTCGCCGGTGTCGGCGAGCGCACCCGTGAGGGCAACGACCTCATCGGCGAGATGGCCGAGGCCGGCGTCTTCGACAAGACGGCCCTCGTGTTCGGCCAGATGGACGAGCCGCCGGGCACGCGTCTGCGCGTGGCCCTGTCCGCTCTCACGATGGCGGAGTACTTCCGCGACGTGCAGAACCAGGACGTGCTGCTCTTCATCGACAACATCTTCCGGTTCACCCAGGCGGGTTCGGAGGTGTCGACCCTGCTGGGCCGCATGCCCTCCGCCGTCGGGTACCAGCCCACGCTGGCCGACGAGATGGGCACCCTGCAGGAGCGCATCACCTCGACCCGGGGTCACTCGATCACCTCGCTGCAGGCGATCTACGTCCCCGCCGACGACTACACCGACCCGGCGCCGGCCACGACGTTCGCGCACCTGGACGCCACGACCGAGCTCTCCCGTGAGATCGCCTCGCGCGGTCTGTACCCGGCCGTGGACCCGCTGACCTCGACGTCGCGGATCCTGGACCCGCTGTACATCGCGCAGGACCACTACGACACCGCCGTGCGCGTGAAGCAGATCCTGCAGCGCAACAAGGAGCTCCAGGACATCATCGCCATCCTCGGTGTCGACGAGCTGTCGGAGGAGGACAAGCTGACGGTGAGCCGTGCTCGCCGCGTCCAGCAGTTCCTCTCGCAGAACACGTACATGGCCGAGAAGTTCACCGGTGTCGAGGGTTCGACGGTTCCGCTCAAGGACACCGTCGAGAGCTTCAAGCGCATCGCGGACGGCGAGTTCGACCACGTCGCCGAGCAGGCGTTCTTCAACGTCGGTGGCCTCGAGGACGTCGAGCGCAAGTGGGCTCAGATCCAGAAGGAGAACTGACCCGTGGCGCTGCAGGTCGAACTGGTGGCCGCCGACCGCTCCGTGTGGTCGGGGGAGGCGTCGCTGGTCCGCGCCCGCACGGCCGAGGGTGAGATCGGCATCATGGGCGGCCACGAACCGCTCCTCGCCATCCTCGCCCCGGGCGACGTGTCGATCTCGGGCACGGGGTCGGACGGCGTGACGGCCACGGTCAGCGGCGGGTTCTTCTCGGTGGACCACGACAAGGTGACGATCGTCGCCGAGCAGGTCGAGGTCACCGCGGGTTCCGGCACGCGCTGAGAACGGCTGGGCGACGGTGCACGAGGTCCTGCTCTCCCTGGAGATCGCAGGCGCGTGCGCCGTCGCCCTCGTCGTGGTGCTGCTGCTCGTCGTGCTGCGGCGGCGCCGCCTCATGGCCCGGCTCGGCACGTTCGACTGCTCGGTCCGGCAGGCCCGTGGTGGCCGCCGGCGTTGGGCCCTCGGGGTCGCGCAGTACGAGCGCGACCGCCTGGACTGGTACCGCACCTTCTCGCTCTCCCCGCGCCCGACGTGCAGCTACGCACGGCGGGCGTTGGCCGTGACCCTGTTCCGCGACGCCGAGGGTGCCGAGCTGGTCGCCGTGCAGCCCGGTGCGATGGTCGTGGAGTGCCGCCTGGAGGTGGACGGGTCCGGCGAGGAGATCGACTTCGCGATGGGCCGTGACGCCTACACCGGTTTCGCGAGCTGGTTGGAGTCCGCTCCGCCCGGACAGGGCGTCAACGTCGCCTGATCCGCGCGCTCACCCCTTGCGCTGCAGGATCTGCCGCGCCAGCCCGGCCTCGGCCGGGAAGACCATGACCCGCGGCCCCTCGGTGGTGGGGGCCAGCGTCGCCCGGATCCCGGCGTCGACGAGCGTGCGTCGCTGCACCTCGGCCTCGACGAAGGTCGGGGGAGCCGACACCACCTCCAGCAGGCCGTACTCCTCGCTCGACCCTCGCTTCGGGCGGCGTTCCACGACGGACTTGCCGTGCGAGAAGGTCCACCGCAGCAGCAGCACCAGCACGGTGACCGCGACGAGGGCCACAACGGGTCCGAACGCGTACGAGTAGCTGCCCCAGGTGTCCTGCACACCCCCATCCTCCCCCCAGGTCACCGTTGGGCAACGGCTCGGCGCTTCGCCCGGTCGGCGGTGCCGCACGGTGGCAGAGTGTGCCCACAGCGTCACCGTCGGTCTCTGTCGCCCCACCTGTCACTCGTCGGGAACGGGTGCAACCGACCGGCGGTCCGCTGCGTCAGACCGGTGACGATCACACGATCACGACCGGCGTCCTCGGGGGAGGAACAGATGGCGATCGGACTCGCGGCGGTGCCCACCACCGCCCAGCAGGACCTCTCGGCGCCCAGTGCGGTGCCCAGTTCGGTGCCCAGTGCGGCGACCGACGTGGCGGCCCGGCGCGCGGCACGCTCGGCGCCCGGCAGCGGGGCGACCGTGGACGACGTCGTCCCCGGTCAGGTCCTGCACGTCGGCGGGCGCCTCGACGTCCACACGGTCCCGGACGTCCGGGCGGCGCTGCACGCGGCCGTCGACGCGGGCTCGGGTGACCTCGTCGTCGAGGTCGGGGGCATCGTCGTCGCCGACGCGACGGGGCTCGGGGTCTTCGTGGGCGCCCACCGGCGCGCACAGCGCACGGGGCGCCGCCTCGTCCTGCGGAACGTGCCGCTGCCCGCGCTGCGGCTGCTGCGCGTCACCCGGCTCCACCTCGTCCTGCAGGTCGAGGAGCCGGCCGCCCCGCCGGTGGACCGCACGGCCCTGCGGCGGGCCCGCGCCGAGGCCCTGCTGCGCCGCGAACCCGCAGGGCGGGCCCCGGTGGCTCAGAACAACCGCGAGTCCACGTCGTCGATCCCGCGCAAGGCGTCGTAGTCCAGCGTCACGCAGCGGATCCCGCGGTCGGTGGCCAGGGTCCTGGCCTGCGGCTTGATCTCCTGGGCGGCCAGGACGCCGGTCACGGGGGCCAGCAGCGGGTCGCGGTTGAGCAGCTCGAGGTAGCGCGTCAGCTGCTCGACGCCGTCGATCTCGGCCCGCCGCTTGATCTCGATCGCCACAGCCCGGCCGCCGGCGTCGCGGGCCAGGATGTCCACCGGTCCGATCGCCGTCATGTACTCGCGGCGCACCAGTGACCAGCCCTCGCCGAGCGTGCCGATGTGCTCGGCCAGCAGCTTCTGCAGGTGCGCCTCCACGCCGTCCTTGACGAGGCCGGGGTCGACGCCGAGCTCGTGCTCGGAGTCGTGCAGGACCTCGTGGATCGAGACGAGGAGGCGGTCGTCGGTCTTGGTGTGCTGGACCGTCCACGTCTCGACGACCCCGGCCTCGCGCTGGTCCTCCTCCGGCACGCCGACGGTCAACCGGGCGGGCGGGCTCATCCAGTTCAGCGGCTTGTAGCTGCCGCCGTCGGAGTGGACGAGCACGCTGCCGTCCGCCTTGACGAGGAGCAGCCGCGTGGCCAGTGGCAGGTGGGCGGTGAGCCGGCCCGCGTAGTCGACGGAGCAGCGGGCGATGACGAGACGCACGAGGGGCGAGCTTACGAGACGTCCCGGGCCGGGGCGTGTAACGAAACCGGGGCCCGCGACGACTACCGGACGAACCGAGCGTGGCCACGGTGGCGTGGAGGGGACGCCACCGCGGCAGCGCCCGGTCGGGCCGGCCGCCCGGACCCTTGAGAGCATGTCGCCCGTGCCCCGCGCGAACCGCCGCCGCCCCGACCCGCCGCCCCGCGCGCCGCTCGGACGTGGCGTAGACCGCAGCGTCTCCGGCCCCGACGGGGAGTGGGTCGTCCGCGAGCTGCGGGGCACCTCCTCGGAGAAGACCTACACGTGCCCCGGCTGCCGGCAGGAGATCCCCCCGGGCACCCCGCACCTCGTCGTCTGGCCCTCGCGCGGCACGTTCAGTCCCGCCGACGGGGCCACCGAGCGGCGGCACTGGCACCGCGCCTGCTTCGACGCCCGTGGCCGACGGTTCTGAGGGCCGCAGGTAGCGTGCCGGGGTGAGCACCGCCCCCACCACACCCCTGCACGACCCCACCGTCCGCGGCTTCGCCAGCGACAACGCCGCCGGCATGCACCCGGAGGTCCTGCAGGCCCTCGTCGCCGCGAACGGCGGTCACGTCGCCAGCTACGGCGGCGACGCGTACACCGCCGCGCTGCTCGACGCCCTGCACGGGCACTTCGGCCCGGACACCACCGCCGTCCCCGTCCTCACCGGCACGGGGGCGAACGTCGTGGCGCTGCAGGCGGTCACGCACCGCTGGGAGTCGGTGCTCGCCTCCGACCAGGCCCACGTCCTGCACGACGAGGCCGGCGGTCTGGAGCACGTCGGCGGGACGAAGGTCATCGCCCTGCCCACGGTCGACGGTCTCGTCGACCCCGCCGACGTCGAACGCGCGGTGCGGGACGCCGACAGCCCCATGCGCGCGCCCGTGGGGGCACTGACCCTCACCCAGAGCTCCGAGCTGGGGACGGCCTACGGCCTGGACCAGCTGCGCGACCTGGTCCGGGTAGCGCACGGGCTCGGCGTCCGGGTGCACGTCGACGGGGCCCGGCTGTCCAACGCCGCCGTCTCCCTCGGCTGCGGGTTGGGCGAGATGACGACGGCCCTGGGGGTCGACGCGGTCTCCGTGGGCGGGACGAAGAACGGGGCGGCGCTGGCCGAGGCCGTCGTCGTCCGCGGCGACGGGCCCGCGGAGGCGTTGCGGCGCCTGGTGAAACCGACGATGCAGCAGTCCTCGAAGACCCGGTTCGTCGCGGCCCAGCTGCTGGCGCTGTTCGGGGGAGACCTCTGGCAGCGCACCGCCACGGCCGCCAACGACGCCGCGCGGGCCCTCGCCGACGCGGTCCGGTCGGCCGGCGCGACGACCACCCGCCCCGTCCAGGCCAACGCGGTCTTCGCGGCCCTGCCCTCGGGGGTGGCGGAGCGGACCGCGGCCCGCGTCCCGTTCCACGTCTGGGACGAGCGGTGGGCACCCGGGCTCGTCGAGGTCCGCCTCGTCGCGAGCTTCGACACCACGGCCGCGGACGTCGACGGGTTCGCGACCGTGCTGCGCGAGGAGCTCGCCCGTGGGTGAGATCCGCTCCGACACCGTCCTGCCGGCGCGGCGCGAGGACGTCGAACTGCACACGGCGGACGGGGTGACCCTCGTGGGGGAACTCGCCCTGCCCGCGGACCGGGACCCCGTGGCCACGCTCGTGACGCTGCACCCGCTGCCGACGGCGGGTGGGTTCATGGACTCGCACGTGCTGCGCAAGGCCGCGAACCGGCTGCCCGCGCTGGCCGACCTGGCGGTGCTGCGCTTCAACACCCGCGGCACCGAGTCCCCGCGCGGTCGCAGCGGCGGGACCTTCGACGCGGGTGGTGCCGAGCGCTACGACGTCGCGGCGGCGCTGGAGTTCGCCGAGTTCCGCGACCTGCCGCACGTGTGGTTGCTGGGCTGGTCGTTCGGCACCGACCTCGCGCTCGTGCACGGCCGGGACCCGCTCGTGGAGGGGTTGCTCCTGCTGTCGCCGCCGCTGCGGTGGTCGACCGAGGACGACCTGCGGGCGTGGGCTGAGTTCGGCCGTCCGGTGACGGCTCTCGTGCCGGAGTTCGACGACTTCCTGCGCCCCGAGGAGGCCGTGCGCAGGTTCGCCCCGCTCACCCAGGCCGAGGTCGTCCCCGTCGCGGGGGCCCGGCACCTGTGGGTGGGGGAGAGCGCGGTGCGCCGCGTGCTCGACGAGGTGGTCGCGCGGGTCGTCCCCGCGCGCTCACCCCTGCCGACGGAGCACCCCGCCGCCCCCTGAGCCGTCCGAGAGCCGTCCGTCAGCTCGGCTGCTGGACCTGCTCCTCGTCCCGGACGTCCACCTCGTGCCCGTTCTCGTGCCCGTTCTCGCGGGCGGGCAGCTTGGGGGCGAGCCCCAGCAGACCGCGCAGGTCGTCGAGCTGGTCGGTGATCTGGTCGCGCTGGTTCATCAGCTCGTCGACCTCGGACTGGGCGCCGGAGCGGGACCGTTCGGCCTGCTCGCGGGCCGTCTCGACCATGGCCTGGGCGCGTGCCCGGGCGTCGGCGAGCAGTTCGTCGGACTCGCGGCGGGCGGTCTCGGCGCGCACCGCGGCCTGGGCGACGGCGTCCGCGCGGATGGACTCGGCGGCCTCGACCGCCTCGCGGGCGCGCTCCTCGGCCTCGGCCGCACGCTGCTCGGCCTCGGCGATCCGGGCCGCCGTGCGGGCGGCGGCGACCTCGAGCCGCTGCCGGTCCTCCTCGGCCGCCTGCTCGCGGGCGGCGGCCAGGGCCAGCTCCTGCTCGCGCACGCGGGCGTCGGTCGAGGAGCGCAGCTCGATGACCTCGCGGTCGACCGCGGTGCGCAGCGCCGTCACCTGGCGCTCGGTGGCGGCGAGCGTCTCGGCGGCCTCGTGCTGGGCCGACGCCAGGAGCTGGTCGGCCTGCCGGTGGGCGGCGGCCGTCAGCTCGGCGGCCGTGCGCTGGGCCGCGTCGACCATGCCGTCGGCCTGGTGCTTGGCGCGCGAGACGATCTCCTCCGCGTCGCGGCTGGCCTCCCCGGTGCGCCGGCGGGCGTCCTCGTCGGCCTGGGCGCGCGTGCTCGAGGCCTCGGCCCGGGCCTCCTCGCGCAGCCGGTCGGCGTCGCGGCGGGCCGAGCGCAGGATCTCCGAGGACTGGTCCTCGGCGAGCCGCAGCAGCTTCTCCATGCGGGCACCGAGGCCGGCGTACGACGGCTTCTCGTGCTCGCGCAGTTCCTTCTGGGCCTCGGAGAGCTTCTCCTGGGCCTGCATCTTCTCGTGGTCCGCCTGGGCGACCCGGGCGCGCGCCTCGGAGAGGGCGTCGTCGAGGTGCTTCAGCCGGGCGTCGACCTGGCTGCGTTCGTAACCGCGGACGACGATGCTGAACGCGTCGTGGGAGTCGGTGGACACCGGCTGGCCTCCGGCGAGAGCGAGGGCGGAAAGGACCTTCGCAGCGTAGCCGCGACGGTCACCGGAACCGGGCGGGACACGGGCGCGGCGGTCGCGTAGCGTCACGCGCGTGATCGTCGCCTTCTCCGTCGCCCCGTCCGGTGGTCCCGTCCCGGCGGGCGAGGACGCCGACTCCGTCAGCGCCGCCGTGGCCGACGCCGTGCTCGTCGTGCGCGCCAGCGGGCTCCCGCACCGGACCGACTCGATGTTCACGACGCTCGAGGGGTCCTGGGACGAGTGCATGGACGTCGTCAAGCGCGCCACCGAGGCCGTCGGCCGGCACGGGACGCGCGTGTCCCTCGTGCTCAAGGCCGACATCCGGCCCGGCCGCACGGGGGAGATGACGGGCAAGCTCGAACGGCTGGAGGCGGCCGTCGAACGCGCCCAGGGAGAGGCCGGCCGGGGGCAGTGACACCCGGCCGACCCCCGTCCTGAGGGGTCGTCTCAGCGGCGGCGCTTCACCAGCAGTCCGTCGAGGCTGAACAGTCCCGCGCCGGTGAGGGCGAAGGTGAGGCCCAGCACGGCGTAGAGCAGCGCGTTCTCGCCGTTGACCTGACCGTCGACGAGGAAGCCCTGCGGCGCGTGCGCCAGCAGCCACGTCGCCGACATCTGCACGAGCAGGAGCGTGCCCGCGACGCGGGTCGCGAGGCCGAGGACCAGCAGCGTCCCCAGGCCCAGCTCGCCGAGGATCATCAGCCACCCCAGGAACGTGGGGGCCGGCACGCCGAGGGAGGCCGCGTAGCCCGTGGCCATCGCCGGGTCCTCGAGCTTGGGGACGCCGTGGACGAGCAGCAGCACGCCCGCGACGAGCCGCAGGACGAGCAGGCCCGTCGAGGCCAGCGGCGAGGGGGTGCGCGCGAGGCGCAGGGCCCCGGCGCGGTCGGTGGCGGGGGTCGGGTTCTGGGTGCTCGAGTTCTGGGTGTCCATGTCGTCCTCTGCGTCGGGAGGGAGCCGGCGGCTCTTCGGGCGGGCAGGGGTGCCGCGCGAGGGGGATCGCGCGGCGGTCGAGCGGGTGGGGGCACCCGTCCGACGACGGCTCCACGTCCGGCAGACCCACCGGGTTCACCCGAGCGGACGTGGCGTGCGCCACACCGGACAGGGCGTGCGCCGCACCGGAGGGGGTCCAGGGCCCGTCGGCCCACCCCGTGTGCCGCAGTCGGTCACGGAGCGTGACGGAACGGGAGGTCCCGTCACCCGAGGGGCCTAAGGTGTGCCGTCGAACGCCACCCCACGAACCCCCGGGAAGGACCCGCGCACGGTGAGACGACTCGTCGCCTGGCTCCTGCTCGTCGTGGGGTTCGCCTCCGCCGTGACGGGGGTCGCCCTCCTGACCGTCCTGGCTCCGCCCTCGCGCATCGACGTCGTCGAGCGGTCGCAGGACCCGGGGGTCGCCGTGGTGACCAGTCCCGGTCTCGTCGACCTGTCGGGGCCCGACGCCCGCATCAGCGTCGAGGCCGCCGACGGCGCGGACGTCTTCCTCGCCGTCGCGCAGGCGGACGACGCGACGGCCTGGCTGGCCCAGGCCCGGCACACCGAGGTCACCGGGGTCGGCGGGGACCTGTCCGACCCGCGGGCGCGGACCCGCACGACCGGGTCGGGGACGGCGGCCGACCCCCGGCGCGCCGACGTCTGGTTGACGAGCACGACCGGTCGCGGGAGCGCGGAGCTGACCTGGCCCACCGGGTCCGACGCCTCCTACCGCGACGGCGGCGGGATCGTCCTGTTCGCGGCGACCGACGGGGTCGCCGCCGCTCCCGGGACCGTCCGGCTCAGCTGGCACGCCGAGGGACGCTCGGCCAGCCACCCCGCCGGGGTCCCGCTCGTCGTGGCCGGCGGGGTCCTCGCGCTGCTCGGGGCGGTCGGGGTCCTGCTGTCGCCGCGCCGGACCCGACCCGACGCCCGGAGGCGCGCGTGAGCACCCGCCCGACCCCCCGCCCGACGCGCGGCCCGGGTCCCAGCACGGCCACGCGACGGCTCACGGTCCTCGCCTCGCTGGCCACCGCCACCGTCCTGGCCGGGTGCGCGCAGCTGCCGACGACGTCCGCCCCGGCCGACACCGGCCGCGAGCCGCTGGTCGTGCAGCCCGCGCAGGCCGGTCGCGTCGTCGAGGCCGTCACGGCCGTGCTCCAGGCGCAGGCGGACCCGGCGACGGCCGACCCGGCGGCGCTGGCCACCCGCGTCAGCGGCCCCGAGCTGCAGCTGCGGACGGCGGCGCACACCATCGCCGCCGCGGGGGCCGCCCCCGCGGACACGGGCGGCGCCGACGACGTCGTCCCCATCACCTCGATCCTGCCGCGGGAGGGGGACTTCCCGCGCTGGTTCGCCACCGTCACCGCGCCCGGGGCCGACCAGGCGCCCTCCCTCGTCGTCCTGCGCACCGACAGTGCCCGCGACCCCTACACGGTCTGGGCCACGCCCACGCTGCTCCCGGGGGCCTCGCTGCCGACGCTGGCCGCGCCGGCCGACGGGGTCGCCGTCGTCGCGCCCGACGAGTCGACGAACCTGCCCGCCTCGCCGGCCGACCTCGCCGCCCGCTACGGCGACGTGCTGACGAACGGCGCGACGAGCCGGTACTCCGACCAGTTCGGCGCGGACGCCTACCGCTCGGGCGTGGAGTCCGCCACGGCCGCCGAGACCGCCTCGCTGCAGGCCGCGGGAGGCACCTTCACCCAGGAGCGCACGGTCCTGCCGGACGGGGTGCTCGCCGTGCGCACCCGCGACGGCGGGGCCCTCGTCGTCGCCGCCTACAGCTGGTCCACGACGTCGGCCGGTCCGGCCGGTGGTCGTGCCGGGAAGCTCGAACCCGCCCTGGCCGCGCTCGCGGGCACCGAGCAGGCGCTGCGCGCCACCGTGACACGGCAGGAGGTCGTCGTGTTCTCCGTCCCGCCGGGGGCCGGTGGGGGACAGGCGCGGGCGCAGGTGGTGGCGGCCGAGAGCGGTCCCGTCCAGGTGACGACCGGCTGAGGCCCCCGTGAGAAGGTTTGGGCCATGACGACCCCGACTCCCCCCGGCGCCAAGCTCAACCTGCGCGGAGCGGTGGACCTCGGTGCCCTCGCGGCCCGCAACACCCGACGTGAGGAGGTCGCCCGCCGTGCGGCCGACCCCGAGGCCGCGGGTCCGGCGTCCCCCTTCGTCGTGGACGTCACCGAGGAGACGTTCGCCGACCTCGTGCAGAGCTCCGTGCAGGTGCCCCTCGTCCTCGACCTCTGGGCCGAGGGCTACGACACCGGCGCCGAGGCGCTGCAGGCTCTCGCCGAGGAGTACGCGGGCGCCTTCCTGCTCGGCCGCATCGACGCCCAGGCCGAACCCGGCCTGGCGCAGTCGCTCGTGCAGTCGTTGCAGGCCAGGGCCATCCCGCTCGTTGCGGCCATCGTCAAGGGGCAGCCCATCCCGTTGTTCACGGGGTCCTACCCCTCGGCCGAGGAGATCCGCCCCGTCCTGGAGGAGGTGCTGCGCGTCGCCGAGGCCAACGGGGTGACCGGCCGCGTCGAGGGTGCCGTCCAGGGCGAGGCCGAACCGGCCGCCCCGCCGCTGCACGCCGAGGCGCTCGCCGCCGTCGAGGCCGGCGACTTCGACGCCGCGACGGCCGCCTGGAACAAGGCCCTGGCCCAGGACCCCCGGGACGCCGAGGCGACCGAGGGGCTGGCCCGCGTCGGCGTCCTGCGCCGGGTCGCCGGTGTCGACCTGCAGGAGGCACGTGCCGCGGCCGCGGCCGCCCCCGACGACGTCGCGGCCCAGATCGTCGTGGCCGACCTCGACCTCGTCGGCGGCCACGTCGAGGACGCCTTCGGCCGCCTGCTCGGCATCGTGCAGCGCACGGTCGGGGACGACCGCGACGCGGCCCGCACCCACCTCGTCGACCTCTTCGCGGTCGTGGGCGCGAGCGACCCGCGCGTCGTCACGGCGCGGCAGGCCCTCACGCGCGCGCTCTTCTGAGGCAGCGCACCGCCCACGCCTCCACGGCGTCCGCGACGGCGTCGGGCGCCAGGTCGCTCGTGTCGAGCACGACGGGCCGCCACGGCCGGCCCACCAGCCGTTCGGCGGCCAGGCCGTCCCAGCCCGCGGCGGTGAGCACCTCCGAGCGGTGAGCGGCGCCGCGGACGTGCCCACGGAACCACGTCGCGAACGCCACGTGGTGCTCCAGCTCCCCGTCGACGGGCCCCCGTCCCGTGAGCCGGGCCGTCTGCGTGGCCTCGTCGGCGTCCAGGAGAAGGACGTCGAACGGGCCGAGCGCGGGCCCGGACGGGGCGCCGACGACCTCGCCGGGGGCCAGCGGGTCCCCGGCGAACAGCAGGTGCCGTCCCGAGCGCTCCAGGGTCAGCGCGCGCCGCACGACCTCCTCGGCGCTGCGCTGGCGCCAGGCGGTGTCGGGGGCCGCCGGGATCTCGACGAGGTCGGCGAACTCCACGCACTCCACGCCTTCGTCGGCCAGCCTCGGGGCGACCGCGCGCCGCACCGTCGTCTTGCCGAGGCCGCTGGCGCCGGTCACCAGGAGGAGCACGTCGCACCTTCCTCCGGTGCGGTCAGCTCCAGGACGTCCCCCCGGAACGAGCGGCGGAACCGCCGGTCGTGGCTGACGACGACCACGGCCCCCGCGAACGCGTCGACGGCCGCCTCGAGCTCCTCCACCAGGCGCGGCGCGAGGTGGTTGGTGGGTTCGTCGAGCAGCAGGACGTCGTGGCGGTCGGCGAGGAGCCGGGCGAGGTCGAGGCGTCGGCGGCCGCCCGTCGACAGCTTCCGGACGGCGACCCCGAGGCGTTCGGGCTCGAAGAGTCCCATCCGCAGCAACCGCTGGACGTGCTCGTCGGCGCTGCCCGGCCGACCGGTGGCGTAGGTCGCCAGGACCGACCGGTCCAGGCCGTCGGTCGCGGGGTCCTGGCGGAGCAGACCGGTGCGACCGCGTCGCCGCACGGTCCCCGTGTCCGGGGTGAGCGTGCCCGCGAGGACGTCGAAGAGCGTCGACTTCCCGCTGCCGTTGGGGCCGGTGACGAGCAACCGGTCGCCGGGACCCACGTGCAGGTCGACGGGGGCGAGGCGGCCGGCGACCGAGACGCCCTCGGCGTGGACGGACCCGCGCCGCCCCGACGCCCCGAGGGGCGGGGAGAACCGCAGCGGGTCCGGCGGCCGGGGCACCTCGGCCTCCCGCAGCCGGCGCAGCTTCTCGGCGTTGGCCCGGACGCGGGAGGAGAGCGACTCCTCCACCCGGCCCCCCTTGTAGCCGAACTGCATCTTGTCCCCGTCCTTGCGCTCCCGGGCGTGGTTGACGTCGCGGGCCGTCGCGTCGCCCGTCGTGGCGAGCCGGTCCACGGTGGCCTCCCACTCCGCCCGGGCCTGCTCCCACCGGCGTCGTTCGGCCGCCTTGGCCCGCAGGTAGTCCGCGTACGCGCCGGGGTAGCGGGCGACGCCGTGCTCGTGGTGGGGGTCCACCTCGAGGAGTTCGCCGGCCACCGCGTCGAGGAACTCGCGGTCGTGCGAGACGACGACCGTGGTCCCGGTCCGGCTGCGCAGGTGGTCCTCCAGCCAGCGGGCGGCCGTGACGTCGAGGTGGTTCGTCGGCTCGTCGAGCAGCAGCACCTCCGGGCCTGCCGCGAGCAGCGCCGCGAGGTGCAGGCGGGAGCGCTGGCCTCCGGACAGCGTCGAGACGGGACGTCCCCGGTCCAGTCCCGGCAGACCGAGACCGGACAGGGACTGCTCGAGCCGGGTGTCGGCGTCGTAGCCGTGCCGCAGTTCGAACCGCGTCTGCAGGTCCCCGTACTCCTCGAGCGCCGCCGTGAGGTCGGTGTCGGGACCGGCCGCGGCCATGACCTCCTCCAGCTCTCGCAGGCGTGCCCGCAGGGCGGTGAGCTCGGCGGCGGCCGCGTCCAGGACCGCCCCCACGGTCGTGCTCGAGGGGGCCCCGGCGTCCTGCGGCAGGTAGCCGGTCCCACCGTCGGCCGTGGCGACGACGCGGCCCGCGTCGGGGGGCTCGGCCCCGGCGAGCAGGCGCAGCAGGGTCGACTTCCCGCACCCGTTCTCCCCGATGACGCCCGTGACCGCGCCCGGGGCCAGGGCGAGGGTGACGTCGTGCAGGACGACGACGTGGTCGTACCCCTTGGTCACGCCGCGCAGGGAGAGCGTGGTGGTGGTTCCGGTCGTTGCGGTGTCGGGCATGCGGTTCTCCTCGTGACGTACGCCGAGAGGGCCCGCGCGACCGGTGGTCGGCGGGTCCGGGGGATCGGGGCACGTCAGCTGAGCACCGCAGCGGCTCCTCGGGTCGGGACCAGGACCCGACGATGGTGCGCTCGGGCCACGGGACCCCGCAACCGCGTTTCCCGACCGCCCGTCCTAGAGTCGGCGACGTGAGCACCGAAGCCACCCGCAGCGACACCACCAGCGCCTCCACGCGACCCCTCCCGCGCAGCACCCCGTCGGCCCAGGGGGTGGACGCCCGCGGCCTCGCCGCGTTCGTCGACGCCCTCGAGAGCACGGCCGGGGTCGAACCGCACAGCCTGCAGGTCCTGCGTCACGGCCACGTCGTGACCGAGGGCTGGTGGGGGCCGTTCCGCCCGGACCGACCGCACCTGCTGTACTCGCTGTCCAAGAGCTTCACCTCCACGGCCCTCGGGTTCGCCGTGGCCGAGGGGCTCGTGGACCTCGACGCCACCGTCCTGTCGTACTTCCCCGAGTTCGACGCCGACGTCACCGACGAACGGTCGCGCCGCATCCTCGTGCGGCACGTCGCGAACATGGCCAGCGGCCACGCGGCGGAGACGATCGAGCAGGCGGCCGCCGACCCCAGCGGTGATCTCGTGCGGGGTTTCCTGCGCATCCCGCCGGACGCCGAACCGGGCACGCTGTTCTGCTACAACCAGCCCTGCACGTTCTCGGTGTCGGCGATCGTCCAGCGCACCTCGGGCCAGGGACTGCTGGACTTCCTGCAGCCCAGGCTGTTGGACCCCCTCGGGGTGGACCGTGCCGACCTCGGCTGGCTGACCGACGGGCAGGGCCGGGAACTGGGGTTCTCCGGTTTCCACGCCCCGACCGAACTCATTGCCAAGCTCGGCCAGCTGTACCTGCAGCGCGGGGTCTGGGAGGGCGAGCGCCTGCTGCCCGAGAGCTGGGTCGAGGAGGCGACCACCTCCCACGTCGACAACTCCTCGTTCAACGACAACCCCGACTGGCAGCAGGGGTACGGCTACCAGTTCTGGATCGCCCGCCACGGCTTCCGCGGTGACGGCGCCTACGGGCAGTTCTGCGTCGTCCTGCCCGAGCAGGACGTCGTCGTGGCGATCACCTCGCAGAGCCCCGACATGCAGGCCGTGCTCGACGCCGCCTGGGAGCACCTGCTGCCCGCCGTGTCCGACCCGGAACTGCCCGCCGACGCGGCCGCGCACGACGAGGCGCTGGCCCGCCGGACGGCGTCGCTGTCCCTGCCGCCCCTGGAGGGCGCCGACGTCGTCGAGGGTGAGTTCGACGCCGCTCCCGGCAGCCAGCCGTCGACCCTGACGCGGGTGAGCGTCCGCGACGGTGACCTCGTGCTGACGGACTCCGGGCAGGAGCTGCGCGCCGCGATCGGCCGTGGCCGCTGGGCGGACACCGGGCCGCTGTCGGTCTCCGGTGCCGGAGACCGCGTCGACGTCCGGTTCGCCGAGACCCCGCACCTGCTGCACCTGGACCTCGCGGACGGCCGCGTGAGCAGCCGCTGGGAGACCGTGCCGCTGCACGGCCCGGCGCTGTCCGTCCTGCGCAAGCCCGCCCGGCCGGCCTGACGTGATCCTGCACCGGGGCGCCGACCTCGACGCCGACGCCGTGCGGAGCGTGGCCGCCGGCGCCCCGGTGGACCTCGCCCCGGAGCTCCTGGCGCACCTGGGCCGGCGCCGGGAGGCCCTCCTGCGCTCGCTGGAGACGTCCGGCCCGGTCTACGGCGTGACGACGGGGATGGGGGCCCTGGCCGGGGTCGGGCTCGACGCCGCCGCCCGGGCCCGGCACCAGGAGAACCTCGTCGTGGGCCGGGCCGTGGGGTCGGCCCCGTGGCTCGGGCCGACCGAGGCGCGGGCCGTGCTCGCCGTCCGGCTGCGGACGTTCCTGCACCCCGAGGCCGCCGTCTCCCCGGACCTGTGCCTCCGGCTGAGCGACCTGCTCCGCCGTGACTGCCTGCCGTGCATCCCGTTGCGGGGCAATGGGGCCGCAGGGGAGATCATCCCGCTCGCGCACGTCGGTGCCGTCGTCCTCGGGACCGGCCGGACCCTCGACGGGTCCGATCCCGGGCCGTTCGGACTCGGCGCGAAGGAGGGCGTCGCCCTCCTCGAGGGCGTGCCCGTGGCGACGGCGCTCGCCGTCGTGCAGTCCGCGGCGGTCGAGGTGCTGCTCCGGCAGACCGAGCAGGTCGTGGCCGCGAGCGCCGAGGTGCTGCGTGCGAACCCCGACCCGCTGCGCCCGGGGCTGGCCCGGGGCGACGACGTCCTCGCCGGCGTCCACGACCGGTTGCGGGCGCTGCGTCCCGCACCCACGGCGGAGGGGTTGCAGGCGCCGCTGTCCGTGCGGGTGGCCCCCGCCGCCCTCGCGGTGGCGCGGCGCCGGGTCCGCGACCTGCAGGAGGCCGCCGACCGCGCCCTGGACGGCGTCACCGACTCCCCGGCCTTCCTCGACGACGCGTCCTTCGCCGGCACCGCCGGTTTCGCCGGGACCGAGCTGGCGGCCGCCTCCGACGCGCTGACCGCCGCCCTGCTGCACGTGGCCGAGACGTCCGTGGCCCGCACCCACCGCGCGCTGGACCCCCGGCTGACGAGCCTGACCCCGCAGTTGTCGCCGGAACCGGGGGTGCAGGCGGGGCTCGTCGCCCTGCACAAGCGGGCGGTCGGGGTGGCGCACCGGTTGCGCCGCTTCGCCGTCCCCGCGCTCGGTGGGGCCGTCGAGACGTCCCTGGGGCAGGAGGACGTCCAGAGCTTCGGTCTGGAGGCGTCCGAGTGCCTGGGCGAACTCCTCCACGGGCTCCGCGAGGTGCTCGCCGTCGAGCTCCTCACCGTGCACCGCGCGCGGGCGCTGCGCGGGGGACTGTCCGGGCTGTCGGCGGACCTGGTGGCGGCTCTCGATGTCGTGGCCGCCGAGCTGGGCGACGCCGTGGACCCCGTGGTGACCGACCGTCCCTACGGCCTGGACGTCGACCGGGTCGTGGACCTGCTGCGGGACGGGCGGTTCTGAGGAGGCGGTGGTTCAGCCGGTCGACCCGCGGACGACGAGGTGGGGGCGGAACGTCACGGGATCGGGCGCCTCGCCGTTCTCCTGCAGTGCGAGCAGCTGCTCGACCGCCGACGCCACGATCGCGTCCTCGTCCCACGAGACGGTCGTCAGCCCGGGGGCTACGAGGGCCGCGAGCTGGTGGTCGTCGAAACCGGCCACCGCCACGTCCTGCGGCACCCGCAGCCCGAGGTCCGCCGCCGCGCGGTAGACCCCGAACGCGAGGGAGTCGGAGAGGCAGAAGACCGCGGACGGCCGGTCGGCCGTGTCCAGGACCGCGGCCGCCGCGGCGGTCGCCCCCGTCGGACCCGCCGGCGCGGGCACGACGACCAGGTCCAGGCCCAGGGGTGCGGCCAGCTCGACGGCGAGGAGTTCGGAGGGCCGGCCCGGCGTCGTCGGCAGGGACGGCGTGAGCAGGGCGACCCGGCGGTGTCCCCGGTCCCGCAGGTGCTGCAGGACCTCACGGACACCGTGCCGGTTGTCGAAGAGGACCGCCCCGCTGCCCGGCCGCGCGGTGAGGGCGTCGCCGATCGACACGACGGCCGTCGAGGCGTCCAGCAGCTGCCAGTGCTCGGCGGACGGGTCGACCGGTGAGGCCAGGACCCCGTCCACCCGCTGGGCCGCGAACCGTTCCAGCACACGGCGTTCGACGACGGGATCGGCGTCGGCGTCGGCGATGGAGGCGTCCCGGTCCACGGTGCGCAGGGCGCGCGTGAGCATCACCGACAGGTCCTGCTGCCACAGGTCGCGCAGCGAACCGGAGACGCCGACCGTGCCGGTGCGCCCGCTCGCCAGGGCCCGGGCGATGGGGTCGACGCGGTAGCCGAGCTCGCTGGCCAGCGTCTGGACGCGTTCGATGGTGGCGGCCGAACCGCGCGTGCCGCGCAGGGCGTAGGACGTCGCCGCCAACGAGAGCCCTGCTGCGTCCGCCACGTCCTGCAGGGTCCTCCGCGCGTCCTTCGGCACCGCTGCACAGTAACCGGGGGAGTGCGGACCCACCGTCTGGGACGACGCCCGCCCCCGACGCCTGGCTCCGGCGCCTGGTTCAGGGGATGAGCAGGCTGAGCTGCGAGCCCAGGACGGAGTAGCCGAGGGCGCGGGCGACGCGCAGGGAGGCGGCGGGACGCGCCCGCCACTGGCAGAGCAGTCCGTCCGCGTCGGCGTGCGCACTGGCGGCGGCAGCGACGACCCGCGCCAGACCCCGACCGCGGAAGGCCGGGTCGGTGAGGACGCACAGGTGGGCCACCGTCGAGTCTCCCGCGACGGCCCACCGCTCGTAGGCGGCCGCCGCGACGGGGCGTCCGGCGCGCAGGACCACGAAGGTGGGCGACGAGGCGTCCGCGAGTCCGGCCTCCTCGACGTCCGCGGCCGGGCAGGCCGCCAGCAGGTCGTCGACGGGTCGGTCGGTGGGCACCGGCTCGGACGGCCCCACGGCCGGCGGTCCTGCGAGGTAGGCGAGGTGCGCCGGCCCGAGGACTTCGGTGGCGAGCCCCGGCAGCTCCGTCACCGGGGTCTGCGCCAGGAGTGCGGCGCGGCGGGCGTCGGGTGCGGTGGCCAGGTGCTCGCCCCCGACCGTCACGACGCCGCACCACCCCGGCGGGCAGATCGCCGCCTCGCCGGTGACGAGGGGACGCAGGCCGGGGCCGGGGTGGAAGGACGCACCCGGCCCGGCGAGTCCGGACCACAGGGCGCGGACACGGTCCACCGGCGGCTGCACGGGGTCAGCATCCCCCGCCGGGTGGACGGCGTCGGGCCGGGCGTGGGACCGGGGAGCGCGTCGTCCCGACGACCGGGGGGCCGGTCCCACGGCTGCACCCACGGGGGGCCGGCGGTGGGAACACCCGTGGGTGTCCCGACGGGTGTCCCCGGTCGCCTCTTGACGCCACCGGTGTGAAGCGCTTCACTCATGAGTGAAGCGCTTCACAAAGACCGGAGAGGAGTCGAGTGCGCACCGACTGTCACCAGCACCTGTGGCCCGCGCCGTTCGTCGACGCCCTCCGCGCCCGCCGCACACCCCCGTTCCTCGACGGCTGGACGCTGCACCTGGCGGGGGAGGCGCCCTACCCCGTCGACCCCACCGCCCACGACGTCACCCGGCGGGTGGACCTGGAACGGGCACAGGGCACCGACCGCGCGCTCGTCTCGCTGTCGTCCCCCCTCGGCGTCGAGCACCTCCCCGGCGAGGAGGCCGCCCCGCTGCTGGCCGCCTGGCACGACGGCGCCCGCGCGCTGCCGGACCCCTTCGCCGTCTGGGCGGCGGCGGGGGTGCTCGACGTCGACCCGCGCGGCCTCGCCGACCTGCTGGCCGACGACCGCGTCGTCGGCCTCCAGCTCCCCGCGACGGCGCTCGCGGACCCGGCGGGTCTGGAACGGGTCGGTCCGTTGCTGGAGGTCTGCGAACGCGCCGGACGGCCCCTGCTCGTCCACCCCGGGCCCGCGGGGGCGGCCGTCGACGCGCCCGGCTGGTGGCCGGCCGTCGTGCCCTACGTCCAGCAGCTGCACGCGGCCTGGTGCACGTGGCACGTCGCGGGCCGGGCGAACCACCCGACCCTGCGCCTGGCCTTCGTCGCGCTGGCCGGTCTCGCCCCGCTGCACCACGAGCGGCTCACCGCCCGCGGCGGGGCGCTCGGCGCGCTCGACCAGAACGTGCACTACGAGACGAGTTCCTACGGCGCCCGGGCGGTCGACGCGCTCGTCCGCGTCGTGGGCGTCGACCCCGTCGTCCTCGGCAGCGACCGGCCCTACGCCGACCCGTTCGCCCCGGACGACCTCCCCGGTTTCGGCGCGGCCTTCGCCCACGCCCTCGCCGTGACCAACCCCGCCCACCTGCTCGAAGGGAGCCGACCGTGACCAGCACGACGACCACCACGACCAGCACCACGCCCAGCACGACGACCAGCACCCACCCCGCGCTGCCGCCCGCCCCCGGCCGGGTCCTCACCCCGGCGGAGCTCAAGGCGTGGGTCGAGGAGGCCGCCCGTCGCCCCGGGGCGTGGGAGCACCTCGTCCGCCACGACACCGGCGGCCGGCACTTCGCCTCCCTGCACCGCGACGGCGACCTCGACGTCTGGCTGCTGTGCTGGAACACCGTCGACGACACCGGCTGGCACGACCACGACACGTCCTCCGGCGCCGTCGCCGTGACCCGCGGCGCCGTCGTCGAGGCGACCCCGCGGATGGGCGGCGACCCCGTCGTCCGCACCGTCGCCGCGGGCCGGTCGTTCGCCTTCGGCCCCGAGCACATCCACCGCATGAGCGGTGCCGTCGACGGGTCCGTCTCGATCCACGCCTACTCCCCGCCGCTGTGGCGGATGGGCCAGTACTCGATCTCGCCCGCCGGAGTCCTGCGCCGCGCCTCCGTCAGCTACGCCGACGAGCTACGGCCCCTCGAGGCGTAGCAGCAGCGCCAGGTCGGGGACGCGGGCCACGACCGCCTCGACGTCCGGACCGATGGGCGCGTCGCGCGCGTCCCGGTCGAGCACCTCGTCGAAGACCCCGAACAACGCGGTCGCGCCGGGGGAGAGGCGGTCGGGGGCCGCGCGCAGCGCCCGGACCGCGGCCAGCGCCTCGACGGCCAGCACGAGCGGGGCGAGGTCGGCGGTCTGCCGCAGCGCCCGCGCCCCCTGCGTCGCGAAGCTCGCGTGCTCCTCCAGCCCCAGCGAGATCGACACCGTGCCCGCCGTCATGGGCGCCGTCGCCGGCCGCAGCTCCGCGAGGGCGTCCTGCACGACGTACTCGCCGATCATCAGCCCCGAACTGCCGCGCGGACCCGCCGCCAGGAACGCGCGCAACCCCGTGTGCTCCGGACGCAGCAGCAGCGCCAGCCGCGCCGCCGACAACGTCAGGACCCCGTAGGTGGTGGCGCGCAACGTGTCCAGCGCCGTCGCGAGGGACGCGGCGTGGAACTGCCCGTGGTGGAACACCCCCTCGAGGGAGACCAGGGGGTTCTCCCCGGGCGTCGAGGCCTCCATGAGCAGCACGTCGGCCAGGGCGTCCGCGGCCGCGAAGGCCGGGGCCAGCACCTGCGGCGCGGTCCGCAGCGCGAACGGGTCCTGCAGTCGGACCGGCTCCGGTCCGCCCGCCACGAGCGCGTCCAGCGCCGCGGCGACCGCCTGCTGACGCGGGTGCGGACGGGCCGCGTGCACCGCCGGGGCCCAGGCCTGCGGGTTGCCGCGCAGCGCCAGGAAGGACAGCGCCGAGATCCCCAGCCCCGCGATCAGCAGCTCGCGCAACCGCACGAGCGCCAGCGAGGCCGTCGCCAGCGTGAGGGCGTGCGAGGAGATGAGGGGCAGCGCGTCCGCCGGGCCCAGGCCCACGGGCGGCAGCGCCCCGCTCGCCCACGGGCGCTCACCCACGAGCGTCAGCCCGAGCTCGGCCAGCGGCGCCAGGTCCGACGTCCCGATCCCGCCGAAGCGGTGCAGCGTCGGGACGGCCCCCGTCTCGACGGCGTCGGCGAGCGCGGCCAGCACCGGTGGGCTCACCCCGGCCCCCAGCCCCAGGCGCGCCCCGGCCAGCAGCTGGTTGAGCCGCACGACGAGCGTGGCCCGCGTCGTCGCCTCGTCCTCCACCGGTCCCAGCGACGCCGCGTGCGACCGCAGCAGCCGCAGCCCGTGCGCGCGCGGGTGCTCCTCCTGCTCCTCCTCGACGTCGACGTCCTTGTTGGCGCCCACGCCCGTCGTCGCGCCGTAGACCGTCCCGTTCCCGCGCGCGGTCTCCATGGCCGCGTGCAGCGCACCGAGGGAGGCGAGGACCGCGCGGTCGACGACGGGACGCGCCCGGCCGCGCGCGAGCGCGTCGAGGTCCTCCAGGGCGAGCACCCCGCCGTCCACGAGCACCACCCGCGCGACCCCCGCGGTCGCGGACGGGTCGTGCTGCTGATCCACTAGGCCCTCCACCACGTCCGCTGGTCCGTCTGAGGAGAGGTCACGATCGGGTGACGGCCCTTCGAGCCTCGTTGACCGGTCCTCGTCCTGTGCTCAGCATGTACCAGCCCGCCGGTCAAACATCGGAGCCGCCCCAGTGATCACCTTCGAGGCCGTCCGCAAGCAGTTCCCCGACGGGACCGTCGCGGTCGACGACCTCGACCTCGAGCTGCCGACCGGCAGGATCACGGTCTTCGTCGGACCGTCCGGGTGCGGCAAGACGACCTCGTTGCGGATGATCAACCGGATGGTCGACCCCACCGGCGGCACCGTGCGCATCGACGGCGAGGACGTCCGCAGCAAGCCGCCGGCCGAGCTGCGCCGGGGGATCGGCTACGTCATCCAGCACGCGGGGCTCTTCCCGCACAAGACCGTCCTCGACAACGTCCTCACCGTCCCCAAGCTCGTGGGACGGGGCCGCGAGCGCACGCGCGCACTGGAACTGCTCGAACGCGTCGGCCTGCCGACCTCGTTCGCCGACCGGTACCCCGCGCAGCTGTCCGGCGGCCAGCAGCAGCGCGTCGGCGTCGCCCGCGCCCTCGCGGCGGACCCGCCCGTCATGCTCATGGACGAACCGTTCAGCGCCGTCGACCCCATCGTGCGCCACCAGTTGCAGGAGGAGTTCCTGCGGCTGCAGGGCGACCTCGGCAAGACCATCGCCCTCGTCACGCACGACATCGACGAGGCCGTCGTCCTCGGCGACCGCATCGCCGTGTTCCGCGAGGGCGGGCACCTGGCGCAGGTCGGTTCCCCGCGGGAACTGCTCACCGAACCGGCCGACGACTTCGTCCGGAACTTCGTCGGACGCGACCGCGGCTACCGCGGGCTCAGCTTCCAGGGCACGGAGGGGCTCGTGCTGCGACCGCTGGACGGGGTCCGCCTCGACGAGGCCGGCCGTCCGCTGGACGTCGACGGGACGTTCCGCGCCGGGGACTCGCTGCGCGTCGTCATCGACCTGACCCTCACGTCCCCCACGGGCACCGCCGTCCAGGTCGACGCGGACGGCCGCGCCACCGGCCTGGTGCACCACCACGACCTCGTGGACCTGCTGGAGAAGCGCCGGTGAACGAGATCTGGACGTACCTCTCGGAGAACCAGGCCACCGTCCTGGACGCGTTGCAGCAGCACGTCGTCCTGGCCGTCCTGCCCCTGCTCATCGGGGTCGCCGTGGCGCTGCCCGTGGGGTACCTCGGGGTGCGGTACGGCTGGCTCTACCACCCGCTCCTCAACGTCTCCGGGCTCGTCTACTCGATCCCCTCGCTCGCGGTCTTCGTCGCCCTGCCGTACGTGCTGGGGACGAAGATCCTCTCGCCCGTGAACATCGTCGTGGCGCTCGCGCTCTACACGGTGGCGCTCATGGCCCGCACCGTCGCCGACGGCCTGCGGTCCGTGGACCCCACCCTCACCGAGGCCGCGACGGCCATGGGCTACAAGCGGACCCGCCGCCTGCTGGAGGTGGAACTGCCGCTGGCCGCCCCCGTCATCCTCGCCGGCGTCCGGGTCGCCGCGGTCTCGAACATCTCGCTCGTCAGCGTCGGCGCCCTCCTGGGCGTCGGCGGGCTGGGGGCGCTGTTCACCCGCGGCTTCCAGTTGTTCTACACGGCGCCGATCATCGTCGGGATCGTCCTGTCGATCGCGCTGGCGGGCATCGCGGACCTGCTCATCGTCCTGTTCCAGCGGGCGGTCACCCCGTGGGCCCGCGCCGTGAAGGGAGCCTGACGTGGACGGAACGCCGTACCTGCTCGACGGGGCGAACTGGGCCTGGTCCTCCTCGGGCAGCATCCCGCACCTGCTGCTGGCGCACCTGGGCTACACGGGCCTGTCCGTGCTCGTCGGGTTCCTCATCGCCTTCCCCGTCGGTCTGCTCATCGGGCACACGGGCAAGGGGTCCTTCATCGCCATCAACGCCGGGAACGCGGGGCGTTCGCTGCCCACGCTCGGGCTGCTGAGCCTGCTCGTCGTCTACATGAGCAGCCAGGGCTTCCTGCCCGTGCTCATCGCCCTCGTGGTCCTCGTCATCCCGCCGATCCTCACCTCGACGTACGCCGGGCTGCGGACGGTGGACCCGAACGCGGTGGACGCGGCGCGGGGGATGGGCATGAGCTCGACCCAGGTCCTCTTCCGGGTGGAACTGCCGATGGCCCTGCCGGTCGTGTTCGGCGGCGTGCGAGCCGCTGTCCTGCAGGTGGTCGCGACCGCCACGGTCGCGGCCTACGTCGGGCTGTCCGGCCTGGGGCGCCTGCTCGTGGACGGCCTGGCGCTCAACGACTACGGCCGCATGGTCGCGGGGGCCGTCGTGGTCGCCGCCCTGGCCGTCGTCCTCGACCTGCTGCTCGGACTCGTCCAGCGGTACGTCGTCTCGCCCGGCATCACGGGTCGCGGACTGTCCCGAGCACGGGGCACCCGATCCGTGGCAGAGTCCGGGACGGTCCCGGAACCAGAACTCGTCACGTCGAAAGGCTCGTCATGAACCGCAGGAACCTGCTCGGCCTCGCCCTCGTGGGCTCCCTCACGGCGACGCTGGCCGCGTG
Organism: Kineococcus sp. NPDC059986; assembly: GCF_040702905.1. Taxonomy (NCBI): domain Bacteria; kingdom Bacillati; phylum Actinomycetota; class Actinomycetes; order Kineosporiales; family Kineosporiaceae; genus Kineococcus; species Kineococcus sp. NPDC059986. Next base: position 279,533 of record NZ_JBFBND010000001.1, on the reverse strand, counting down.
TGGCGGCGGTGACGACCCGCTGGCCACGGACAGCACGCCCGCCGCCGGCGGCTCCGCCGACGCCAAGACGATCATCGTCGGCTCGGCCAACTTCCCCGAGAGCGAACTGCTCGCCGAGATGTACAGCCAGGTCCTCGAGGCCAAGGGCGTCACGGTGCAGCGCAAGTTCAACATCGGCGCCCGCGAGCTCTACCTCAAGGCGCTCGACGACGGCTCGATCGACCTGCTGCCCGAGTACAACGGCGCGCTCCTCGCGTACTACCTCAAGGGCGACGCGCCGCAGGGCGTGTCCAGCCCGGAGACGGTGCTGGACGCCCTCAAGAAGGAGATCCCCTCCGGTCTGGAGGTCCTCGACCAGTCCGCGGCGGAGGACAAGGACTCCCTCTCGGTGACGTCCGAGACGAAGTCGAAGTACAACCTCACGTCCATCGCCGACCTCGCGCCCGTCGCCAAGGACCTCACCATCGGCGCCGGCCCGGAGTTCCAGGAGCGCTACCAGGGCCTGAAGGGTCTGCAGGAGCTCTACGGCGTCGAGTTCGGCACGTTCCGTCCGCTCGACGCGGGTGGCCCGTTGACCGTCGCGGCCCTGAAGGACGGGTCGATCCAGGTCGGGAACATCTTCACGACCGACTCCTCCATCGAGACGAACAAGTTCGTCGTCCTGGAGGACCCGAAGAACCTGTTCCTGGCCCAGAACGTGCTGCCGCTCATCCGGTCCTCGAAGAACAACAGCACCGTCACCGAGGCGCTCAACGCCTTCTCGGCCAAGCTCACCACCGAGAGCCTCACGAAGTACCTGGCGCAGGTGCAGGTCGACAAGAAGACCTCGGCCGCGGTGGCCAAGGACTTCCTCTCGGCCAACGGCCTCGTCTGACCCGCGGGTCTGATCCGCTGCAGGGTGCGGGCGTACCGTCGCCCGGGTGACTGAGCACACCCGCACCCCGCAGGCGCCCGTCGGATCCGGCTTCGGCCACGACACGACGGCCGCGGAGGTCCTCGAGGGCCTCGACCTGTCCGGCCGCACCGTCGTCCTGACGGGCGGCTACTCCGGCATCGGCCTCGAGGCGACCCGCGCCCTCACCGCCGCCGGCGCGCACGTCGTCGTCCCGGCCCGGCGGCCCGAGCACGCGGCCGCCGAACTGGCCGGCATCGAGGGCGTCGAGGTCGCCGAGCTCGACCTCGCCGACCAGGGCAGCATCGCCCGTTTCGCCCAGGAGTTCCTCGACTCCGGCCGCCCTCTGCACGCCCTCATCGGCAACGCCGGGATCATGGCCTGCCCCGAGACGCGGATCGGCGACGGCTGGGAGGCGCAGTTCGGCACGAACCACCTCGGCCACTACGCCCTCGTCAACCGCCTGTGGCCGGCGGTCGAAGCCGGCGGCGGTCGCGTCGTCGTCCTCTCCAGCTCGGCGCACCACCGCTCGCCGATCCGCTTCGAGGACCCGATGTTCACCCGCGGCGACTACGACAAGTGGGAGGCCTACGGGCAGGCCAAGACGGCCAACGCCCTGTTCGCGGTGCACCTCGACGCCCTCGCCGCGCCGCGCGGGGTCCGTGCCTTCTCCGTGCACCCCGGCGGAATCATGACGCCGCTGCAGCGGCACCTGCCGCGCGAGGAGATGGTCGCCCTCGGCTGGATCGACGACGACGGCGAACTGCTCATGGACGGGTTCAAGTCCCCACAGGCCGGCGCGGCAACCGAGGTCTGGGCGGCGACGAACCCCGTCCTGGACGGGAAGGGCGGGGTGTTCTGCGAGGACTGCGAGGTCGCCCTGCCGGTCGACGCGGAGCGCCCGCCGTTCACGGCCGGGGTCGCCCCGCACGCCACCGACCCCGAGGCCGCGGCGCGGCTGTGGACGCTGTCCGCGGAACTGACGGGCGTCGACGCCTTCGCCTGAGCGGCTGGTGCACCCGTCGCCCCGCGCGGACCGTTCCGCGCGGGGCCACGGGACCCGTCAGCCCGGTGGGGTCAGGCGGGGACGAGCCAGGTGACACCGAGCGGCGGGACGCGCAGCTGCGCGGAGAACCGCTGACCGTTCCAGGCCATGTCCTCGGCCTGCAGGGTTCCGGTGTTCACGACGCCGGACCCGGCGAACTCCTCGGCGTCGGTGTTGAGCACCTCGCGCCAGGCACCCGGCTGGGGGAGGCCGACGCGGAAGTCCTCGTAGGCGCTCCCGGAGAAGTTGCAGACCGCCACCAGCGGCTTCTTCTCCGTCGACCAACGCACGAACGACAGCAGGTTGCGCTGGTTGTCGCCGCCGTCGATCCAGTCGAAACCCTCCGGCGTGAAGTCGTCCGACCAGAGCTCGGGCCGCGCCTTGTAGACGGCGTTCAGCTGGGATACGAGCTTGAGCAGCCCCGCGTGCCACGGGGTGTCGAGCAGCCACCAGTCCAGGGAGCGGGACTCCGACCACTCGGCCTCCTGGCCGAGTTCGGACCCCATGAACAGCAACTGCTTGCCGGGGTGGGACCACATGTACGCCAGGTAGGCGCGGACGTTGGCGAGCTGCTGCCAGCGGTCACCGGGCATCTTGCGCAGCAACGACCCCTTGCCGTGCACGACCTCGTCGTGGGAGATCGGCAGGCAGAAGTTCTCGCTGTACGCGTAGACGAGGCTGAACGTCAGCTCGCCGTGGTGGTACTGGCGGTGCACGGGGTCCTGGCTGATGTACTGCAGCGAGTCGTGCATCCAGCCCATGTTCCACTTCAGGCCGAACCCGAGACCGCCGCCGCTCGTCGGAGCCGTCACCCCCGGGTAGGCCGTCGACTCCTCGGCGATCATCATGATCCCGGGGGTCCGCTTGTAGGCGGTGGCGTTGGCTTCCTGCAGGAAGCTCACCGCCTCGAGGTTCTCGCGGCCGCCGAACTGATTCGGCTCCCACTCGCCCTCGTTGCGGGAGTAGTCGAGGTAGAGCATCGAGGCGACCGCGTCGACGCGCAGACCGTCGGCGTGGAACTCCTCGAGCCAGTACAAACCGGACGCGACGAGGAAGTTGCGCACCTCGGAGCGGCCGAAGTTCGGGATGTACGTGCCCCAGTCCATGTGCTCGCCGCGGCGGGGGTCCGGGTGCTCGTAGAGCGCGGTCCCGTCGAAGCGGGCCAGGGCGAACTCGTCCTTGGGGAAGTGGCCGGGGACCCAGTCGATGATGACGCCGATGCCCGCCTGGTGCAGGGCGTCGATGAGGTGCCGCAGCTCGTCGGGGGTCCCGAACCGGGACGTCGGCGCGAAGTAGCCCGTGACCTGGTAACCCCAGGACCCGCCGAAGGGGTGCTCCATGACGGGCAGGAACTCGACGTGCGTGAACCCCGCGGCGCTGACGTAGTCGACGAGCTCGGTCGCCAGCTCGGTGTACGACAGGCCCTGGCGCCAGGAGGCCAGGTGCACCTCGTAGATCGAGACGGGACCGTCCTGGGCGCTGCGGGCGGCGCGCTCGGTGAGCCAGGCCTCGTCGCCCCAGGTGTACGAGGACTCCGTGACGACCGAGGCGGTCGCCGGCGGGACCTCGCTGTAGCGCGCCATCGGGTCGGCCTTCTGCCGCCAGTGGCCGTCGGGGCCGAGGATCTCGTACTTGTACCGCGCCCCGGCGACCACGCCCGGCAGGAAGACCTCCCAGACCCCGGAGGACCCGAGCGAGCGCATCCCCTCGGTGCGCCCGCTCCAGTGGTTGTGGTCGCCGACGACGCGCACGGCCTGGGCGTTGGGGGCCCACACGGCGAACGACGTGCCCTCGACCGGCCCGAGCGGACCGTTCCACCGCTGGACGTGGCTGCCGAGGACGTTCCACAGCTCCTCGTGCCGGCCCTCGCCGATGAGGTGCAGGTCGACCTCGCCGACGGTCGGCAGGAAGCGGTAGGGGTCGTCGACGAGCAGGGGTTCGCCGTCGTCGTAGACGACCTCGACGCGGTAGTCGCCGACCGTGCTGTCGGGCTGGACGCCGACCCAGACGCCGTCGTGCTCGTGCACGAGGCCCGTGCGCGTGCCGGACTCGTCGACGATCGTCACCGACGAGGCGAAGGGCTTCAGGACGCGGTAGGTGACGCCGCCGTCGTGGGCGTGCGCGCCGAGCACCGAGTGCGGCGACCAGTGCGCCCCGGCGGCGGCGCGCGCGAGGGAGTCGGCGTCGATCGGTCGGGGGGTGGGGGCTTCACCGGTCATGCGTTGCAGTCTCCCGTGATCATCGTGGGGTCGCCTCTCAGGACGCGTCTGGGGTGGCGGGGCCGAGCAACCGGTGGACGGCGTCCAGCGGGATGCGCAGCCAGTCCGGCCGGTTGCGTGCTTCGTAGACCACCTCGTAGAGGGCCTTGTCGAGCTCGAGAGCGGCCAGCAGGACCGCCTGCCCGCCGGTGCGCGGGTCGGTGCCGGCGACCTCGGTGTACCCGTCGAGGAAGGCCGTGCGGCAGTCCGGGCCCCAGCTCCCCGGTGCCGGGACGGTCGAGGCGGCGTAGTCGAAGGAGCGGAGCATCCCCGCCACGTCGCGCAGGGCGAGGTCGGGCAGGCTGCGCTCGGCCAGCGGTCGCAGCGGCTCGCCCTCGAAGTCGAGCAGCACCCAGCCCCGGGTCTGCGAGTGCAGCACCTGGCCCAGGTGGTAGTCGCCGTGGACGCGCTGCAGCGGCGGCGCGTCCTGCACGTGCCGGACGGCGTCGACCCGCTCCCGGGCCGCCGCCGCCACCTCGTGCAGCTGCGGGACGGCCGCGCACGCCCACGCGACGCGGTCGAGCAGACCGTCGGCGACGGCGGCCAGGCGTCCGGGGGTCGCCGGTTCGGTGGCCAGCTCCGCGGCGAGCACCGCGTGCACCTCGGCGGTGGCGCGGCCCAGCTCCCGGGCCTGCGCCGTGAAGTCGAGGCCCTGCCCGACGGCGGCCGTCGCGACGCGCCAGGCGTCCTGGGAGCCGGCGAGGAACTCCGTCACGTGGGCGAGGTGGCCGGCGGCCGCCGACCCGTCCGGTCCGGTCCAGCGACCGTCCACCCAGCCCGCGGGGCGGGGGACGCGGGCGCAGCCGGCGTCGGCCAGGGCGGTCTGCACCACGACGTCGGGGTTGTCCCCCGCGGACAGGACGCGGAAGACCTTGGCGATGAGGGGCGTCTCGCCCTCGTCGGCCGAGACCACGATGGAGGTGTTCGACTGCTCACCGGTCAGCACCTTGGTCCGGGCCCCGGCGGGGACGGGCAGCCCGCCCTCGGCGCTGTGGCCGTTGACGCCGACCGCGCGCGAACCCGCACCCTCCTCGCTGGCGACGAGGGTCAGCAGCGCGCGGGTCCAGGTCGGGTCGTGCGGGCCGTCGTAGATCCACGCCGGTGCCCCGTCGACGTCGGGCAGGTCCCCGATGAGGGCGGCCGACAGGTCCGGGTCGGGGGCGGGACGGACCGAGACCGGGACGGAGTACACGGTGTGCGGGGCGTCGGGCCCCTCACCCGCGCGCACGGTCAGCGCGACCAGCTGGGCCACGCCGCCCTCGTCGAGGGGGGTGCGCTCGATCCGCTCCACGTGCACCGCGACGCCCTTGTGGGCGAACCAGCGCTGGGCCGGGGCCCAGCCGCGCAGCAGCTCGGCGATCGCCGCGTCGGAGGCCTGGGAGGTCTTCGCGGGGACACCCATCAGGACGCCTCCACGGTGAGCCAGTAGAACCCGCGCGACCCGCAGGTCACCTCGACCCGTCCGTCGGCGTCCACCGTGCCGAAGGGGGCACCGCCGAAGACGTCGCGCAGCCGCGCGCCGGCGTACCCGGGCAGGCGGAGGGACGCGGCCTGGGGGTGGTCGGAGAGGTTGTTCACGCAGAGCACCGTCTCACCCTCGGCCTCGCCGGACCTCTCGAGGACCCGCAGGAAGGCGAGGACGGCCTCGTTGCTGCAGTGCGCCTCCTCGTCGCGCGAGGTCAGCTGCAGGTAGTCCCCACGCCCGAACGCGGGGTGCTGGCGCCGCACCGCGAGCACGCTGCGCACCCAGTGCAGCAGTGAGGAACCCGTCGCGAGCTGGGCCTCCACGTTGACCGCCTGGTAGTGGTACACGAGCGACTGCACCGTCGGCAGGTACAGCTTGCCGGGGTCGGCCGCCGAGAACCCGGCGTTGCGGTCCGGCGTCCACTGCATCGGGGTGCGGACGGCGTCCCGGTCGTCCAGCCAGATGTTGTCGCCCATCCCGATCTCGTCGCCGTAGTACAGGCAGGGGCTGCCGGGCAGCGACAGGACGAGGGCGTGGATGAGCTGCAGCTCCGGCCGGGAGTTGTCCAGCAGCGGGGCGAGCCGGCGCCGGATCCCGACGTTCGCGCGCATCCGCGGGTCGGGGGCGTACCAGCCGTACATCGACGCACGTTCCTCGGTGGTGACCATCTCGAGCGTCAGCTCGTCGTGGTTGCGCAGGAACGTGCCCCACTGACCGCTGGACGTCGGGATCCGCGGGGTGGCCGAGAGGATGTCGGTGATGGGTGTGGCCCGGCCCTCGCGCAGCGCGTAGTACAGGCGCGGCATGACGGGGAAGTGGAAGCACATGTGGCACTCCGGCTCCTCCTCGGTGCCGAAGTACTCCACGACGTCGAACGGCCACTGGTTCGCCTCGGCCAGCAGGACCCGGCCGGGGTACTCCTCGTCCACCATGCGCCGCAGGCGGTGCAGGTACCGGTGCGTGGCCGGCAGGTTCTCGCCGTTCGTCCCCTCGGCCACGTACAGGTACGGCACGGCGTCGAGGCGGAACCCGTCGATGCCCATGTCCATCCAGAACCGGACGGTGTCGAACATCGCCTCCTCGACGTCGGGGTTGTCGAAGTTGAGGTCGGGCTGGTGGGAGAAGAAGCGGTGCCAGTAGTACTGCCGCCGCACGGGGTCGAACGTCCAGTTCGACGTCTCGGTGTCGACGAAGATGATCCGGGCGTCGGGGTACTCCTCGCCCGTGTCGCTCCAGACGTAGAAGTCCCCGTACGGACCTTCGGGGTCGGACCGGCTCGCCTGGAACCACGGGTGCTGGTCGCTCGTGTGGTTCATCACGAGGTCGGTCACGACGCGGATCCCGCGCTCGTGGGCCTGCGCGACGAGGTGCTGGAAGTCGGCGAGCGTGCCGAACTCGGGCAGCACGGCGTTGTAGTCGGAGATGTCGTACCCGCCGTCGCGCAGGGGCGAGGCGTAGAAGGGCGGCAACCAGAGGCAGTCGACGCCGAGCCACTCCAGGTAGTCCAGCTTCGCCGTCAGGCCGGTGAAGTCACCCGTGCCCGACCCGTTGGAGTCCGCGAAGGCGCGGACCAGCACCTCGTAGAAGACGGCGGTCTTGTACCACTCGGGGTCCTCGCGCAGGCCCGCCACCGCAGTGCCGCGTCAGCCCGTGACGTGGAACACGTGAGCGGGTTCGACGTACGGGTCGAGCTTGACGTAGTCGTGCTCGCCCCACTCGAACTCCGCGCCGGTGATCTCGTCGCGCACCGTGAAGCGCTCCCACCACTGCCGCCCGAGGGCGCCCATGTCGAGGTGGACGGTCGTCTCGCGGGTCGCGTGCGGATCGAGGTTGACGACGACGAGGACGAGGTCCTCGGTGCCGTCGAGCTCGACGCGGCGGCGCGAGAAGCACAGCACGTTCTCGTCGTCGGTGGCGTGGAAGACGGTGCCGCGCAACTGCTGCAGCGCCGGGTGGTGGTTGCGGACGAAGTTCAGCTTGGCCAGGTACGGCGCCAGCGACCAGCCCTCGCGCTCGGCCTTGGCGAAGTCCCGCGGGCGGTACTGGTACTTCTCGTTGTCCAGCTGCTCCTCGGCGCCCGGCCGGGCGGCGTGCTCGATGAGCTCGTAGCCGGTGTAGATCCCCCACGACGGCGACAGCAGCGCCGCGAGGACGGCCCGCAGCTTGAAGACCGGCGGCCCGCCGTACTGCATGGTCGGCGTGAGGATGTCGTGCGTCGTCGGCCAGAAGTTCGGGACCATGTAGTGCGCCGACTCGGTGGTGAGCTGCTGCAGGTACTCCCGCAGCTCCCACGCCTGGTTGCGCCAGGCGAAGTAGGAGTACGACTGCTGGAAACCGACCTTGGCCAGCGTGTGCATCATCGCCGGCTTGGTGAAGGCCTCCGCCAGCCAGACCACCTCGGGGTGCTCGGCGTTGACCTCCGCGATGAGCCACTCCCAGAACTCCACGGGCTTGGTGTGCGGGTTGTCGACGCGGAACAGCGTGACGCCGTGCTCGACCCAGAGCAGCACCATGCGCTTGACCTCGGCGTAGATCCCCGCCGGGTCGTTGTCGAAGTTCAGCGGGTAGATGTCCTGGTACTTCTTCGGCGGGTTCTCGGCGAAGGCGATGGACCCGTCGGCGCGCGTGGTGAACCACTCGGGGTGCTCGGTGACCCACGGGTGGTCCGGGGCGCACTGCAACGCGATGTCCATGGCGACCTCGAGGCCGAGCTCCCTGGCCCGGCCGACGAAGGCGTCGAAGTCCTCGAACGTCCCGAGGTCGGGGTGCAGGGCGTCGTGCCCCCCCTCGGCGGCCCCGATCGCGTACGGCGACCCCGGGTCCAGCGGGCCGGCGGTCAGGGTGTTGTTCGGGCCCTTGCGGTTGACCCGGCCGATCGGGTGGATCGGCGTGAGGTAGGCGATGTCGAAGCCCATCTCCTTGATCGCCGGCAGGCGCTCGGCGGCGGTCCGGAAGGTCCCGGAGACCCAGCGACCGGCCTCCTCGTCCCAGGACGCGCCCTCGGAGCGCGGGAAGAACTCGTACCAGGCGCTGAACGCCGCGAGCTTGCGCTCCACCTTCACGGGGTACGTCGTGGACGGGCTCAGCAGTTCGCGGACCGGGAGGCGCTCCAGCACGGCCCGCACCTGCTCGGTGCGTCCGGCGTCCAGGCGTTCGTGGTCGCCGCGGGAGGTGTCCCGCAGCGCGGTGGCGGCGGCGTGCAGGACCGCGGCGTCCTCGGGGGACCGGCCGTCCTGCTCCGCCGCGCGTTCGAGCAGGCGGGCGCCCTCCTCGAGCATGAGAGCCACGTCGACCCCGGCCTCGACCTTGATGGTGGCGTCGTGGTCCCACGTGCCGTAGGGGTCCGACCAGCCCTCGACCCGCAGGCCCCACAGGCCCTCGGCGTCGGGGGAGAGGGTGGCGACGTAGGCGTCCTTGCCGGGGTTGACGCAGGTCATCCGGGCCGACGGGCCGTCGGTGCCGTCGGGGCGGACGAGCACGGCCGTCGCGGCGACGGCGTCGTGGCCCTCCCGGAAGACGGTGGCGCTCACGGGGATCAGCTCACCGGGCACGGCCTGCGAGGGCCAGCGCCCGCCGTCGACGACGGGTTGGACGTCGAGCACGGGGATGCGTCCCACGGTGGGCTGCCGGGACCCCGTGGCGGGGCCGGTCAGCACGCTCACCTGGTCCTGGGCACGGTCCTGAGCGCGGGCCTGGTCACGGGCCTGGTCGATCGTCACGGGGCGAACCTATCGAGAGGCGACGCGCCCGTCGCGGGGAAGTGCGACCCAATCCGTCGCGGTGGGGTGATCACCGGTCTAGGGTCGGCGCCGTGAGAGCAATCAGGCGCTTCACCGTCCGCACCGTGCTCCCCGCGCCGTTGGCGCCGCTGGGGGACCTCGCGAGCAACCTGAGGTGGTCGTGGCACAAGCCCACCCGGGACCTGTTCGAGTCGATGGATCCCGCCGCGTGGGTCGCGGTCCACCGAGAACCCGGGGCCCTGCTCGGTGCCCTGAGCACCGAACGGCTCGACGCGCTGGCGCGGGACGCGCAGTTCGTGGAGGGGGTCCGCACGGCCGCCGCCGACCTCGAGGCCTACCTGTCCCGCCCCGGCTGGTACGCCGGTCTGGGGAAGGACGCGCCCGCCTCGATCGCCTACTTCTCGATGGAGTTCGGGATCACGGGCGCCCTGCCGCAGTACTCCGGCGGGCTCGGGATCCTCGCGGGGGACCACCTGAAGTCGGCGAGCGACCTCGCCGTCCCGATCGTCGGCGTGGGGCTCTTCTACGCGACGGGCTACTTCAAGCAGTCGCTCTCTCGCGACGGCTGGCAGCAGGAGACGTACCCCGTGCTGGACCCCGACGGCCTCCCGCTGTCGCTGCTGCGCGAGGACGACGGCAGCGCGGCCAAGGTGTCGGTGGACCTTCCCGGGGGTCGGCGGCTGCACGCCCAGGTGTGGAAGGCGCAGGTGGGCCGGGTGCCCCTGCTGCTGCTCGACTCCGACGTGGAGGACAACGACGAGGCCGCGCGCGGGGTCACCGACCGGCTCTACGGCGGCGGTGGCGAGCACCGCCTGCAGCAGGAACTGCTCTGCGGGGTCGGCGGGGTCCGGGCCCTGCGCCTGTGGTCGCGCCTGACCGGTGCGCCGGAGCCGGAGGTCTACCACACCAACGAGGGCCACGCCGGGTTCCTGTCCGTGGAGCGGATCCGCGAGCAGGTCGAGCGCGGGCTCGGGTTCGACGAGGCCCTCGAGGCCGTCCGCGCCGCGACGGTGTTCACCACGCACACCCCCGTGCCCGCCGGCATCGACCGCTTCGGCCGCGACCAGATCGGCCTGTACTTCGGGGGCGACAACCCGCTGCCGGGGGTCCCGGTCGAGCGCATCCTCGCCCTCGGCGCCGAGGACTACCCGGGCGGGGACCCGAACGTCTTCAACATGGCCGTCATGGGGTTGCGGCTCGCCCAGCGCGCGAACGGCGTCTCGCAGCTGCACGGCGCCGTCAGCCGCGGGATGTTCGACGGCCTCTGGCCGGGTTTCGACGCCCCCGAGGTGCCGATCTCCTCGATCACGAACGGTGTGCACGCCCCCACGTGGGTCGCGCCCGAGGTGTTCGCGATGGGCAAGCAGTACATCGGGCCCGAACTCCCGCGCGAGGGTCTCGGCTTCGAGAAGGTCGGCCAGGTCCCGGACGAGGAGATCTGGCGGACCCGCCGGGTCCTGCGCGGCCGGCTCGTGGAGGACGCGCGCCGGCGGCTGAAGCTGTCCTGGCTGCAGCGTGGGGCCTCGGAGGCGGAACTGGCCTGGACGAAGGACGTCCTGGACCCCGACGTCCTGACGATCGGGTTCGCCCGCCGCGTGCCGACCTACAAGCGGTTGACGCTCATGCTGCGCGACCCCGAGCGGCTCAAGCAGATGCTGCTGCACCCGCAGCGGCCGGTCCAGCTCGTCATCGCGGGCAAGTCGCACCCGGCCGACGAGACGGGCAAGCGGCTCATCCAGCAGATGGTCCGGTTCGCCGACGACCCGGCGGTGCGGCACCGCATCGTGTTCCTGCCGAACTACGACATCACCATGGCGTTGTCGCTGTACCCCGGGTGCGACGTGTGGCTGAACAACCCGTTGCGGCCGTTCGAGGCGTGCGGGACGTCGGGCATGAAGGCCGCGCTCAACGGCGGGCTCAACCTCTCGATCCTCGACGGCTGGTGGGACGAGTGGTACGACGGCGGCAACGGCTGGGCGATCCCCACCGCCGACGGCGTCGACGACCCCGACCACCGCGACGACCTCGAGGCCGCCGCGCTCTACGACCTCGTCGAGAACTCCGTCGCGGCCCGGTTCTACGACCGTGACGAACGCGGTCTGCCGGCGCGCTGGCTGGAGATGGTGCGGCACACCCTGGCCTCGCTCGGCCCGAAGGTGCTGGCGAGCCGGATGGTGACCGACTACGTCCAGCAGCTCTACGTGCCGGCGGCCCAGGCCGGCCGCGCGGCCCTGGAGTCCTCGGCCGCGGGGGCACGGGACCTGGCGCACTGGAAGGCCTCCGTGCGCGAGGGCTGGTCCGGGGTCCGCGTGGACCACGTCGAGTCCTCCGGGGTGGGGGACTCCGCGCAGATCGGCGACGTCGTGCACGTGCGCGGCTTCGTCTCGCTCGGCGGGTTGTCGGTCGACGACGTCGAGGTGCAGGTCGTGCACGGCCGCGTCAGCGAGTCCGACGAGCTGCGGCCCTCGGGCACGGTGCGGCTGACCCCGGCGGAGTCGTTCGGCGACGGCCGGCACCGGTTCGAGGGCGAGTTCGCCCTGCGCCAGACCGGGCCGTTCGGCTACACCGTGCGCATCCTGCCCCGGCACACCGGGCTGGCCACGCCCGCGGAACTGGGGCTCGTCGTCAACGCCTGAGGGCGTCCCGAAGGATGTCCAGGACGGCCTCGGGGGCCGTCAGGTGCGGCCAGTGGCCCGCGCCCCGGTCCCCGAGTTCGACCCCCTCCACGAGGGGGTTGAGGGCGTGCAGGGCGTCGAGGTCGACGTCCCGGCTCGACCGGACGTAGGAGGTCGGGACCTGCAACGCCGCGAGCAGCGGCCGGGGGTCCAGGGCCAGGACGGCGTGCCACAACGGCCGCACGGCGGCGGCGTCGGTGGCGAGGATCCCGGCGACGACCTCCTCGCCGAGGGTGGGCTCCCGCGCTCCCCACGAGGCGCGCATCGACGTCTCCAGGGTCCGGCGCCAGTCCGGGCGCAGCACCGCCTCGGCCCGGGCCGTCTTGGTGGCCAGCGCCTCCGGCGTCACCGGCAGGTTGCTGTCGAGCAGCACGAGCCGTCGCAGCCGTCCCGGGTGCCGGACGGCCAGGACGAGACCGACGACCCCTCCCGCGCTGTGCCCCACGAGGACCGCGTCCGCCGGGACCTGCTCGGCGAGCCGGTCCGCGACCGCCGGCAGGGTCACGGGGTCCACCGGGCGCGCCGCGCCGTGGCCGGGCAGTTCGAGGACCACGACGGGCTCGGGGGCCAACCCCGGGGCGACCCGGTCGAAGTGCCAGGGCGCGCAGCCGGTGCCGGGGACCAGGACGACGGTCACGAGGTGGGGGTCACGAGGTGGGGGTCACGGGGCGGGGGTCACGGGGTCGGGCTGCGTCACGGGGTGGCGAGCACCCGGACCGACCACGGCGCGAGCCGCACGGCGCGCCCGGCGGCCGTGGCGCGCCGCCGCCGGTCGGGGGTGGAGGACCAGCGCGGCACGAACGTGCCGATCCCCTCGACGGTCGGCAGCGTGACGTCCTGCAGCCGCGGTCCGCCGTTCACCACGACCAGGACGGAGTCCTGGCCGCGGCCGCGGCCGTCGACGAGGACCTGCAGGATGCGCCGGTCGGCCTGGTGCCAGTCCTCGACGGTCATCTGCCGGCCGTCCTCGGCGAACCACAGCAGGTCCTGCCGCTGGTCGCGCACGGGCGACCCGCGGCGGACCCCGGCCTCGCGCAGCACCGGGTAGCGGCGGCGCAGCGCCAGCAGTTCCCGGACGTCGCCGAGGAGGTCCTGCTGCCAGTCCTGCAGGTCCCAGGCCATCCAGCTGACCTCGTTGTCCTGGCAGTAGGGGTTGTTGTTGCCGCCCTGGCTGCGCCCGAACTCGTCCCCGGCCGTGAGCATCGGCACCCCCGTGGACAGCACGAGGGTGGCGAGCAGGTTCCGGATCGCCCGGCGCCGCAGTTCCAGGACCTGCGGGTCGTCGGTCTCGCCCTCGACCCCGTGGTTCCAGCTGGTGTCGGAGTCCGAACCGTCGCGGTTGCCCTCGCCGTTGGCGTCGTTGTGCTTGCGGTCGTGGGCGACGAGGTCGCCGAGGGTGAACCCGTCGTGGGCGGTGATGAAGTTGACGCTCGTCAGCCGGCCGCGCTGCACGTCGAACGTGTCCGCCGAACCGGCGAAGCGCGTGGCCAGTTCGCGCAGACCGCGTCCGGCGGCCACGGGGGCGGAGTGCCCCAGGGCGATCTCGCGGGCGTCGGTGAGCCAGAACCGCCGGACCCCGTCGCGGTACCGGTCGTTCCACTCGTGCAACGGTTCCGGGAACTGGCCCGTGCGCCAGCCGAACGGACCGACGTCCCACGGTTCGGCGACGAGCTTCGTGCCGGCGAGGACGGGATCGGTGCCGAGGGCCACGAGGAACGGGTGGTCGGGGGAGAACCCGTCGCGCCCGCGCGCCAGCGTCGTCATGAGGTCGAACCGGAACCCGTCGACCCCGTACTCGGTCACCCAGTGCCGCAACGAGTCCAGGGCGAACTGGACGACGCGGCGCTCGGTGAAGTCCAGGGAGTTCCCACAGCCGGTGACGTCGAACGGTCGCCCGCCGGCGTCGCGCAGGTAGTACGTCGCGTCGTCCAGCCCGCGCAGCGACAGGTGCGGCCCGTCCGGGCCCTCCTCGCAGGAGTGGTTGTAGACGACGTCGAGGAGGACCTCGATGCCCGCCTCGTGCAGCCCCTGCACGGCCCGGCGGAACTCGTCGCGGACGGCGTCCGGTCCGGCGGCCCGGGCTGCCGCCGTGGCGTAGCCGGGGTGAGGGGCGTTGAAGGCGAGGGTGTTGTAGCCCCAGTAGTTCACGAGCCCGCGCTGGCGCAGGGCGGTCTCGGACGTGCTGGCGTGGACGGGCAGCAGTTCCAGGGTCGTGACGCCGAGGGAGCGCAGGTGCTCCACGACGGCCGGGTGCGCCAGGGCGGCGTACGTCCCGCGCTCCTGCGCCGGGACGTCCGGGTGCAGGCGGGTGAGCCCGCGCACGTGCGCCTCGTAGACGACGGTGTCGGACCAGGGGACCTCGGGCCGTTCGCCCGGGCTGACCCGCAACGGCGCCGGCAGGGGGGGCAGGACGACGCCGCGGGGGACGTGCGGGGCGCTGTCGCGGGGGTCGGCGACGGCGAGGTCACCGCGCAGCGTCTCGTCGACGGTGTGGCCGAACACCTCCGGCGTCAGGGCCACCTCGCCCTCGACGCCGCGGGCGTAGGGGTCGAGCAGCAGCTTGGCGGGGTTGTGCCGCAGTCCGCGTTCGGGGTCCCAGCGGCCGTGCACGCGCAGGCCGTAGCGGGAGCCCGCGACCAGACCGGGGACGTGCCCGTGCCAGACGCCGTGGTCCACGTCGGGCAACCGGGTCCGCTGCTCGGACCCGTCCGGGCGCAGGACGCAGACGTCGACCGCGTCGGCGTGCCCGGCGAAGACCGCGACGTCGGCTCCCTGTCCGTCCTCGCGCAGGGTCACCCCGAGCGGGTGGCTCCGGCTGCCGGCGCCGGCAGGTGCGGGAGGGTTCGGGCGGATCGGGACGGGCACCGGCGCAGTCTGTCAGTTCCTTACACTCGGGTGTGTGACGGCGGACCACCGGGCCTACCTGGACCACGCCTCGACGACCGCCCTGCGGCCCGAGGCCCTCGAGGCGTACGTGGCCGAGACCGCGCGCGGGGCGGGCAACCCGTCGTCGCTGCACTCGGCCGGGCGCCGGGCCCGGGTGGCCGTGGAGGAGAGCCGCGAGACGCTGGCCGAGCTGCTGGGCGCGCGCCCGGGGGAGGTCGTCTGGACCTCCGGCGGCACCGAGAGCGACAACCTGGCCCTCACCGGCCTCTACCGCGCCCGCCGGGACGCCGACCCGCGGCGCCGGCGGATCGTCCTGGCCGCCACCGAGCACCACGCCGTCCTGGACTGCGTCGAGTGGTTGCAGGCCCGCGAGGACGCCGTCGTCAGCTGGGTCCCGGTCGACGGGACCGGCCTGGTCGACGCGGCCGGTCTGGCCGAGGTCCTCGGCGACGGGTCCGACGTCGCCCTCGTCTCGCTCATGTGGGCCAACAACGAGGTCGGCACCGTCCAGCCCGTCGCCGCCGCCGCGGAGGTCGCGCACGCGGTGGGCGTCCCGTTGCACACCGACGCCGTCCAGGCCGTGGGGCACCTGCCCGTCGACTTCGCCGCGTCCGGGGCCGACCTGCTCTCGCTGTCCGCGCACAAGTTCGGCGGCCCCGTCGGGTCGGGGGCGCTGCTCGTCAAGCGGGGGACGACGCTCGTCCCGCTGCAGCAGGGCGGGGGGCAGGAGCTGGGGGTGCGCTCCGGGACGCTGGACGCGCCGGGCGTCCGGGCCACTGCTGCGGCCCTGCGCGCCGCCGTGGAGGGACTGCCGGTCGAGGCGCAGCGGGTCGCCGCGCTGCGGGACCGCCTGCTGGCGGGGATCGCGACCGTCCCCGGGGCGGTGGTGCGGGGCGCCGCCCCGGGAGCGGGCCGGTTGCCGGGGAACGCGCACGTCACGGTGGAGGGGTGCGAGGGCGACTCCTTGACCTACCTGCTCGACGCGGCCGGGGTCGAGTGCTCGACGGGGTCGGCGTGCCAGGCCGGGGTGCCCCAGCCCAGCCACGTCCTGCTCGCGATGGGCCTGTCCCCGGCCGAGGCGGCCGGCGCGCTGCGC
This sequence comes from Kineococcus sp. NPDC059986, assembly GCF_040702905.1. Lineage (NCBI taxonomy): Bacteria > Bacillati > Actinomycetota > Actinomycetes > Kineosporiales > Kineosporiaceae > Kineococcus > Kineococcus sp. NPDC059986. The sequence goes on along the minus strand of NZ_JBFBND010000001.1, from coordinate 263,476 downwards.
TTCTCCCTGGGGTGGACCTCGACCGTGGCCGACGTCGACGCCGCCGTGCAGGCCCTGGGTCCCGCGGTGGAGCGGGCTCGGCGGGCGAGCGGGTCCCGGGCGCAGCGGGCGCACCGGCGTCCGCGACCGGCGCTGGCGGGGGGCCTCTGATGCGCGTCCTGGCCGCCATGAGCGGTGGGGTGGACTCCGCGGTGGCCGCGGCCCGCGCGGTCGAGGCGGGGCACGACGTCGTCGGCGTCCACATGGCCCTCAACCGCAACCCCGGGACGCTGCGCACGGGCTCGCGCGGGTGCTGCACGATCGAGGACTCCCTCGACGCGCGGCGGGCCGCGGACCTGCTGGGCATCCCGTTCTACGTCTGGGACCTGTCCGAGGACTTCGTCGAGGACGTCGTGGCCGACTTCGTGGCCGAGTACGCCGCGGGCCGGACCCCGAACCCGTGCGTGCGCTGCAACGAGCGCATCAAGTTCGCCGCGCTGCTCGACAAGGGCATCGCGCTGGGGTTCGACGCGGTCGCGACCGGGCACTACGCACAGGTGCGCCCGGGCGCGGACGGGACCGCGGAACTGCACCGTGCCGCCGACGTCGCCAAGGACCAGTCCTACGTGCTCGCCGTGCTCGACGCCGACCAGGTGGCGCACGCGATGTTCCCCCTCGGGGACGCGCCGACGAAGGCGGAGGTGCGCGAGGAGGCACGTCGTCGCGGGCTGCCGGTGGCGGACAAGCCCGACAGCCACGACATCTGCTTCATCCCCGACGGCGACACCCGGGGTTTCCTCGCCGACAAGCTCGGCGAGGTGCCGGGGGAGGTCGTCGACGAGACCGGTGCGGTCCTCGGTTCCCACACCGGCACCTACGGGTTCACGGTGGGGCAGCGCAAGGGGCTCGGGATCGACCGGCCCGCGCCCGACGGGCGGCCGCGCTACGTGCTGAGCATCGAACCCGTGCGCCGGACGGTGACCGTCGGCCCGGCCGAACGGCTGGCCGTCTCCGGGATGCAGGCCGTCGCCCCCGTCTGGAACGGCTCGCCGCCGACCGGGCCGGTCGAGGTCCACGTGCAGGTGCGCGCCCACGGCGAGGCCGTCCCGGCCGTCGTCGAACCCTCGGGGGAGGGGATCGCGGTGACCCTGCGCTCCCCGCTGACCGGTGTCGCCCCCGGCCAGACGGTCGCGGTCTACCGCGGGACGAGGGTGCTGGGGTCGGCGACGATCTCGGGCACGACCGCGCCGGGGGCCGTCGCGAGTTCCTGAGCGGGTTGCGGCCGCGCGTAGAGGAACCCCTGCGCGTAGGTGCAGCTGAGGTTGCGCAGGACGCCGGCCTGCTGCTCGGTCTCGACGCCCTCGGCGACGACGTCGAGTCCGAGGCTGCGGGCGAGTTCGATGATGGACGCGACGAGCAGCGTCGCGGACCCGCCGGTGGCGAGGTCGCTGATGAAGGACCGGTCGATCTTGACGGTGTCGACGGGCAGCCGGCGCAGGTAGGACAGGCTGGAGTAGCCGGTGCCGAAGTCGTCGATGGCGACGAGGACCCCGGCCGAACGCAACTGCGCCAGGCGTGCGGAGACGGCCTCGAGGTCCCCGACGAGGACGCTCTCGGTGACTTCGAGGGTGAGCTGGTGCGGACGCAGACCGCTGTCGCGCAGGGCGTCCCGCACGACGGTGAGGACGTCGTCGGAGGCGAGCTGCACGGCCGACAGGTTCACGGCGACGCTGACGGGGTAGCCCCGCTCCGCGGTCCAGGCGGCGGCCTGCCGGGTCGCCGTGCGCAGCACCCACGCGCCGATGGCCAGGATCGACCCGTTCGCCTCGGCGAGCGGCACGAAGTCCAGCGGGGAGACCATGCCGCGTTCGGGGTGGCACCAGCGCAGCAGGGCTTCGTACCCCTTCGCGCGGTCGGCGCTCTGGTCCGTCGCCCCGGGGTGCCCGGCGGGTCGCCGGAAGTCGACCGTCGCCTGGTAGTAGACCTCGAACTGCCCCTCCTCCAGGGCCGACGCGAGGTCGTCGCGCAGGGACGCCTTGTCCTGCGCCGCAGCCGACATGCCCTCGGTGTACGCGACGAGCCGGTTCTTGCCGCTGGACTTGGCCCAGTACATGGCGAGGTCGGCGTTGCGCAGCAGCTCGGCGGCCGAGTCGAGGTCGCTGCGCTGCTGGCACAGGGTGCTGGTGTCCGCTGTGCCGAGGCTGGCGTGGACGTGCAGCTGGTGCCCCTCGACCGCGACGGGCTGGTCGAGGCTCGCGAGGAACCGCTCTCCGACGCGGCGTGCGGCGGGCTCCCCGCCGTGGAGGACGACGGCGAACTCGTCCCCGCCGAGGCGCGCCACGAGGTCACCGCCGCGCACGCACGCCCGGAGGCGTTCGGTGACGGCGAGGAGGAGCTGGTCACCCGCGGCGTGCCCGCGGGAGTCGTTGACGTTCTTGAAGTCGTCGAGGTCGACGAAGAGGACGGTGATCTCCTCGCGCCGGGACAGGGCCCGCGTGAGGAACTCCTGCAGCAGGGTGCGGTTGGCCAGCCCGGTGAGCGGGTCCCGCAGCCCCTGCTGCTCGTTGAGGCGCCACGAGGCGAGGTGGGTCACGCTGGCCGCGAGGACGAAGGCGGCGTGGACGACCATCCAGCGCCAGGGGTGGGCCATGGCCGCGTGGTGGCTGTAGACGAACTGCGGTTCCAGCGTTCCCAGCACGCCGTGGTGGACGACGACGATCCCCAGGCCGATCGAGAAGGGCACCCAGTCCTGGTACAGGGCGACCAGGCCGATCATGACGAAGAAGTGGAAGTGCGCCTCCGTCTGTCCGCCCCAGAACTGCACGAGCACCGTGGAGGCGGTGAACAGGCTCGCCGACGCGCCGGCCGACCGCAGCTTGCGCGAGTAGCCGCTCGGCACGGCGAGCGCGAGGGGCGCGAGGACGAGCGCCCCGCCGGCGAGGACCTCCACGGGGCCCAGGCCCTGGAAGGCGCCGAAGACCACGAGGCCGAGGGCCTGCAGCCCCGCGACGCGGACGATCGCGCGGTGCCGGCGGTGCCAGACCTCGTCCGGCAGCATGCGGCCCCGGGGCAGCAGGGAGACGAGCGCTGAGGTGGACCGGCGCACGCGACCTCGGAGGGAACTCACGGTCCCCCTTCGTCTCGTTGAACGTGCGACTTCAGGGGAGTCGCCCGATCGGCGGATGGCGCAGCGTCGGGTCCGGTCCAGCGGTGTCAGTCCGGCGGGGCGTCCTGCAGCAGGGCATGGGCGAGTTCCCGCGTCCTCTCCCGGAGGACGGGGTGGTCGTTGCGCGTCCAGGGCCCCGGGGTCATCAGCGTCCCCAGGTCCCGTTGCATCCTCCGGGCTTCCGGCAACCCGTCCTCGCCGAACCTGGCCTCCAGGCGTCCTGCGTGGAGAGCTCGGTGGTCCCGGCCGCACAACAACACCAGGTTCTCGACGCTCGTCGGACCACCGTCCGCCCAGTGGACGACGTGGTGGAGGTGGCAGGCCCACGCCGGCGCCCCGCAGCCCGGCGCGATGCAGCCACGGTCGCGTTCGGCCACGATCAACCGCTGGTTGTCGGTGGCGTGCCGGTCCAGGGTGTGAAGGGAGCGGGGCCGGCCGAGGCGGTCCATGACGGCGACGGTGACGTCCCCGTCGCAGGAGGCGGCGCGCAGCGTCGCGTCGGCGACGGGGCCGTGGGTGTCGGCGGCGGCAGAACCGGACTCCACGGAGCCGTCGGCGTTGAGGGTGGCGCGCAGGACGACGGTGGCCTTGTGCGCCACGACGGGGTCGGCCTCGCTGGCGGGGTGGTGCGCACCCGTCGTCACCAACTCGACGAGGCCGTCATGCCGGCGCTGCCCGACCGAGCGGGTGTCGCTCTCTCCGCCCAGCCCGCTGCTTGCGTCGGTGTCCCCGGCAGAAGCGTTGGGGATGGGTTTGGCGGCGGCTTCGACGGCGGAGCGGACGACGACGGCGGCGGCCTCGTCCAGGTCGACGGTCATGCGCAGCATGCCGTGGCGGCGGGTGAAGGTGAGGGTGCGGCGGCTGGCGGAGTCCGGTTCGAGGTCGCGGACGTGCCGGTCGACGCGTTCGGGGTCGACGAGGGTGAGGATGTCCTCGATGAGGGCGGCGGCGGTGCCCAAGGGTTGGGTGGCGATGGAGGTCGTGAAGAACCCGTCGAGCACGTCACTGCGGTTGTGGGTGGTCCAGACGATCTCGCCGGTTTCCTGGCGCGCCTTGACTGCGATGGTGCCGCGGCGCAGTGGGGTGGGGATGGACTGCAGGGCGGTGACGGCGCCGTGGACATGCGCGAGGGTGGTGTTCCCGGCCGCGAGTTCCCCACCCATCAGAGCGAGGGATCCGCGGTCCCCGTCGAGGCCGCCGATGCGTCCGTCCCAGGGCACGTGAGGGTCGGTGTGGCGGGCGGCGGTGACGTCCTTGCGGGCCAGGGTGCGGGACAGGTTCACCGGGGAGGTGGCGAGCAGGTCGACGACGGAACTCTCGGGGGGCGTGCTCCAGGGCGCGGCGCAGGAGGTGGAGTTTGGTGGCGTCGAGGCGGTTGCCGAGGGCGTAGAGGCTGCGTGTGAGGTGCTCGACGTCGTCGCGGTCGAGAGTTCCCGTCGGCAGGGTGAGGAGGTCGTCCAGGGCGGCCACGAGACGCGTGAGGGCGTCGGCGGCCCTGTCGCGTGGGGTGTCCTGGACGGTGGGGGTCATGTGTTCAAGTTTAGTCGAACAGGGCCTGTGTCGGAAGGCTGAACAGCTCGTAACTTTGTGCAGGAGAACAGTTCACGGGTAGTCAGTTGCGGACGGAGGGTTGTGGATGACTGTCGCGCAGAGGTCCTCGCGCCTCGACACCTCCCGGCGGAGTCCAGTTCCGCCCTCCCGGTCCGCGACCGGTGAACCAGACAGGTGCCGGTTCCGAGGATCGAAGAAACCGTCGTGGCGAAGGTTTCGTGGCCAGGACGAGGCGGTCGCGCCGGCCCTTGGCGCACCCACCGAGGAGGCGTTCGGATGTCCCGTTGGTCTAGGTGACGGCCGTGTCGACGAAGTTCCCGCCGTTCTCGACCTAGCGGTCGAACACTCGGCGTGCCTCGTCCTCCTCGGCGCCCCACCCCCAGTCGTTGCCGAAGGTCGCGGCGCCCAGGGCGAGGGGCGAGACGCGCAGGCCCGACCGTCCGAGCTGGCGGTAGGTGTCGAGCGTGAAGGTCATGGGGGTCTCCTGGAAGGTGAGGGGTTCTCGTGCGCCGTGCCCGGGTGGGGCCCGCGCCGACGCCCGGCGCAACCGGGAACACCTGATCGCGACGGCCGCGGCGGCCCTGCTGGGGACGCACGCCCCCGCGGACGCCCTGCTGGCCTGGATGGGCCGGTTCGCGCAGTGGGCCGCCGAACGGCAGGGCATCACCGCCGCTCTCGTGGCCATGTTCGCGACGGGTCGCTTCGGCACCGGTCCGGTCTGCGACGAGGTCCAGCAGGTCCTGGAGACACTGCTCGCCGCCGGCGCCGTCGTGGGCGAGCTGCGCGCGGAGGTCGATCCCGTGGACGTCGGTGGGCTCCTGTCCAGTGCCCTGTCCGTCGCCGAGGCCCCGGAGCAGTCCGAGCAGCTCGCGCGCATGCTCACCGTGGTGGTCGACGGGTTGAGACCCCGCTAGCGCCACCGCGTTCGGTCACCCCACGTCGCGCCGCGTGCAGGCGCTCCGCCAGCGGAGGGGGTTCACGCCCGAGTCACCCGTGCTACCGGTGGTGGGCGGAAGACTCGGTCCGTGACCCGGAGGAATTGGCAGCGCGCGGTGGTCGCCGGCGTCGTGACGACGGTGGCGGTGTGCGCGTGGCGCTGGCTGATGACGCCGACCGTCGGCGAGGGGACGTCCCTGCCCTGGACGGTCCTCGGCATCCTCTTGGCCGCTGCCACGGTCCTCACCGACCGAGCCACGCGGCCGTTCACCGGTGTCGTGACGACGGCTGCGGGTGCCGGTGCGGCCCTCCTGCTCACGGACGCCCGGGCCGGGCTGGACCCGGACACCCCTGTCGACGTCCTGTACGTGGCCCTCGCCGCGGGGGCGCTCGCGGCGGCCGGCAGCGGCACCGCGCTCCTGGTGGCGCACGTTCCTCCGACCCGCCGGCGGTGGGCGGGGGTGGTCGTGGCCCTCGGTGCGGCGGCCTGGGTGGCGTGGATGGGCTGGTGGCCCGTCGACGGGAGCGGACCCGAGCACCCGACCGCACTGTCCGTGGCGGCCCTCGGCACGCTCGTGGCGGCCGCCGCGCTGGGCGAGGTCCTCCTCGGACCGTGGCGTGGGGCGGGCGTCGCCCTGGCCCCGGCCGCGCTGCTCGCCGTGCTGCCGTCGGCGGCCTCGGACGCGTTGGGGATGGTGGCCTGGTACGTGCTCACGCTCCTGGCGGCCGCCGTCTGCCTGGCGGTCGTGGGGGTCGTCGCCGCCGTCCGGGCTGCACAGCGGCGGGCGTCCTCGACCTGTTGACCCCAGAGACGGCCTTCAGCTCGCCAGCACCGTGACGGTGTGGATGAACAACCCCACGAGCCCGCCGACGACGGTCCCGTTGATCCGGATGAACTGCAGGTCCCGCCCGACGTGCAGTTCGATGCGGCGAGCGGCGTCGTCGCCGTCCCAGCGGGCCACGGTGTCGGAGATGACGGTCGCGAGCTCCGGGGCGAACCGGCGCACGACGTGCCCGGCCGCGTCGGTGAGGTGGCCCTCGACGCGGGCGGCGAAGGCGGCGTCCTCGACGAGGCGGTGGCCGACGTCGACGAGCGCCTCCTCGCTGCGGACCCGCAACGAACTGTCCGGGTCGCTCAACGCGTCCAGCAGGAAACCCCGCACGCTGGACCACAACCCGGCCACGGTGTCCGCGAGGCCGGGGGAGCTGAGCAGCCGCTGCTGGAACTCGTCCGCCTTGGCGCGCGTGTCGGGGTCGTTCTGCAGGGCGTCGGCGTAGCGCGCCAGCAGGTCGTCGATGGCCTTGCGGCCGGTGTGCCCGCGGTCGTCGACCATCTCGTCGACCCAGCGCTGGGCCTCGGCGTACACGCGCTTCCCGAGGCGGTCGTTGAGCCAGTCCGGCACCCACAGCGGCGCCCGGTCCGTCACGAGCCGGCGCACGAGGGTCTCGTTGCGGCGCAACCAGGTCTGCACCTCGATGAGCGTGAGGTCGACGACGGGGTGGTGGGTCCCGTCGCGCACGACCTCCTCGAGCAACCGACCCAGCGTCGGGCTCCACGACTGCGCGGCCAGGCGCCGCACGAGCACCTGGTCGATGACGGTGGTGACCTCCTCGTCGCGCAGGATCCCCAGCGCGCCGGTGAGGATCGTGGAGGCCTCCTCCACGACGCGCCGCGACCCGCCGCGGTCGGACAGCCAGGACCCGACGCGACGGGGGATGCCCGCGCGCTGGACCTTGTCGCGCACGACGTCCTCGGCGAGGAAGTTCTCGGCGACGAACTGCTCCAGGCTCTTGCCCAGCGCCTCCTTGCGGCGCGGGATGAGCGCGGTGTGCGGGATGGGCAGCCGCAGGGGGTGGCGGAAGATCGCCGTCACCGCGAACCAGTCCGCGACCGCGCCGACCATGGCGGCCTCGGCCGCGGCGTTGACGTAGCCCCACCCACCCGCACGCCCGACCGTCAGCGCGTACACGACGGCGGCCACCACGAGGAGCCCGGTCGCCAGCAGCCGCATGCGGCGCAGCGCGGACCGGCGCTCCTCGTCGGTGACGCCGTCCCCGATCCCCTCACCGAGGGCCAGGGCGGGCGGGCGGGTGGTGCTCACGGGATCGACCTCACCGGGTCATCCTCACCCACCGCCGAACCCGCCGCGCACGCCCTCACGACGCCGCTCCGGAGCGCGCCGCCCGCAGCACCTGCGCGACGACGCTCTCGGCCGGCGACCCCGCGACGGGCGGCAGCCCCACGCCCTCGCAGGTGACGTCCCCGTCGGGGGCGGTGCCCTCGGTGAGGAACCGGCCCACCACGTCGTCCACGCACGGGTTGCCGGAGCCGTAGAGGCCGTGGTCGCCCTCGTCCTCGACCGTCACGAGGACCGAGGAGCCCATCGCGCGGTGCGTCTTCTGCGCGCCCTCGTAGGCCGTGGCCGGGTCGCGGCGGGACTGCACGATGAGCAGCGGCGGCAGGTCGGCCCCGTCGACGGTCGGCAGGACGAGCCCGTCGCGCTCCCAGTAGGCGCAGACCTGCGAGGACTTCGTGTACCCGACGAGCGGGTACCGCTCGCCCTGCTCGTTCCCGTAGGCGTCCCAGAACGCCTGGTCGGTGGTCCAGGGGCTGTCGTTGCACGTGGTCGCCGCGAACGTCGCAGCCATCGACTCCACGGCCGACGGCCGGTCGGCCGCGGGGGCCAGCTGCCGGACGAGGTCGCCCAGCCGGCCGGACAGGGCCGCCGGGGGCTGCGCGCCGGACGTCCCGCGCCACGCCTCGACCACCTGCAGACCGCTGAGGATCCACGCCAGCTGCGGGAACGAGGCCTTGCCGTACATCGACTGCGTCGCGAGGGCGTCGAGGAGGTTGCCGTCCACCACCAGCCCGGGCAGCAGCGGCAGCGGCCGGGCCGCGAGGCCGGCGCGCAGCCGTTCGTACGTCGCACCCACCTCGGCCCCCGTCGCGCCGAGCCCGAACGTCGCGTTCCCCGCCGCCGCCCACGGCGCGAAGTCGACGTCGAACCGGCGCTGGAACGCCATGGGCTGGTAGGAGAACACCTCCTGGTACCCCGCGGTCGCGTCGACGCTGGAGTCGAGCACGAAGCGCCCCACCCGGCCGGGCAGGTGGGTGGCGAACTGCGCACCCAGCCAGGTCCCGCCGGAGTAGCCGACCCAGTCGATCGTCTCCCGGTCCAGGGCGTCGCGGACGAGGTCGATGTCGAAGACCGTCTGCTGGGTGTCCACGACGGGTGCGAGCGGGTCCTGCGCGCAGGCCTGGGCGGCGCGTTCGATGATCTTCGCGGCCTGCGCGAGCGCCTCGGGGGAGCGGTCCCGGGTGTCCGGCGGGGTCTCGCCCACGAACGAGGACCCGCACGTCATCGCCGAACTGGCGCCCGTGCCGCGGACGTCGAGCCCGATGACCTCGGTGTCGGCCAGACCCGGCACGGCCGAACCGAGCGCGGCCAGCGACAACCCGGCACCGCCCGGGCCCCCCGGGTTCGTGACGACCGTGCGTTCCGGTCGCGGCCCCTGCCGCGGTTCGCGGCTGATGGTGACCTGGAGGGGTTCGCCGGCCTCGGGGTCGTTCCAGTCGCGCGGGACGGCGACCCGGGCGCACACCAGCCCGCTGGTCAGACTGGCCAGGAGGCCGACCTGCTCGCGCGAGCACGGCGCCCACGCGAGCTGCTGGTCGCGGTAGCGCTCCGGGGTGCGGGCCGTGAACTCCGCCTCGGCCGCGGCGACCGTCGCAGGCCGGGTGGTCCCGAGCGGGGACGGGGCCGGTGCGGGCGCTGCGGCCGCGGGACCCGCGACCAGCAGCGGTCCGGCCAGGGCCAGCACCCCCACGGCGGCGGTCCCGGCACGCCGGACGGTGCGGTGGCCGGCGGGGCGCGGACTGTGGTGCATGAGGTGTGGCCTTCCCAGGAGTCGGCTGTGAGGACTCCATCCACCCGCACCGGACCGGTCCCCGCCAACGGACCTCGGTCGGCACCCGGGTCCGACCTTCGGGGGATGCCCGCCGGACCACCGGCCCCCCGACGGGTAGCGTTCCGGCGTGCCAGGATCCGCCGCCGCCGTCGGCGCGCTGCCGGGGGAAGACTCCCGGGAAGCCGCCCGCACCGTCTTCGGGGAGCTCGGCGACCCGCCGCACGTGCCCCACCTCCCGCTGCTCCCGGCGCGTGGTCCGGGGGCGGACCCGCTGGGCCGCACCGCCTCCCTGCTCGTGGACCTGCCCGTGGACCGGCAGCCCGCGGGCTGGCGCTTCGTCGACGCCCCCGGCCGCGACGCCGCTCGTGCCGGCGCCTTCCTGCGGGCCGACCTCGACGAGCTCGCCGAGGCCGCGGACGGCTGGACGGGTCCGCTCGCGCTGCCCGTCGTCGGTCCGTGGTCGCTGCTGGCCAGCGTCGAGCTGACCCGCGGGGAGCGGAGCGTCTCCGACCACGGCGCCCGGCGCGACGTCGTCGCCTCCCTCGCCGAAGGACTCTCCCGGCACGTCGCCGACGTCCGGCGGCTCGTGCCCGGGGCACAGGTCGTCGTCCACGTCGAGGAGCCGTCCCTGGCCGCCGTCCTGGCGGGCCGGCTGCCGACCCAGTCGGGCTACGGGACGCTGCGCGCCGTCGACCGCGCCGAGGTCCGCGACGCGCTGCGGGACGTCGTGGCCGCGGTCCGCGACGCCGGGGCCGACACCGTGCTCCGGCTGGACCCCGAGGAGGCCCCCTGGGCGCTCGTCCGCGAGGTGGGACCCGCGGGGGTGGCCCTCGCCGTCCGCGACCTCGGCCCCGCGGGCTGGGAGTCCGTCGCGGCCTGCGTCGAGGACGGGATCCGCCTGTGGGCCGCAGCCCTGCCCGTCCCGGACCGTCCCGGGCTGTCCGTCCCCACGGTCGCCGCGGTCGTCGACGCCGTGCGCCAGCCCTGGCGCCGGATCGGGCTGCCAGCGACGGCGCTCGCCGACGTCGTCCTCCTGCCCGCCACGGGCCTGGCCGAGGCACAGCCCGCGCTGGTGCGCGACCTGCTGACCCGGCTGCGCGCAGCGGCCGCCGCCCTCGAGGAGGCCTCCGGTGACTGACCTGACGTTCCGCGACGCGACCGCCGCCGACGTCCCGGCCGTCGTCGACCTCGTCGAGTCGGCCTACCGGGGCGAGAGCAGCCGGGCGGGCTGGACGACCGAGGCGGACCTCCTGCAGGGACGGCGGACCGACGTCGAGGGCATCGCCGCCGTCGTCGCCGCGCCCGCGTCGTTCCTGCTGCTGGCCCACCGCGACGGCGTCCTCGTCGGGTGCTGCGAACTGCGCCGCCCGGGGCAGGAGCCGGGAGCCGCCGCCTACTTCGGGACGTTCGCCGTGAGCCCGCTCGCGCAGGGCGGTGGCATCGGTCGCGCGCTGCTGACGCGCGCCGACGCCGAGGCCGTCGCCCGGTGGGGGGCCTCGGCACTGGAGATGACGGTCATCGCCCAGCGCGAGGACCTCATCGCCTGGTACGAACGGCTCGGGTTCTGCGCCACGGGGGACCGGCGGCCCTTCCCCTACGGCGACGACCGGTTCGGCCTCCCGCAGCGGGACGACCTGGAGTTCGTCGTCCTGCGCCGTCCCACCGCCTCCTGACGCACGTGGGCGTGTGTCGGACCCCCGCGGCAGGATGTGAGCGTGAGCGCAGAGAGCACGTCCCCCGCCGGTGGGACGACCGGTAGCAGCGTCCCGCCGTCGGCCCGTCACCGTTGGGAGGAGCTGGTGGCCGAGGTCGAGGCCGCCCGCTTCTCCTACTACGTGCGGAACTCCTCCCCGCTCAGCGACGGCCAGTACGACGCGCTGGAACGGGAACTGCGGGCGCTGGAGGACGAGCACCCCGAACTGCGCACTCCCGACTCGCCCACGCAGACCGTCGGCGGGACGTTCTCGACGGAGTTCACGGCTGTCGACCACCCCGAGCGCATGCTCAGCCTCGACAACGCGTTCACGCTCGACGAGTTGTCGGCGTGGGCGGGCCGCGTCGAGAAGGAGGTCGGCGAGGGCGCGCGCTACCTGTGCGAACCGAAGATCGACGGCCTCGCCATCGACCTCGTCTACGAACAGGGCCGGCTCGTCCGGGGTGTGACGCGCGGGGACGGGCGCACGGGGGAGGACGTGACGTTCAACGTCCGCACGATCGCCGACGTCCCGCACCGGCTCACCGGGGACGACGTGCCGGAGTTCCTCGAGGTGCGCGGGGAGGTGTTCTTCCTCCTCGAGGGGTTCGCGGGCATCAACGCCGGCCTCGTCGAGGCGGGGAGACCGCCCTTCGCCAACCCCCGCAACGCGGCGGCGGGGTCGTTGCGGCAGAAGGACCCTCGCGTCACCGCGACCCGACCGCTGCGGATGCTCGTGCACGGCATCGGGGCCCGGCGCGGCATGGAGAACGGCTCGCAGTCCGAGGCGTACGAGAAGCTCGCGGCCTGGGGGCTGCCGACGTCCCCGCGCGTGAAGGTCCTCGACACGCTCCCCGAAGTGGCCGAGTACATCGCGTACTACGGCGAGCACCGGCACGACGTGGAGCACGAGATCGACGGGGTCGTCGTCAAGGTCGACCAGGTGCCGCTGCAGCGCCGGCTGGGCTCGACGTCGCGCGCGCCCCGGTGGGCCATCGCGTTCAAGTACCCGCCCGAGGAGGTGACGACGACGCTCCTGGACGTCCAGGTGAACGTCGGCCGCACCGGTCGGGTCACCCCGTTCGCGGTGCTCGAACCGGTGCTCGTCGCCGGCTCGACCGTGAAGATGGCGACGCTGCACAACGCCGACGAGGTCAGGCGCAAGGGCGTCCTCATCGGCGACACCGTCGTCGTGCGCAAGGCCGGCGACGTCATCCCCGAGGTGCTCGGGCCGGTCGCCGAGTCGCGCACGGGCGAGGAACGCGAGTTCGTCATGCCGACGGAGTGCCCCGAGTGCGGCACGACGCTCGCGCGCCAGCGCGCCGACGACGTCGACATCCGGTGCCCCAACTCCCGCAGTTGCCCCGCCCAGTTGCGCGAACGCGTCTTCCACGTCGCCGGCCGCGGGGCCTTCGACATCGAGGCACTCGGCTACGAGGCGTCGACGGCCCTCCTGCAGGCCGGGGTCATCGAGGACGAGGGCGACCTGTTCACCCTCACGGAGGAGGACCTGGCGAAGGTCCCGCTCTTCACGACGAAGGCCGGTGCCGTCTCGGCCAACGGTCGACGGTTGCTGCAGAACCTCGCCGACCGGCGGGCGCAGCCGCTGTGGCGCGTCCTCGTCGGCCTGTCCATCCGGCACGTCGGCCCGACCGCGGCGCGCGCCCTGGCCGACCGGTTCGGGTCGATGGAGGCGATCGAGGCCGCGAGCGCCGAGGAGATCGCCTCCTCCGAGGGTGTCGGGCCGACGATCGCGGACGCCGTCGTCGAGTGGCTCACCGTCGACTGGCACCGGGAGGTCGTGCGCAAGTGGCGCGAGGCCGGGGTGCGGATGGAGGACGAACGCGACGAGTCCACCCCCCGCACGCTGGAGGGCCTCACGGTCGTCGTCACGGGCTCGCTCACGGGGTACTCCCGCGACGAGGCGAAGGAGGCCATCCTCGCCCGCGGCGGGAAGGCGTCGAGCTCGGTGTCGAAGAAGACCGACTTCGTCGTCGTGGGGGAGGCGGCGGGGTCGAAGGCGGACAAGGCCGAGCAGCTGGGGTTGCGGATCCTCGACGAGGCGGGGTTCACCGCCCTGCTGCAGGGTGGGCCGGACGCCGTCGCGCTGCCCGAGGAGTCCGAGGAGTCCGAGGTGTCCGAGGAGTCCGAGGAGTCCGAGGACGTCCAGGACCCGGCCCGGGGGAGCGCGGAGGACGAGGCGGAGGGCTGACGTCAGCGCCTAGAGCGACCCACCCCTGGCGTCGCGCCGCGCACCGGGAAGGCGCGGCCTCCGCTTCCCCGAGGTGATGAGGTCCACCAGGCCCGGGGTGAAGACGAGGCCCCGTTCCTCCGCGACGGACCGGAACGCCCTGACGGCGGCCTGCTGCTCGCGTGCGCCGAAGAGGGGGAGCGAGGCGACCTGCGCGGGCACGTTGGGTCCGGGGTCGTCGTAGGCCCCGCCCTTGACGCGCAGGACCGGGCCGGACCCGGAGTACGGCCAGGTCGCCGACGACCACGAGACCTCCAGGACCTGCTCCCACGGCCACACCGTCTGCGCCCCACGGCTGCGCACCACGACCGCCTCGTCCATCAGCGTCACGGTGTCGCCGCGGTGGCGCACCATCGTCACGACGAGGGCGCAGGCCGCGATGGCGGCGTAGCCGGCCAGGTAGCCCAGGGGGACCCACTCGCGCCACGCCACGACCGCGGCGACGGCCAGGAGCCCCAGGGTCGTGAGCACCCCCCACCGCGTCCCGGCCGCCCCCAGGACCACCACACCGTCGCGCCCGCCGTCACGCACACCGTCACGCACGGCGTCACTGTGGCACGATCCGTTGCCCGCCGACCCTGGGGAGGAACGCCACCGTGCGCGAGCTGGACGACGTCGACCGCGGGATCCTCGCGGCCCTGGAGTCCGACGGCCGCGCCACCTTCGCCGAGGTGGGCCAGCAGGTCGGCCTGTCCGCGCCGGCGGTCAAGCGCCGGGTCGACCGCCTCGTCGCCGACGGCGTCATCGCGCACTTCACCGCGGTCGTCGACCCCGCCGCGCTGGGCTGGGGCACCGAGGCCTTCGTCGAGGTCCGCTGCCACGGCACCGTCTCGCCCGAGGAGCTGCGCCGGCAGTGGCGGGGCGTGCCCGAGATCGTCGGCGCGTACACCGTGACCGGCCCCGCCGACGCCCTCCTGCACCTGCGCGCCCGCGACGTCAGCCACCTGGAGCGGGCCGTCGAACGCGTCCGGGACGGGGCCTCCATCGCCGCCACGGACTCCGTCATCGTGCTCACTCGGCTGGTGGACCGAGGACACCCCGGACCAGCCGAATAGACTCACCGATCGTGTCCGCCATCTCCCGATCCGAGGTCGAGCACCTCGCGCGCCTGGCGCGCATCGACATGTCCGACGAGGAGCTGGACCGCATGGCGGGTCAGCTCGACGCGGTCCTCGATGCCGTCGCGGCCGTCGCGAAGGTCGCCACCGACGACGTGCCCGCCACCTCGCACCCCGTGCCCCTGACGAACGTGACCCGGCCGGACGTCGTCCGCCCGGGCCTGACCGCGGCCGAGGCGCTCGCCGGCGCCCCGGCGGCCGAGGACGGCCGCTTCCGCGTCCCGATGATCCTGGGGGAGGAGGCGTGAGCGTCAACGAACTCGTCCAGTGGGACGCGACCCGGCTCGCGGACGCCCTGCGCAGCGGGGTCGTCTCCTCCGAGGAGGTCACCCGCGCCCACCTCGACCGCATCGACGCCGTGGACGGCCCCACCTCGGGCCCCAACGCGTCCGGTGTCCACGCCTTCCTCCACGTCGACCACGAGGGCGCCCTCGCCCGGGCCCGGCAGATCGACGCCGACCGCGCCGCCGGCGCCGACCTCGGCCCGCTCGCGGGCATCCCGGTCGGGGTCAAGGACGTCCTGACCACCAAGGGCCTGCCCACCACGGCCGGCTCCCGCATGCTCGAGGGCTGGGTGCCGCCGTACGACGCCACCGTCGTCCGCGAACTGCACGCCGCCGGTCTCGTCGTCCTCGGCAAGACGAACATGGACGAGTTCGCGATGGGCTCGACCACCGAGCACTCCGCCTACGGCGTCACCCGCAACCCGTGGGACCCGACCCGCATCCCGGGCGGTTCCGGCGGCGGGTCCGCCGCGGCGCTCGCGGCCTTCGAGGCCCCGCTGACGATCGGCTCGGACACGGGCGGTTCCATCCGCCAGCCCGCGGCCGTCACCGGCACGGTCGGCGTCAAGCCCACCTACGGCGCCGTCTCGCGCTACGGGCTCATCGCCCTGGCCAGCTCCCTGGACCAGGCCGGGCCGTGCGCCCGGACGGTCATGGACACCGCGCTGCTGCACGCGGTCATCGCGGGCCACGACCCCTACGACTCCACGTCGTTGCCCGATGCCGTCCCGGACGTCGTCGGCGCGGCTCGCCAGGGCGCCACGGGCGACCTCGCGGGGGTCCGCATCGGTGTCGTGCGCGAACTGTCCGGTGAGGGCTACGAGCCGGGCGTCGTCGCCCGCTTCGAGGAGTCGCTGGCGGAGTTCCGCGCCGCCGGCGCCGAGGTCGTCGAGCTGAGCCTGCCGAACATCGTGCACGCGCTCGCGGCGTACTACCTCATCCTGCCGAGCGAGGCGTCGAGCAACCTCGCCAAGTTCGACGGGATGCGGTACGGCCTGCGGGTCGTGCCCGAGGGCGGGAACGTGACGGCCGAGACGGTCATGCGCGCCACCCGCGCGGCCGGTTTCGGCGACGAGGCCAAGCGCCGCATCATCCTCGGCACGTACGCGCTGTCGGCCGGGTACTACGACGCCTACTACGGCAGCGCGCAGAAGGTCCGCACGCTCGTGCAGCGCGACTTCGCGGCGGCCTTCGCCGACGTCGACGTGCTCGTCTCGCCGACGGCGCCGACCGTGGCGTACGAGCTGGGCGAGAAGCTCGACGACCCGCTGGCGATGTACGCCGGAGACGTCGCGACGATCCCGGCGAACCTGGCCGGGCTGCCCGGCATGTCGTTGCCGGCGGGGTTGTCGGACGGGCTGCCCGTGGGGCTGCAGATCCTCGCCCCGCAGCGGGCCGACGACCGGCTGTACCGGGTCGGGGCCGCGCTCGAGGCGCGGTTGGTGGACAAGTGGGGCGGGCCGTTGCTCGCGAAGGTTCCGGCGTGGCAGGGGGTCTCGGCATGAGCGTCGATCTGGTCGACTACGACGAGGCGGTGGCGGAGTTCGACCCCGTCCTCGGCCTCGAGGTGCACGTCGAGCTCAACACGAAGACGAAGATGTTCTCGGGGGCACCCACGGAGTTCGGCGCCGAGCCGAACACGCAGGTGGACCCGACGTCGCTGGGGCTGCCCGGTGCGATGCCGGTGCTCAACGCCAAGGCGCTGGAGTCGGCGATCCGCATCGGGCTGGCGCTGAACTGCTCCATCGCGGAGAACTGCCGGTTCGCCCGGAAGAACTACTTCTACCCGGACATGCCGAAGAACTTCCAGACGTCGCAGTACGACGAGCCGATCGCCTACGAGGGGTACCTCGACGTCGACGTCCCGGCCTCGGAGGACGGCACGAAGCCGGCCTTCACCTACCGGGTGCAGATCGAGCGCGCCCACATGGAGGAGGACACCGGGAAGTCCCTGCACGTCGGGGGTTCCACGGGCCGCATCCACGGCGCCGAGTTCTCCCTCGTGGACTACAACCGCGCCGGCATCCCGCTCATCGAGATCGTCACCAAACCCCTCGAGGGCACCGGTGACCGGGCTCCGGACGTGGCCCGCGCCTACGTCGCCGCCCTGCGCGACCTGCTGCGCGCCCTCGACGTCTCCGACGTCAAGATGGAGCAGGGTTCCTTGCGCTGCGACGTGAACCTCTCGCTGCGTCCCTCGCCGGAGTCGAAGCTCGGCACCCGCTCGGAGACCAAGAACGTCAACTCGTTGCGCTCGGTCGAACGGGCCGTCCGGTACGAGGTCTCCCGGCACGCGGCCGTCCTGCGGTCGGGCGCCAAGGTCGTGCAGGAGACGCGGCACTGGCACGAGGACACCGGGCTGACGACGTCGGGCCGGGAGAAGTCCGACGCCGAGGACTACCGGTACTTCCCCGAACCCGATCTCGTGCCCATCGTCCCGGACCGGGCGTGGGTCGAGGAGCTGCGCGACTCCCTGCCGGAACCGCCGGCCCTGCGCCGCAAGCGGCTGCACGCCGAGTGGGGGTTCTCCGACCTGGAGTTCCGCGACCTCGTCAACGCCGGTGCGCTCGACGTCGTCGAGGCCACCGTGGCGGCGGGCGCCTCGCCCGCCGCGGCGCGCAAGTGGTGGTCCGGGGAACTGGCCCGCCGCGCCAACGCCGACGGGGTCGAACTCACCGCCCTGAGGGTCACCCCCGCGGACGTGGCCGAACTGGCCCAGCTCGTCGAGGACGGAAAGCTCACCGACCGCCTCGCCCGAGAGGCCCTCGAAGGCGTCCTGGCCGGGGAGGGGTCGGTGGCCCAGGTCGTCGACCGTCGCGGGCTCATCGTCGTCCAGGACGACGGGGCGCTCAACGCCGCGGTGGACAAGGTCATCGCCGCCAACCCCGACGTCGTGGAGAAGATCCGCGGCGGCAAGGCGCAGGCGGCCGGTGCCCTCATCGGTCAGGTCATGAAGGAGATGCGGGGCAAGGCGGACGCCGCGCGCATCCGCGAGCTCATCACCGAACGCGTCAGCTGAGCGCGTCGACGACGAGTCCGGTCGCCCGCGCCACGAGCGCGGGGTCGGACTCGTCGTCGAGGCCCGGCCGGTCGGAGAAGACCACGACGACCCACGGGGCCCGGCCACCGGACGGCCACACCACGCCGACGTCGTCCTGGTTGCCGTAGCGGCCCGCGTGGCCGGTCTTGTCGCCCACGACCCACCCCGCGGGAACCCCCGCCCGGATCTGCTCCGCCCCCGTCGTGCCCCCTCTGAGCCACCCGGTGAAGACGTCCCGGTCGTCCGCGTCGAGCGCGTCCCCCACGGCGTAGGCGCGCAGGTCTGCGGCGAACGCGCGCGGGGAACTCGTGTCGTCGACCTCCCCGGGGTTCCACCGGTTCAGCCCGGGTTCGGTGCGTGCTGACTCCGTCACGGTGTCGCCGAGCGCCCGCAGGCGCGCCTCGAAACCCTCCGGGCCGCCGAGCTGGTCGAACAGCAGGTTGCCCGCGGTGTTGTCGCTCACGGTCACCGCCGCCTCGGCGACCTCGCCGAGCGTCATGGTGCCGCCGACGTGCCGCTCGGTGAGGGGGGAGTAGTCCACGAGGTCGGTGATCCGGACCGGCGTGGCGAGGTCGGCGCCGGAGTCGAGGACCGCCGCGGCCGCGAGCGCCTTGTACGTGGAGGCGTACGCGAACCGCTCGTCGGCGCGGTGCGCGACGGTGCGGCCGCTTCCGGTGTCGACCGCGTACACGCCGAGGCGGGCACCGAACTCCTGCTCCAGGGCCGAGAACCCCGGGTCGGGGACCACAGCCGGACTCGACGCCGGACTCGGCGCCCGGCTCGTCACCGGTGTCGTGGGGGACGGGGCGGTCGGAGCGCCGGAGCACCCGCCCAGGAGCACCGCGAACGCCGGCAGGACGGCGAGCCGTGCCCTCACCGTGCTGTCCGGCGGCGGACGACGCGGTTGAGGACGAGGTCGACGAGGAACCCCAGCGCCAGCGCGATGAGGATGCCGAGGGCCGCCCCGGCCAGCGGCGTCGACTCGATCCAGTGCCCGGCGAGGGAGCCGATGGCGACCGAGTACGCGGCCCACGTCAGCGCCGCCAGCGCGCTCAACCCGACGAACCGGGCGCGCGGGAACTGGACGGCCCCGGCGGTGAGGTTCACGGCGATGCGGCCGATCGGCACGTACCGCGCCGCGAGGATCGCGAACGCCCCCCGCTTGTCGAGTTCGGCGGCGGCCCGGGTGAAGGCCTTCTCCAAACGGGGGTGTCCCGCGACCCAGCGGCGCAGCGGGGAGTGCCGGCCCATCGTGTACGTGAGGTTGTCGCCGAGGAACGCACCGACGACCGCGCACGCGAACAGCGCCCACCGGTTCGGGTGCCCTGTGTCCGCGGCGATGGCCGACAGGCCGATGACGACGGACTCGCTCGGCAACGGGGGGACGAAGGCGTCGAGGGCGGCGAGGCTGAGCACCGCGGCCAGCACCCACGGTGATCCCGCGTGCTCGGTGACGAGCGCGTTGAGCTGGTCGAACACCCGCTCACCCTGCCACGTCCGCCGCCTGCCGGGCGGGGCGGTCCAGGTCCTTCCAGGACCGGCCCACGAACGGCGCGATCGTCACGAGGAGGTAGGCGGCGCCCACGGTCCACAGCACCGGGACGACACCCAGCCGGTCCGCGCCCCACCCTGCGAGCAGCGACCCCGCCGGCATCCCCGCCCACGCACCCGCGGCGACGAGACCGGCGACGCGGGCGCGCATCCGCGGGGCCACCCGTTCGAGCTGCACCGCGCCCAGGACGGGGTTGATGGCCCCCGCCGCGAGGCCGCAGGCGAGGACGACGACGAGGGTGAGCTCGAGGGAGGGACCCGTCGCCAGGAGCAGGAAGCGGGGGGACCCGGCGAGCAGGAAGGAGAACGCGAACACGCGGCGACGGGACCACCGCCCCGTGAGGCGGTGCGCCTGCAGGGCACCGACCGCGGCACCGACCCCGAACACCGCGCTGACCCAGCCGAACGCGGCCGGGTGGTGCCAGGTGTCGCGGGCGACGAGCGGCAACAGGACGGTCAGGGCCGTGTCGAAGGCGTTGGTGGCCAGGACCAGGAGGACGACGGCGCGCAGGAGACCGTCGCGGCGGACGACCGCCAGGCCCTCGCGCAGCCGGCGGAGGTAGGCGCCCTCGGGTCGTGCCGCGGCCGACGCGTGCGGCACCGCGAGCAGGACGAGGGTGGCGCTGAGGGCGAACGTCACGGCGTCCAACCACAGGACGGGCAACGCCCCGAGCCAGCCGACGAGCGCGGCCGTCGCGGCGACCCCCACGAGCTGGGCGAGGCGTTCGGCGCCGTTGAGCGATCCGGTCGCGCGGACCAGGGGAACCCCCTGCGCCGCGGCCAGTTCCGGGAGCATCGCGTGCCGGGCGGCCTGCCCCGGCGCGTCGAGCAGCCCCGTGGCGACGAGCAGCAGGACGAGCCCCCAGAACGGCAGACCGACCGTGCCGGCCAGCAGGGGGACCGCGGCGATCGTCACCGCCCCGACGACGTCGCTCGCGACGCTGGTGCGCCGGTAGCCGACGCGGTCGACGATCGTGCCGCCGAACAACCCGCCGACGACGACGGGCACGACCGCTGCGGCGGAGGCGATCCCGAGCTGGACCCCGCTGCCGCCCGTGGCGAGCACGTGCAGCGGGACGGCCACCTGCGTGGCGGCATTGCCCGCGGCGCTCGTGGTGTGCGCGACGACCAGGGCCCGGAGCGGTCTCACGGCCGGGGGAAGAGGGCGTACAGCGCGAGCACGGGACGCGTCCCCTCCCGGTCGCGGTCGGACCGGCCGAGCCAGCGCTGCCACACGTCGCGGACCTCGCGGGCCATCTGCGCCAGTTCGTCGGCCGTGAGGTCGAGGGAGAGGTCGCCGGAGTCGGAGGCCTGCGCCCAGTCCGGGGTGAGGTCGTGCTCGGCGTCGAGGTAGGCCTCGTGGGCGTCGGCGAGGCCGCGCACGAAGCTCTTGCGCAGCGCGGTCGAGGCTGCCGACCGTTCCGGGTCGCTGGTGTCCACGGGGGAGGGGGTGCGGGTGAAGACGTGGACGGAACGCCACCACCGCTGCCGGCGGTCGGGTGCGTGCTCGGGGGCCTCCGCGACGAGTCCGACCTCGGCCAGCCGCGACAAGTGGTAGCTCACCGATCCGGGGGCCTCGTCGACGGCCCGGCTGAGCGTTCCGACGCTGCACGGCCCGTGGACGCGCAGTTCCCCGAGCAGGCGCAGCCGCGTCGGGTGCGCGAGGACCCGCATGGTCGCGGGGTCGGTGAGCTCGACGGTGGGACGGGCGGCGGGATGGTCGGCGGGGAGGTCCACGACGCCACCGTAGAACCACAAGACTTCTTCCACAAGACTTCTTGTGGAAGTCGGACGGCCCCACCGGCCCCGGACGCGTATCGTCCGGCGCGTGAAGGTGCTCTCCATCCAGTCCGCCGTCGCGTACGGCCACGTCGGCAATTCCGCGGCCGTCTTCCCGCTGCAGCGCATCGGGGTCGAGGTCATCCCCGTCCACACCGTGAACTTCTCCAACCACACGGGGTACGGCGCGTGGCGGGGACCGCTCATCGACCCCTCCGACGTCGCCGCCGTCCTCACGGGTGTGGAGGAGCGGGGCGTCTTCCCACAGGTCGACGTCGTCCTCTCCGGGTACCAGGGCGGGGTCGGGATCGGTGACGTCATCGTGGACGCCGTCCGCCGCGTCAAGGCCGCGAACCCGTCCGCGGTGTACGCCTGCGACCCCGTGATGGGCAACGCGAAGTCCGGCTGCTTCGTCGCCCCCGAGATCCCCGACCTGCTGCGCGACCGCGTCGTGCCGGTCGCCGACATCATCACGCCGAACCAGTTCGAGCTCGGCTACCTCACCGGCACCGAACCGACGACGCTGGAGTCGACGCTTGCTTCGGTCGACGCCGCCCGCGCCCTGGGCCCCTCCACCGTCCTGGTCACGAGCGTGGAGCGTCCCGACCGCGAGCAGGGCACCGTCGAGGTGCTCGTCGCCGACGACGCCGGCGCGTGGATCGTGCGCACGCCCATGCTGCCGTTCAAGGCGAACGGTTCCGGTGACGTGACGGCGGCCCTCTTCACGGCCCACTACCGCAGCACCGGTGATGCGAAGGCCGCCCTGGAACGCACCGTCTCCAGCGTCTTCGACCTCATCGAGACGACCTACCGCTCCGGGGAGCGCGAACTCAAGCTCGTGGAGTCGCAGGAGGCCTTCGCGAACCCGCGGCTGCAGTTCACCGCCGAACGCGTGCGCTGAGCAGGGAACCGCCGAGCCCCACGGCCGCGGCGACCACCAGCGGTGGGACGACGAGCGCGGTGGACGTGACCCGCAGGCGGAACACGTCCACCGCCGTCCCGACGAGGTCCGCGGGGAAGCGCAGCAACGTCCAGTTCCCCACCGAGCCGTCGAGCACGGTCTGCGCCGTCGGCACGAGCCACACGAGGGCGAGCGCCGCCACGGCGCCGGTGACCTGAGCCGCCGAACGCAGTCCGCCCCAGGCGATGACGACGCCCACGAGCAGCGCGGACCACCACCAGTGGTCCGACCGCACGGGCAGGAACAGTGCGCCCAGTGCGAAACCCGGGACTGCGACCGACCGCGGGCGTGCCGCCGTGAGGGCCAGGACGACGGTCCCGGCCACGAGGGCGCCGAGCAGCAGCGCGACCAGCGCCGCGAGGTAGACGGTGGAGGCGGTTCGCTGCGGCAGTCCGCCGCTCACGGTGACCAGCGACTGGACCGCCGCGATCCCCTGGACCAGCAGCATCCCCGCGGCGGTGGCGGGGACCGCGCGGCCGGACCACCGGCCCCGCTGCAGCCGCAGCGCGAGTCCGGCCAGGGCTCCCGCCGTCACGTGCAGGGCGATGACCTCCGCGACGTGTTCCTGGCTCAGCGGGAGCAGCGCGAGCGGCGGCGAGCCCTGGTCGCCGCTCCACAGCTGCTGGTGGGGCAGGTGCGCGCCGGTGACGAGCCAGGGCAGGAGGCCCACGACGGCCGCGAGGGCGCCGGTGGCGGCGCGGACGGGGGTGGGGTTGCGCACACGTCCACCGTAGGGGGCGGTGATCACGGCGGCGGGTGGATCGTCGTGCCCCCTCGCCCCTCAGTGGAACAGCGGCGACAGGTTCTCCACCCACACGTCGTGCCCCACCTTGACGATGAGCGCGGCGACGACGACGAGGAACACCGTGCGGATGAACCGCGTCCCCTGCGAGATCGCCATCCGGGACCCCAGGTAGCTGCCGCTGGTGTTGGCGATCCCGAGAAGGAGCCCCAGTCCCCACAGGACAGCCCCGTGCGGGGCGAAGTACAGCAGTGCCCCGAGGTTCGTCGAGAAGTTCACGATCTTCGCCTTCGCGCTGGCCTGCACGAAGTCGTACCCCAGCAGGCTCACCATGGCGATGACGAGGAACGTCCCGGTGCCCGGCCCGAGCACCCCGTCGTACACGCCGATCGCGAGTCCGACGGCGATCGCCGCGCGGTAGTGGGCGTGACCGGAGAAGCGCAGCGACGTGGAGGCGCCGAGAGCGGGCCGCAGCACGGTGATGGTCGCGACGGTGACGAGCGCGACGACGATGACGGGTTTGAAGACCGCGACGGGCAGGGCTGCGGCGATCGACGCGCCGCCGAAACTGCCGACCAGAGCCACCGCGGCCATCGGCAGGGCCGTCCGGAGGTCGGGTCTGGCCCTGCGGTAGTAGGTCAGTGCGCTGGTGCTCGTGCCGAAGATCGACCCGAGCTTGTTCGTGGCCAGGGCCTGCACCGGGCTGAGTCCGGGCACGAGCAGGAGGGCGGGGAGCTGCAGCAGACCACCGCCGCCCACGACGGCGTCGATCCACCCCGCGGCGAACGCCGCCAGCAGCAGGAGCAGGAGGACGGGAACCGTCAGGTCGGCAGGCACGGTCCCATCCTGCCGTCCGGTCTCCTCAGGACGACGAGGGCCTCAGGACCACGAAGAGTTCAGGACGACAACGGCACGGACACCAGCCGGTCATCGCCCGGGCGTGGTTCCCCGCGGAACGTGTTCGACGTGAGGACCCACAACGACCCGTCCGGTCCCACCTCGACCGTGCGCAACCGGCCGAGGGTTCCCTGCAGGTAGGCGTCGGGGGTTCCGGTCGGGCCGTCGGGGTTCAGCGGAACCCGCCACAACCGCTCACCCCGCAGCGCCGCGACGTACACCGCGTCCGGGGTCACGACGAGACCCGACGGCGAGGCGTCGTCGGTGCGCCACGTCTGCACGGGTGCGACGAACCGCCCGCCGCCGTCCCCGGGACCCTCGACCTCGGGCCAGCCGTAGTTCCCGCCCGGCCGGATGACGTTCAGCTCGTCCCACTCGTCCTGACCGAACTCCGCGGCGATGAGCCGGCCGGTGGAGTCCCAGCCGAGCCCCTGCGGGTTCCGGTGCCCGAGCGACCACACCGGCGATCCCGCGGTCGGGTTGTCCGGCGGGACGGTCCCGTCGGGGTTGAGCCGCAGGATCTTCCCGCCCAGCGACGCCGGGTCCTGCGCGGCGGGACGGTTCTGGGCGTCGCCCGTCCCGACGTAGAGCTTGCCGTCGGGACCGAACGCGATGCGCCCGCCGTTGTGCGTCGAGTTCTTGGGGATCCCCGTCAGCACGGGGGTCGCCTCACCGAGGCGGTCCTGCGCCAGCGTGTACCGGACGACGCGGTTGTCGTCGCGTGCGGTCTGGTAGAGGAACACGTGCTGGTCGGTCGTGAACTCCGGGGACAACGCGATCCCCAGCAGACCGCCTTCACCACCGGGCACGACATCGGGGACGCGCCCGTCCGACCCGTCGGCCCCCAGGACGCTCGAGATTCCCGGTCCGACGCGCACGACCCGGGCCTCGTCGCGCAACGTCACGAGGGCCGTCCCGTCGGGCAGGACGGCCAGGCCCCAGGGCACGTCGAGCCCGGTCGCGACGTCGACGGGTTCACCCGGCAGCCCGACCGCGGCAGCGACGACGGCCGACGGGTCGACCGGTGCGGACGGCGACGTCGAGGGCGCGGGCTGCGCGGCGGTCGGGGTCGGGGTGGCCGGCGACTGCGTCGTGTCCGAGCACCCGAGCAGGAGGGTCCCGACGAGGGCCGCCGGGGCGAGGGCCGTGCGTCTGCGGGTCACCGGTCCATCCTCACCCGGATGCGGCTAGCGTGCCCGCGTGACCGAGCACGTCGTGGTGAGCGTCCCCGCCGACTCCTGGGCCCGGGCCCTCGGCCCCCTCGACGGCGCCGACGTCGTCGTCTGGGACGGCAGCGCCCCCGCCCCCGACCCCGCCCCCACCCTCGTGGTGCCGCCGTACGTGGCGACCCCGGACCTCTCGGCGCTGCCGTCGGCGACCCGCGCCGTGCAGCTGCTGACCATCGGTTACGACGGCGTCCCGGAGCAGCTGCCCCGCGACGTGCTGCTGTGCAACGCGACCGGCGTCCACGAGACCTCGACGGCCGAGCTCGCCGTGGGCCTGGCGGTCCTGTCGCTGCGCGGTCTGGACGGCGACGTCCGGGCCATGGCCACGGGGGAGTGGAAACCCTCGCGGCGGACGTCCCTGGCGGACCGGAACGTCCTCGTCCTCGGCTGGGGCGGCGTGGGTCGTGCGGTCGCTGACCGGCTCGCCCCGTTCGAGTGCTCGGTGACGGCCGTCGGCACCCGCGCCCGGGTGCAGGACGGGGTGCCGGTGCACGCCGTGGAGGAACTGCCCGACCTGCTGCCCGCGCACGACGTCGTCGTGCTCGCCTGCCCGCTGACGGACCGCACGCGCGGCCTCGTCGGCCGCGAGTTCCTCGCCGCACTGCCCGACGGGGCCCTCGTCGTCAACGTGGCCCGTGGACCCGTCGTGGACACCGCGGCGCTCGTGGCGGAACTCCGTGCGGGGCGCCTGTGCGCAGCCCTCGACGTCACCGACCCCGAACCCCTGCCCGCCGACCACGAGCTCTGGTCGCTGCCGGGCGTCGTGGTCACCCCGCACGTCGGGGGGAACTCCACGGCCTTCCGGCCGCGGATGGTCGCGCTGCTGCGCGATCAGGTGGCGCGGCTCGTCGCGGGCGAGGAGTTGCGGAACGTGGTGTCCGCCGGCGGCGTCGGGAACGACTCCGCGACCGCGGCGTCGTAGCGCGCCAGCAGCAGGTCGACGAGACCGGGGTGCACCCCGAGGGGTTCGGTGACGAGGTCGGCCCCCACGGAGGCCAGCCGGGCCGAGAACACCCCGGGGGCCAGCAGGTAGCTCACGACGGCCACCGGTCCCGGTCGCGCGGCCCGGGCGGCGGCCACGGCGTCGGCGACGGTGGGTTCCTGCGCGGACAGGAACCCCGACGTCACGGGCCGTCCGAGCCGGTCGGCCAGCAGCGCGACCGTCGTCTCCACGTCGGCCTGGGCGCGGGCGTCCGAGGACCCGGCGGCCGCCAGGACGACGGCTCCGTCCCACGGGCCGAGGCGTTCGAGGAGGATGTCGACGACCTCCGGCCCCGGTCCGAGGGCCGGCGCCGCCACCGCCCGGCCGTGACCGGCCCGCAGCGCCTCGGCGATGTCGACGCGCACGTGGTAGCCGCTGGAGAGCAGCAGGGGGACGACGACGGCGTCCCGCCCGCGGCACACGCGCTCGACGGTCTCGTCGAGGAAGGGGCCGTGGACGTCGACCTGCGCCCCCTCCACGAGGAGCCCCGGGCGGGCGGTGCGGACCGCGGCGCGCAAGGCGTCGACGACCTGCTGCCCCGTCGTGGAACGGGTGCCGTGCGAGCACGCGATGAGCACCGGGCTGGACGCGGGGTCCAACAGGGGGTCCATCAGGGGGTCACCTCCAGGCGGTAGCCGCGCTTGACGACGGTCCGGACGAGCGCGGGTTCGGGCAGGGCGGCGCGCAGCCGCCCGACGGTCACCTCGACGGCGTGCACGTCGGCCGCCCCCGGCAGGCACGGCAGCAGGTCCTCGCGGCTCAGCACGGCCCCGCCGGCCTCGACGAGCCGGCGCAGCAGCGCCCGGGGACCGGGGGTGAGGTCCAGCAGGACGCCGTCGAGCACCGCGGTCTGCGCCCGCAGCACCAGCCGGCCGTGCGCCGTCGCCACGTCGGCGAGCGGGTGCTCGGCGAGGTGCGCGGTGAGCGTCCGCAGCAGCGCCCCCAGCCGCCAGCGGTCGGGGATGAGGGGTTCGATCCCCACGGCCCGCAACGGTTCGGCGGTGACGTCGCCGACGGCGCACGCGACGACGCCGTCGGCGAAGGCGGCGACGAGCTCGTCGTGCCGGCCGCGACGGTCGGCGACCTCGAGCAGGGCCACCGCGCCGGGTGCGCTGGTGAACGTCACGGCGTCCAGGGCGCGCTCGGCGACGAGGTCCACGAGCCGGTCCACGGCCTCGGGGCAGGCCGGGGGCCGCCAGCGGTACACCGACACGCCGCGCACCCGGGCGCCGGCCGCGACGAGCGGGGCCAGCACCTGGTCCTCGTCGGCGGCACCGTGCAGCTGCACGACGATCGAGCGGCCCTGGACACCCTCGGCGAGGAGACGTTCGACGGCCTCCGCGGTCTGCTCCGAGGCGGCGGACCACGCCTCGCGCAGCCCGTTGGCCCGGATGACCCCCGTCGCCTTGGGGCCGCGGGCCACCACCCGGGCGCGGCCCATCGTCTCCAGGAGGGGACCGGCGAGCCCGGCCGCGTCGGCGGCCTCCACCCACCCGCGCAACCCGATGCCCGTCGTCACGAGGACGACGTCCGGTGGATCGGCGACGACGTCGCGCGTGTCGGCCAGGAGCTGCTCGTCCTCCTCGAGCGGAACGATGCGCATGGTGGGCGCGTGCAGGACGCGGGCGCCCTTGCGTTCGAAGGTGGCGATCATGTCGCCGGAGCGGCGGTCGCTGGTGACGCCGATGGTCACGCCCAGGAGTTCCGTCACGAGTGCGGACGGTAGGCGACCTGAGTCGCGCCCGTCACCTCTTCCGGCAGGTCCGCGAGTCCCTCGACACCTGCGACGGCCCCGACGACGATGACCGCGGGGTTGCGCACGCCCGCCTCGGCCGCGCGCACCGCGATGTCGGCCAGGGTTCCCCGGGTCGTCCGCTGCCCTGCGCGCCAACCGTTCTCGACGACCGCGACCGGTGTGGTGGCCGCCTTGCCGGCCGCGAGGAGAACGGCCGCGATGCGGGGCAGCATCGTCACACCCATGAGGAACACCAGGGTTCCGTCGAGGGCGGCCAGCGCCGCCGCGTCGACGTCCTCGTGGCCGCTCACGACGGTCACGGAACGTGACAGGCCGCGGTGGGTCACCGGGACGCCCGCCGCGGCGGGCACCGCGAACGCGCTCGTCACGCCGGGGACGACCTCGACGTCCACCCCGGCGGCGCGGCAGGCCAGGACCTCCTCGCCCCCGCGGCCGAGGACGTACGGGTCACCGCCCTTGAGGCGCACCACGTGCCGGCCCGCGAGCGCGTGCTCGACGAGGATCCGGTTGATCTCCTCCTGCGGGACGGGGTGGTGGTCGGGCGTCTTGCCCACGTCGACGACGACGACGTCCGGGTCGAGTTCGGCCAGCACGGACGTGGGGGCGAGCCGGTCGACGACGACGACGTCGGCCTCGGCGAGCCGGCGCCGGCCGCGCAACGTCAGCAGGTCCACCTCGCCCGGGCCGCCCCCGACGAGCGTCACACGGCCCCGACCCGCCCGGTGCCGGCGCAGCGGGGCCGCCCCGGAGTCCAGCCACCGCGAGAGGGCCTCGCGCAGGGACGTGGCCCGCCGGGGGTCGCCGCCGGCGGTCGCCGACACGGTGACCGTGGCGTCCCCGACGTCACGGCGCACCACCACGGGGGTCCAGGCGCTGGAGGCGGCCGCGTCCCCGGCGCTGACGCACCACACGTGCAGGGCCTGCGCGGCCGCGGCGAGGGCCGCGTCCACCACGGCGTCGCCGGTCGCGGTGTGCACGAGCCAGACGTCGGCGACGTCGGCCGGGTCGACCTCGCGGGCCTCCCAGGTGAGGTGGGGCAGGAGGTCGCGCAGGTCCTCGCACAGGGCCGGGGCGACGACGAGGACGTCGGCGCCCGCCTCGAGGAGGTCCCGGGCGCGCCGGGCCGCGACCGGCCCGCCGCCGGCGACGAGGACACGGCGGCCCCGCAGGTCGAGGTGCAGCGGGTAGTGCACCGGAGCCCCCTCCCTCACGTCAGCCGGACCCTGCTCAGTGGACCCCTGCTCAGTGGACATCGACACGGACCACTCCCGCCTCGACCCGGCAAGGATGCACCGCGATGGACCCCTCGCCGCCGCCCGTCGCCGCGCCCGTGACCAGGTCGAAGGCCGTCAGGTGCAGGGGGCAGACGACGACGGACTCGTCGACCTGCCCGTCGGCCAGCGGGCCGCCCGCATGGGGGCAGGCCGCCTGGACCGCGCTCACCCGGCCGCTGCGGTGCCGGAACAGCGCGACCTGCTCGCCGTCGACGACGTAGGCGCGGCCCTCGCCCACGGGCAGGTCCTCGACCCGGCAGACCTCCACCGACACGTCCCCCGAGACCTCCCCCGAGACCTGGCTCGCGGCGGTCACGCGCGGACCGTCGGCATGCCGAGGGGGAGCGCGGGACGGAACTGTCCGGTGGTCACGGGTTCGGCGCCTTCCTGCCAGGGGTCCTCGTAGTTCTCCACGGTCGTCTGCATGCGCTCGTCCAGACCGGCGGCCATCCCGTCGGAGTCGTCGACGAGGACGGCGCGCACGCGCTCGATCCCCAGGCGGGGGACGAACTCGTAGGTGCGCTCGAGCCAGTTCCCCCACTCCCGGTAGAACTGGATGAAGCGGCCGATGAGGGTGATGACCTCCTCGGGGGACTCCACGGTGGTCAGCAGGTCGCCCTTGCGGACGGACGCGCCGGCGGCACCCCCGACGTAGATCTCCCAGCGGCCGGACCCCACGGCCACGACGCCGACGTCCTTGACGTAGGCCTCGGCGCAGTTGCGCGGGCAGCCCACGACACCGAGCTTGAGCTTGGCCGGCGCTTCGACACCCTGGTAGCGGGTCTCGAGGTCGATGCCGAGCTTCGTGGAGTCGCCGAGGCCGAAGCGGCAGAAGTCCGTTCCGACGCAGGTCTTCACGGTGCGGAAGCTCTTGCCGTAGGCGTACCCCGACGGCATCCCGAGGTCGGCCCACACCTTCGGCAGGTCCTCCTTGGGCACCCCGAGCAGGTCGATGCGCTGCCCGCCGGTCACCTTGATCATGCCGACGTCGTACTTGTCCGCGACGTCGGCGATCTTGCGCAGCTGGTCGGCCGTCGTGACGCCGCCCTTCATCTGCGGGACGACCGAGAACGTCCCGTCGCGCTGGATGTTCGCGTGGACCCGGTCGTTGATGTACCGGCCGTCGCGCTCCTCCTCGATCCCGTCCGGCCACATCATCCGCAGCAGCGACGTCAGCCCCATCTTCGACTTCGCGTCCTCCACACCGCCGGGGGCGAGTTCGCGGAACACGGCCGAGACGGACTTCAGCTCCCGTTCGCGGATGGCCGCCATGAGTTCGGGTTTGGCCAGCGGGACGCCCGGGACGTACCAGGCGACGCTCTCGTCGACGGTGAGGTCGCCCCCGGCCGCCCACTCGGTGACCTGCTCGACGAGGGTCTTGCAGGAACCGCACCCCTTGCCCGCCTTGGTCCTGCCCATGACGGCGTTCACGGAGGTGCACCCACCCGCGACCGCCGCGACGATCTTGCCCTTGGTGACCCCGTTGCAGTTGCACACCTGGACGTCGTCGGACAGTTCGGCGACCGAGGTGGCCTCGTCGGGGGAGCCGAGGTCGAACAGCAGGCTCATGCGCTCCTCGGGCAGCGGCAGGGCCTGGTCGAAGGCCTGCGTGAGGAACGCGGTCTTGCGCACGTCGCCGAGCAACGTCGCCCCGACCAGCCGCCCGTCGCGGATGACGACGTTGAGGTACACGCCCCGGTGGGGTTCGGAGAACACGACGAACTCGTCGTCGTCGCGTTCGGGCCCGGCCAGGCCCATGGCCACGACGTCGACGCCGGCGACCTTCAGCTTCGTCGAGGTGCGCGAACCGTGGTAGGCGGCGTCGGGACGGGATCCGGTGAGGTGGTCGGCCAGCACGCCGGCCTGGTCCCACAGCGGAGCGACGAGACCGTAGGTCTGACCGCGGTGCTGCACGCACTCGCCCACGGCGTACACCCCGTCGGCCGAACCCTCCTCGCCCTCCTCACCGGCGCTGCACTGCATCCGGTCGTCGACGACGACACCGCGCTGGACCTCCAGGCCCGAGCGCACGGCGACGTCGGTGTTGGGACGGATGCCGGCCGCGACGACGACGAAGTCGGCGTCCAGGACGGACCCGTCGGGCAGTTCCACGCCCGTGACCCGGTCGGTGCCGCGCAGCCCGCGGGTGCGGACCCCGGTGTGGACCCGGATGCCCAGTTCCTCGATCGTGCGGCGCAGGACGCGACCGGCCTCCGGCCCCAGCTGCTGGTTCATGAGGTGCGCGGGGGAGTGGACGAGGTCGACCTGCAGGCCGTGGGTCGCCAGTCCGTGCGCGGCCTCCAGACCGAGCAGACCGCCTCCGATGACAACGGCCCGGCGGTGGGTGCGGGCCGCGGCCAGCAGCGACCGCGCGTCGTCGAGGGTGCGGAACCCGAAGACCCCGTCCAGCACCGACCCGTCCGGGCGGTGCAGCCCCTCCATGGTCGGGAAGAACGGCGTCGACCCGGTCGCCAGGAGCAGGACGTCGTAGGGGGTCCGGCCCCCGTCGGCGTCGTGGACGACCTTGGCGAACCGGTCGATCCGGTCCACCCGCACCCCGGCCCGCAGGTC
Source organism: Kineococcus sp. NPDC059986 (assembly GCF_040702905.1). Lineage (NCBI taxonomy): Bacteria > Bacillati > Actinomycetota > Actinomycetes > Kineosporiales > Kineosporiaceae > Kineococcus > Kineococcus sp. NPDC059986. Next base: position 231,810 of record NZ_JBFBND010000001.1, on the reverse strand, counting down.
GATGCCGTTCTCGGCGTACCAGGGCAGGGAGTTCAGGAAGATGGCCTCCTCGGTCTCCTCCCCGGACAGGACGTGGGACAGCATGATCCGGTTGTAGTTGCCGTACGGCTCGTCGCCGAACACCGTGATGCTGAACTGGTCGGCACCGCCGCGTTCGAGCAGTTCCTCCACCGCCCGGATCCCGGCCATCCCGTTGCCCACCACCACCAGGCGCCGGCGGGTGCGCCGCTGCGCCGGGAGCTGGCCGGTGCGCTCGACGAGGTCCGTCACGTCAGACCTCCACGAGACCGAGGTCGACGACGACGGTGCCGGTGAGCCCGTCCGGTGCCGCGACCTGCAGTTCCAGCGTCGAGGGGGCCTCGACGTCCTCCACGATGCGCAACGGCACGTGCACCGCGCCCCGGGCGCCGACGGGGAACAGCCGCATCACCACCCCGTCGCGCAGCAGGGCCACGACGACCATCTCGCCGGTGGAGTTCCCGGCCCGGAGGTAGACGGCCTGGGCGCGGGCCCCGTCGGGGACGGTGTAGGGGGCCAGGCCCTCCAGCGGGACGAACTTCTCCAGGCCGGCGCCGGTGAACGGGTGGGCGCCCTGCAGGAAGCGGGAGGTGGAGCTCACGGTGGTGTTCCTCTCAGATCGACGTGCCGGCGAAGCGCTGCGCGCGGCCGACCTTGTAGACGGCGAACGTCACGAGCGCGCAGACGACGTAGAAACCGATGAACGCCAGGAGGGCGGGCTGCAGCGAACCGGTCTTGACCGAAGAGGCGAACACGCGGGGGATGATGAACCCGCCGTACGCGCCGATGCCCGAGGCGATGCCGATGCAGGCCGCGGCCTTGCGCTTGGCCAGGACGAGCGCCGCCGGGTCGTTCGCGACGTCGATGCCGGCCCGGAAGATCGCCGGGATCATGCGGTAGACCGCCCCGTTGCCGACCCCGGTGGCGACGAACAGCAGCAGGAAGCTCACGAAGAACCCGGCGAACGTCCCGGCCGCCAGGGAGGCCATGACGCCGACCGCTCCGAGCGCCATCACGAGGTACGCCGCGATGCTGACGTCGGCGCCGGAGGAACGGTCGGCGAGCCGGCCGCCGCTGGGGCGGGCCAGCGACCCGACCAGCGCGCCGAGGAACGCCAGGGTCAGCGGGACCTGCGGGAGCCCGACGAAGCCCCAGGTGGCCTTGACCTCGGGGAACTGCTGCGTGATGAGCAGCGGGAAGACCCCGGCGTACCCGATGAACGACCCGAAGGTGCCGATGTAGAGGAAGGAGATGATCCACGTGTGCTTGTTGCGGATCGCCGCCGCGTAGCCGGCGAAGTCCGCCTTCGCCGTCGTCAGGTTGTCCATGTACCGCCACGCCAGCACGGCGGCCACGACCACGAGGGGGACGACGACGAGCCCGGCCCGGTCGAGCGCCAGCCCGCCGCCGACCACCACGACGATGGGGATGACGAGCTGGACGACGGCGACGCCGAGGTTGCCGCCCGCCGCGTTGAGGCCGAGGGCGGCGCCCTTCTCGCGCTCGGGGTAGAAGAAGGAGATGTTCGCCATGCTGCTGGCGAAGTTGCCACCGCCGACCCCGGCCGTGGCGGCCACCAGGACCATGAGCCAGAACGGCGTCTGCGGGTTCTGCACCACGATCGCCAGCCCGACGCACGGGACGAGGAGCAGCAGGGCCGACACGATCGTCCAGTTGCGCCCGCCGAAGCGCGGCACCGCGAAGGTGTAGGGGAAGCGGAGCGTCGCGCCGACGAGGTTGGGCACGGCGATGAGCCAGAACATCTGGTCGGCCGTCAGCGCGAACCCGGCCTTGTTGAGCGAGGGGGTGACGATCGTCCAGAGCTGCCACACGGAGAAGCCGAGGAACTCGGCGAAGATCGACAGGCCGAGGTTGCGCTGCGCCCGGCTGCGGCCGGTCGACTCCCACTGCGCGACGTCCTCGGGGTCGTGGTCGGCGACCCAGCGGCCGGACGAGGGCGCCGGGGTGGTGCGGGTGTCCAGGGTCATGGGGGAGAACGTAGGGACGCCGTGTTGCAGGCGGTCGCTCGTGCCGTTGCGCGTGCGTCACGTTGTCCTCACCGCCGCGCCGACGGGCTGTGAGGACAGCGCACCACGGTCGCAACACACGGGAAACGGGGAGGCAACCGCGTCCCGCTGTACTGCTCCCGTGACACCCGACGCCCCTGCCCCGACCCGCGTCCGCAGCGCCTGCTCCTACTGCGGGGTGGGCTGCGGGATCGTGCTGGACGTCGTGACCGACCCCGTCACGGGGCGGCGGACCCTCGCGGGGGTCTCGGGGGACCGCGAGCACCCCGTCAACCGGGGCCGGCTGTGCACCAAGGGCGCCACCAGCGCGGGCTTCATGACCCCGGACGGGCGCCTGCAGACCGCCCTGGTCCGGGACGAGCGCGGCGGGCCCACCCGGCCGGTGGCCCTCGACGACGCACTGGACGAGGTCGCCCGGCGCTTCGCCGCGACCCTGGCCGAGCACGGGCCGGACTCCGTGGCGCTCTACGTCTCGGGGCAGATGTCGATCGAGGCGCAGTACCTGGCCAACAAGCTGGCCAAGGGCTTCCTGCGCACGAGCGCGATCGAGTCCAACTCCCGGCTCTGCATGGCCAGCGCCGGTACGGGGTACAAGCAGTCCCTGGGGGCGGACGGCCCGCCCGGGTCCTACGACGACTTCGACCACGCCGACGTCTTCCTCGTCGTCGGGTCCAACATGGCCGACTGCCACCCCATCCTCTTCCTGCGCATGATGGACCGGGTCCGCGCGGGCGCGAAGCTCGTCGTCGTCGACCCCCGCCGCACCGCGACCGCGGAGGCCGCCGACGTCCACCTCCTGGTGCGACCGGGGACGGACCTGGCCCTGCTCAACGGACTCCTGCACCTGCTCGAGGCCGCGGGGGCGGTCGACGAGGAGTTCGTCGCCGCCGCCACGACCGGCTGGGAGGCGATGGCCGAGGTCGTCGCCGACCACCCGCCGGCGCGGGTGGCGGAGCTGACGGGGGTGCCCGAGGCGGACCTGCGCCGGGCCGCCGACCTGCTCGCCGGCACCCGGAACTGGATGAGCTGCTGGACGATGGGGCTCAACCAGAGCGTCCACGGCACCTGGAACACCAACGCCCTCGTCAACCTGCACCTGGCCACGGGCGCCATCGGGCACCGGGGCAGCGGCCCGTTCTCCCTCACCGGCCAGCCGAACGCCATGGGCGGGCGCGAGATGGGCTACATGGGGCCGGGGCTGCCCGGTCAGCGCTCGGCCCTCGTCGCCGAGGACCGGGCGTTCACCGAGGAGGTCTGGGGCCTGGCGCCGGGGACGGTGCGGGCCGAGGCCGGCACGGGCACCGTCGACCTGTTCCGGCGGATGGCCGACGGGCACGTCAAGGCCTGCTGGATCGTCTGCACGAACCCCGTCGCGTCGGTGGCGAACCGGTCGGTGGTGACCGAGGCTTTGCGGCGCTGCGACGTCGTCGTCGTCCAGGACGCCTACGAGCAGACCGAGACGACGCCCTACGCCGACGTCCTGCTGCCTGCGACGTTGTGGGCGGAGTCCAGCCAGGTCGCGGTGAACTCCGAACGCACCATGACCCTGCTGCCGCAGGCCGTCGACCCCGTCGGTGACGCCCGGCCCGACTGGGCCCTCATCGCCGGGGTCGCCCAGCGGATGGGCTGGACCGAGCAGTTCGCCTTCACCAGCGCCGCGGAGGTCTTCGAGGAGATCCGCCGCTTCTCCAACCCCCGGACCGGGTACGACCTGCGCGGTGTGGACCACGAGCGGCTCGCCGCCGGACCCGTGCAGTGGCCGGCCGCCCCGGGCGGCCCGGACCGCAACCCGTTGCGGTACCTCGACTCCGGCGGGCTGCGGTTCCCGACGCCCGACGGGCGGGCGGTGTTCTGGCCCCGGCCCTTCGTCCCGGCCGCCGAACTCCCCGACGAGGAGCACCCCTTCGTCCTCAACACCGGTCGCACGCAGCACCAGTGGCACACCCGCACCAAGACCGGCCGGGTGGCCAAGCTCGAGCGGCTGGACCCCGGACCGTTCCTCGAGGTGAACCCGCAGGACGCGGCGGAGCTCGGGATCGGCGAGGGCGACGCGGTGGAGGTGCGCTCGCGCCGCGGCCGCGCCGTGCTGCCGGCCGTCGTCACCGACCGCGTGCTGCCCGGCTGCTGCTTCGCACCGTTCCACTGGAACGACTCCTACGGCGAGGACGTCGCGGTCAACGCCGTCACGTCCGACGCCGTCGACCCCGACAGCCTGCAACCCGAGTTCAAGGTGGCCGCGGTCGCGCTCCGTCGGGTCGCCGCCGCCGTGCGACCGACGGGTCCGGACACCGCCGGGGACGCGGACCTCGACGCCGAGCTCGACGTGCTGGTCCTCTTCGCCTCCCAGACCGGCGGCGCGGAGGAGCAGGCCCGGTCCGCGGCGTCGGCGCTCGTGGGTTCCGGTGTCCGGGCCGGGGTCGTCGGCATGGACCGGGCCGACCCTTCGCGGCTGGCGCCGACGACGCTGCTCGTGGCGAGCACGTTCGGGGACGGCGGCCCGCCGGACAACGGGAGCGCGTTCTGGGAACGTCTGCGCGCCCCCGACGCGCCACGGCTGGACGGCTACCGGTTCGCGGTGCTCGCCTTCGGCGACTCGTCCTACGCGCAGTTCTGCGGGCACGGCCGGCGTCTCGACGAGCGGTTCGCCGCGCTCGGGGCCGACCGGTTGCTGGACCGCGTCGACTGCGAACCGGGGGAGGAGGACCGCGCCGACGACTGGACGACGCGCGTGCTGCACCTGCTCGCGGACCGCCCGGTCCTGCCCGCGCCGCGCCGCGCACCGACCCGCCCCACCCGGCGCGACCCCTACCGCACCCGGCTCGTGCGCAACGTCCGGCTCAACCGTCCGGGATCGTCGAAGGAGGTGCGGCAGTTCGGGATCGCGCGCGACGAGGGTCTGGAGTACCGGGCCGGTGACGCCCTCGGGGTGTGGCCCGTCAACGACCCGCGCGTGGTCGAGGAGGTCGCCCGCCTGACGGGGAACGCGCCGGAGGACCTCGCCGACCTCGACGTCACCCGGCCGTCACCGGAACTGCTGAGCTTCGTCGGCCGGCACTCGCGCGAACCCGGTCTGAGCGCGCAGTGGTGCTGGGGTCGGCAGACCGCCGACGTCCTGCGGGCGTTCCCCGTGAAGGCCGAACCCGTGGAGTGGCGAAACCTGCTCAAACCCCTGCAACCGCGGCAGTACTCGATCTCCTCGGCCCCCGAGGCCCACCCCGACGAGGTGCAGCTCACGGTGTCCGTCGTGCGCTTCGGCGACCCCGTCCGGCACGGGGTCTGCTCCACGTTCCTCGCCGACCGCGCTGACGGGCAGGGGCTGCGGGTGTTCGTGCAGCCGTCGCCGGCCTTCCGCCCGCCCGCGGACCCGACGGTGCCGGTGGTCATGGTGGGCCCCGGCACGGGCGTCGCCCCGTTCCGCGGGTTCCTCCAGCAGCGCCGGGCCCACGGCGGCGGGGGACGGAACTGGCTGTTCTTCGGGGAACGCAGTTCGGCCACCGACTGGTACTACAAGGACGAGTTCGAGGCCTGGCGCGAGGACGGGTCCCTCACCCGGCTCAGCCTGGCCTTCTCCCGCGACCAGCCGGAGAAGGTCTACGTCCAGGACCGCATGCGCCGTCAGGGCAAGGACCTGTGGCGCTGGATCGACGAGGGCGCCCACTTCTACGTCTGCGGCGACGCGTCCCGGATGGCGAAGGACGTGGACACCGCCCTGCGCGACGTCGTCGCCGAGCACGGCGGCATGAGCGCGGACGACGCGGCCGCGCACGTCGCGGCGATGGCGGCCGACAAGCGGTACGTGCGGGACGTCTACTGACCGGGGTGGCAGGCTGTCCCCGTGTCGGAGTCCGTGGTCGAGCCCCTGCGGATCGAGCTCCTGGGTCCCCTGCGGGTCGAGGCCGCCGACGGCACGGAGGTCACGGTCCCCGGCGCGCGCCTGCGCCTGCTGCTGGCCGAACTCGCCCTGCGTGCGGGCCGGCCGGTCCCGACGGGCGTCCTGGAGGACCTTCTCTGGCCCGGTGACGGACCCGGGGGCCCGGGGGCGTTGCAGTCCCTCGTCTCGCGGTTGCGGCGCACCTTGGGGACCAGGGCGAGCATCGAGGCGGGTCCGGCCGGGTACGTCCTGCGCGGGGTGCTGGTCGACGTCCCGGAGGTGGAGGCCGCGTTCGCGCAGGGCCACGCGGAACTGCGGGCCGGACGCCCGGACCGCGCCGAGGCCGTGCTCGACGAGGCCCTGGGCCGGTGGCGCGGACCGCTGGTGGAGATCGCCGGTGCCCCCGACGCCGGGCGCCTGGAGGAGTCCCGGCTGGAGGCGCTCGCCGACCGGGCTGCGGCGCGGGTCGCCCTGGGGCGCACCGACGGCCTCGCCGCGGAGTTGGAGGAACTCCTGCGCACGCACCCGCTGCGCGAACGCCTCGCCGAACTGCGCGTGCGCGTCCTGACGGCCGAGGGGCGCGCGGCCGAGGCCCTCGCGGCGTACGAGGAGACGCGGCGCGTCCTGGCCGAGGAGTTCGGCAGCGACCCCTCCGCGGGGTTGCGGGAGGCGCACCGGGCCGCGCTGGCTGCCGGGGACGGCGCACCGGCAGTTCCCCGCCCGGCGTCGCTGCGCTCCCTGACGTCCTTCGTCGGGCGTGAGGACGACGTCGCGCGCGTGGACGCGCTGCTGCGGACCGCGCGGTGCGTCACCGTCGTCGGCCCCGGCGGGGCGGGCAAGACACGGTTGTCCAGCGAGGTCGGGGCCGCGCTCGTCGCGACCGGGACCTCCGTGCCGGTGGTGCCGCTCGCCCCGGTCGCCGAGGGGCCCGACGTGCTCGGGGCGGTCGCAGCCGTCCTCGGGGCGCGCGACACCGGGCGCGACCGCCGGCCCGTCGCCGTCGCGACGGTGGACGCCGACCAGCGCTCCCGGGTCGTCGCGGCACTGGGCGGGGGCCGGACCGTGCTCGTGCTCGACAACTGCGAGCACGTCCTGGACGACGTCGCGCACCTCGTGGAGGACCTCCTGCGCGCCTGCCCGGCGCTCGTCGTCCTCACCACCTCCCGCGAAGCCCTCGGGGTGGAGGGCGAGGTCCTGCACCCGCTCGGCCCGTTGGCGGGACCGGCTGCGCTGCAGCTGTTCACCGAGCGGGCCGCCGCGGTGTCGCCCGGGTTCTCGCTCACGGAACCGGGGGAGCGCGCCGTCGTGGAGGAGGTCGTCGAACGTCTCGACGGGTTGCCCCTGGCGCTGGAACTGGCCGCCGCCCGGCTGCGGACGATGACCCCGACCGACCTGCGTGACCGGTTGTCCGACCGGTTCCGGCTGCTCACGGGCGGCCGGCGCACGGCGGTGGCCCGGCACCGCACGCTGCGCGCCGTCGTCGACTGGAGCTGGGACCTGCTCGACCCCGACGAGAAGGTGCTCCTGCAGCGCCTGTCGGTCTTCCACGCCCCCGTGTCGGTGGAGGCCGCGGCGGCCGTGGCCACCGACCTCGGCGACGAGGTGACGGTGGCCGACCTGCTGGGGTCGCTCGTGGAGAAGTCGCTGCTGCAGCTGCGGTCCGGCCCCCTCGCCCGGTACGCGCTGCTGGAGACCATCCGGGAGTACGGCGCCGACCGGCTGGCCGCGACGGGGGAGGTCGAGAAGGTCCTGCAGGCCCGCACGGGGTGGGCGGAGGGGGTGGCGGCCGGTGCGGCGACGGGGTTGCGCGGCGCCGATCAGCTCGCCTGGTCCCGGCGGCTCGACGCCGAGGCGGACGACCTGCTGGCCGCCCTGCGGCACCTCGCCGCGACCGGCTCGGCCGACCGCGCGCTGCGGCTCACGGTGCCCGTCGCGTTGTGGTGGTCGGCGCTGGGTCGGCACGCCGCCGTGCGGGAGTGGACGACCGTCGCGCGGTCCGCGGGCCCGTCGGGCACACCGCTCGACCTCGTCGGCGAGAGCCTCGACGTCGTCAACGGCCTCATGGAGGGGCTGGGGGAGTGGGAGGCCGGACGAGCCCGGATGCAGGCCCTGCACCGAGCGCTGGGCGACCCGGCCGTCGGCGGCGGGGACCCGCTCTCGGTGTTGCTCGCAGTGTTCCTCGACCGCTTCAGCACGGAGGCGGAAGGCGTCTGGTTCGACGTGGCGCGGGACCCGCGGGTCCAGCCCTTCCTCGCCGAACCCCCGGCGGACCCGTGGCTCACCGCGCTGGTCCACCTCATGTGCGGGGCGGGGGCCGAGAACGACGGGGACATCGACGCGATGGCCCGGCACGCACGGCGGGCCGCGGCGGGTTTCGCGTCGGTCGGGGAGAGCTGGGGGCGGGCCGGGGCGCTGCGACTGCTGGCCCAGCGGTCCGTCGTCACCGGGGACCTGGACGCCGCGGAGCGGCTCTACCGCGAGGCCGGCGACCTCATCGCCCCGTTCGGCAACGCCGACGACGAGGTCCAGTTGCGGATGCGGCTCGTCGACGTCCTGCAACGGCGAGGGCGCACGGAGGAGGCGGCGCGGGAACTGGTGCGCCTGGAGCCCGCGGCGGGGCCGGCGTCCGCCACGACGCGGACCTGGCTTGTCCTGTCCCAGCTCGCCGGGCTCCGGGCGCAGGGGCACCTCGACGTGGCCCGCGACCTCGTCGAGCGGCAGTTGGCCGACCTCGCCGACCGGGCCGGTTCGGGGGTCTGGGGGCACGAACGCGCGGGTCTCCTGGCGGCCGCGGCGCACGTCCTGGTGGAGACGGGTTCAGCGCAGGCGCGCGAGCGGCTGCCCGGCCTGCTGGTCGAGGCCGTCGACCTCGCGGCCGCGACCCACGACATGCCGGTCGTCGCGATGGTGGCCGTCGCCGTCGCGCGCTGGCTGCTGCTCGAGGGCGACCCCGAGCAGGCGGCGCGGGTCCTCGGCACCGCGGCGACCCTGCGCGGCGCCGAGGACCCGACCGAACCCGAGGTCGTCCGCGTCCGGGAGGGGTTGCCGACCACACCGCCCGCGCTCGCCGCCGCCTGCTCCCGCGCCTACGGCGAAGGCCGGGACCAGGAGCGGGACGCGGCGCTCGCCGGGTTGCGGGCGGTGGTCCGGTCCGGGGTTCACGCGCGGCGGTTGTAGGCGCGCAGCGCCAGCGGGACGAACACCGCGAGGAACACGGCGATCCAGCCGCCGGTCCACGCGAGGTCGCTCGCCACGGGGCCACCGAGCATCAACCCGCGCACCACACCGACGAGGTGCGTGATCGGGTTGACCTGCACGAAGTGCTGCAACCACCCCGGCATGCTCGCGGTGTTCACGAAGACGTTGCTGCCGAAGCTCAACGGCATCACGAGGAGGAACATCAGACCCTGCACCGCGCCAGGGGTGCGGACGATGAGACCCACGAACACCGAGATCCAGCAGAACGAGAGCGCGAACGCCATCGAGACGCCCAGCGCGGCGAGCGTGGGCACGAACCCCGTCTGCACCCGGAAACCCATGACGGTCGCGGCCGTCATGATGACCGCGAACAGGATGAGGTAGCGCACGACGTCGGCCAGCACCGCCCCCACGAGCGGGGCGGACCGGGCGATGGGCAGCGACCGGAACCGGTCGAAGACGCCCTTCTGGATGTCGCTGTTGAGGTTCTGCCCCAACGAGACTCCGGCCAGCGAGATCGACTGGGCGAGGATCCCGGGCAGCAGGTACTGCAGGTAGGACGAGCGGTCACCACCGCCGAGGGCGCCTCCGAAGATGTACGTGAACAGCAGGAGGAAGATGATGGGCTGGATCGTGACGTCGATGAGCGCTTCAGGCGTCCGGACGGTCTTGACGAGGTTCCGGACGGCGAGGGCGCCGGCGTGCCGGAGGCCGCGGAACGGCCGGCCGGGCGGGGTGGTCGTCGTCCCCGTGGGGACGGTGCGGTCGAGGACGGTGCTCATGCTGCGAACTCCTTCGAGGTGGTGGGTGAGCTGGTGGGGGTTTGAGTCAGGGTGGCGAACACCTCGTCGAGGGTCGGCAGGTGCAGCGAGAGTTCGCTCACCGCGATCCCGCGGTCGGCGAGGGCCGCCACGGTCGTGGCCAGGGCGCGCTCGTCGGCGACGGGCACCGAGGACCCGCCGTCGGGCAGTTCCTGGGGTTCGTCCCCGGAGACCGCCGCCAGGAGGGACTGCACGACGGGGGCGTCGGCGGCGTCGACGGGGACGACGGTGAGGGTGCGGTTGCCCGCCTGCCGCTTGAGCCCGCCGGGGGTGTCGTGCGCGATGACGCGGCCGTGGTCGATGACGGTGATCTCGTCGGCGAGCTGGTCGGCCTCCTCGAGGTACTGGGTCGTCAGCAGCACCGTCGACCCCTCACCGACGAGGGTCCGCACGACGTCCCACATGGCGTCGCGCTTGGCGGGGTCGAGCCCCGTCGTCGGTTCGTCGAGGAACACCACCGCGGGCCGGCCGACGAGGGAGGCCGCGAGGTCGAGGCGGCGGCGCATCCCGCCGGAGTAGGTGCCTGCGGGCCGCGAGGCGGCGTCGGCGAGGTCGAACCACTCGAGCAGTTCGCCGGCCCGCCGCCGGGCGTCGCGGCGTGAGAGGTCCAGCAGGGTGCCGATGAGGAGCAGGTTCTGCATCCCCGTGAGGTCCTCGTCGACGGAGGCGTACTGACCGGTGAGGCCGATCGTGCGGCGCACGCGGGCCGCGTCGCGCACGACGTCGAGGCCCCCGATGCGCGCGCTGCCCTCGTCGGGGCGCAGCAGGGTGGCGAGGATGCGGACGGCGGTGGTCTTCCCGGCGCCGTTGGGGCCCAGGACGCCGAGCACCCGCCCGGCCGGGACCTGGAACGAGACGCCGTCGAGCGCCTGGGTGGTGCCGAAGCGCTTGCGGAGGCCCTCGGCCTCGATCGCGTAGGAGGTCATGGCAGGACCCTCGCCGTCGGCGCTGGCCCGGCGCTGGCGTGCGGCCCGGTCCGCTGGCGTCCCGCTGGCACGCCGGCGAGCGGCTACCCTGGGGACGTTTGCCTCCCCACCTCCCTCCGAGAACGGACCCCCCCTGTGGACGCCCCGCTCGACAAGCTCACCCTGCTCCAGGTCAGCCACCGCTACGACGTCGACGTCGCGACCCTGCACGCGCTCGTGGGCCGCGGCGCCCTGCCGGCGCCGACGTGGTCGCAGGGGCGGCTGGGGTGGCACGAGGACGAGGTCCGCACGCGGCTGCGGGCGCTGGCCCACCGCGCCTGAGGTCGACGCGCCCTCGGCTCAGGTCGACTCGCGCGCGAGGAACCGGTGCGGGACGACCCGCACGAGCTCGCTCGCCCCGTCCCGACCCGGTCCCTCGGACAGGGCGAGGACGAGGTCGAGGGCCGCACGGGCGACCTCGGCCAGGTCGATGGCCAGCGTCGACAGGCGCGGGGTGACGAACTCCCCGACGGCCAGCCCGTCGACGCCGACGACGCGGACCTGCCCCGGGACGGCGACGCCGTGGGCCTCGAGCTCACGCAGCAGCCGGAACCCGCCGAGGTCGTTGAACGCGACGAGCGCGTCGGGCCGCAGCGGGGCCAGGTCCGCCCACGGGGTGTCGCGGTCGACGACCACCGCTTCGAGCCCCGCCTCGCCGAAGGCCTCGACGAACGTCCGCCCGCGCGAGGAGCGCGACGGCATGTCGAGCACGACCGGTCGCCGCGTGCCCCGTTCCAGCAGGTGCCGGACGGCGTCACGCGTGGCGGTCCACCGCTCGAACTCGATCCGGCCGTGGCCGGGGTGCGCGCGGGGAGGGTCGATCTCGACGACGGGCAGGTTCGGGGCACCGGCCCCGGGGGGTTCCAGCGCCAGCCCGGTGAACCCCACGACCGCGTCCACGCCACCGACGAGGTCGGTCACCGACCCCGGTTCGGCCATGACGACGGTCCACCCGCGGGCCGCGGCCAGCCGCAGGACGGTGGCGGCGAGGTCGGCGTAGTAGGGGTTCGTCAGGTCGCCCAGGACGAGGCCGAGGGTGCGGGCGGAGGGTTTGACCAGACCCCGCCCGAACCGGGACGGGTGGTAGTTCAGCTCCCGGACGGCGGCCAGGACCCGGTCGCGCGTCGCGGGGTTGATGCCGGGCATGTCGTTGACCGCCCGGGTGACGGTCTGCCGGGAGACCCCGGCGGCGCGGGCGACGTCGACGATCGTCGCCCGCGCCGGGCCGGGGCGTTTCCCGGCCGGGGTGCTGTTCACCCCTCGCGGAGGTCCAGCCAGGCCACCTGCTGCTCGTCGAGCTCGACGCCCAGACCGGTCATGGACGAGCGCGCCTCGGCGATCGTGCGGGGGCCGAACAGCGCGAACACCTGGAACGGCTGCGCCAGCACGAAGGCCAGCGCGATGGCCGTGGCCGGCACGCCGAGCTCCCGGCCGAGCTTCTCGGCGCGGGCCTTGCGCTCGAAGTTCGCGTCCGAGTAGTAGCAGCGCACGAGTTCGGCGTCGCTGCGGTCGTCGGGGTTGGCGCGGGCGAAGAACCCGCGCGCCTGCGAACTCCACGGCAGCAGGGCGATGTCGCGTTCGGTCAGCCACTGCTTCGAGGCCGGGTCGGTGACGTGGCGGCACCCGGCCCACGGCACGTCGTACGCCTCGGCGAGGCCGAAGTGGTTGGACAACACCGAGAACGGCCGCTTGCCGTTCTTGCGGGCGTACTCGTTCGCCTCGTCCACCCGCGCCGTCGACCAGTTCGACCCGCCGTAGACCGTGATGCGGCCCGCGGAGGCGTGCTCGTCGAGGACGTCGACGAACTCGCCGACGGGGATGTCCTCGTTGTCGCGGTGCATCATGTAGATGTCCGCGTGCTCGTGGCCCTGCCGCTCGAAGGACTCGAAGAGCTGGCGGGTCAGGGACTCCGGGTCGCAGTGCGGCGTGTGGCAGCCCTTGACGATGACGTTGAGGTCGGCGCGGTTGCCGCGGTTGGCCATCCAGCGGCCGAGCAGCTTCTCGTACTTGCCCGAGCCGTAGAGCCACGCGGTGTCGAACGTGTTCCCGCCGGCCTCGACGAACGCGTCCCAGATGGCGGAGGCGTGCGCGAGGTCGGGCTGGTTGTCGCAGCCCATGACCAGGCGCGACACCTCGCGGTCCAGACCGGGGATGCGGCCGTACTTCATGGCCGTGGGCTCGGTCCGGCGCAGCGGCAGACCCGAGACGGTGGGGATGTCCGCCGTGTCGGTCTCGAACGGGTAGCGCAGCCCGATCTCGGCACGCCAGCGGTCGAGCAGGCCGTTCACGGCGAGGGTGTCGTCGAGGGTGAACGCGGGGGTCCCGTCACCGACGAGCGCCTTGGCCTCGAGGGCGTACGCCTTGTTCTCGGGCAGGTCGGGGTCGAACGCGAACGTCTCGGGTTCCGCGCCGGGCCGCGTCAGGACGACGCGGGTGTCCCCGAGGATCGTCCACGGGTCGGGCAGGTGGATCCGGCCGGCGGACCCGTAGACCGTGACCGTCTGCGGGTCGGCCAGGGCGACGCCCGTGCGGACGGCGGCGGTGACGCCGCCGGCGAACGTCAGGGACGCCGTCGCCCACTCGTCGACGCCGGTCCCGCCGACGGTGCCCTGGGCGGAGAACGCCTGCACCGCGGCGGGGCGGCCGAGGGCCGCGCTCGCGACGAGGTACGCCGCGGAGACGGGGTAGCCGCCGACGTCGAGGATGCCGCCGCCGGCGAGGTCGGCGTCGTACAGGCGCCCCTGCTGGGCGCCCGTGGCGAAGGCGAAGCTCGCGTCGACGTGCTGCACGGTGCCGACGGCGCCCTCGCGGACGAGTTCGAGCACCTTCTGCAGCTGGGGGTGGTGGGCGTACATGTACGCCTCGAGGACGTGCACGTCCGAGGCGCGGGCGGCGTCGACGACGGCCATGACGCTGCCGTGGTTGGGGGCGAAGGGCTTCTCGCACAGCACGTGCTTGCCGGCGCGGATCGCGGCCAGGGTCAGCCGGGCGTGCGTGACGTGGACGGTGCTGACGTAGACGGCGTCGACGTCGTCGCGGGCCAGCACGGCGTCGTAGTCGCCCACGAAGGCGTCCGGCGAGAACTCGGCGGCGAAGGCGCGCGCCCGCTCCTGGCCACCGGCCGTGGGGGAACCGCCGACGGCGACGAGCTGCGCGTCGGCGAAGGGCAGCTGCGAGGCGAACCGGTGGGCGATGCCACCGGGACCGAGCACGGCCCAGCGGGTGGGGGTCGACATCTGGCGCTCCTTCGAGCCGGAGAGGGACGTCGTGAACGTTCACGACGTGGTCGACGCTATCCCCGGCCGCGTGGTCCGGTCAACGCCCCCCACCCCCGCCCTGCCTAGACTCCACCCGTGAGCCCAGCCGATGAGATCGACGTCAAACCGCGCAGCCGGCAGGTCACCGACGGGCTGGAGGCGACCGCCTCGCGCGGCATGCTCCGCGCCGTCGGCATGGGGGACGACGACTGGGAGAAGCCCCAGATCGGCGTCGCCTCGAGCTGGAACGAGATCACCCCCTGCAACCTGTCCCTGGACCGCCTCGCCAAGGCCGTGAAGGACGGTGTGCACGCCGCCCAGGGGTACCCGCTGGAGTTCGGCACGATCTCCGTCTCGGACGGGATCTCCATGGGGCACCAGGGGATGCACTTCTCCCTCGTGTCCCGCGAGGTCATCGCCGACTCGGTCGAGACCGTCATGAGCGCCGAGCGCCTCGACGGGTCGGTCCTGCTCGCCGGCTGCGACAAGTCGCTGCCAGGCATGCTCATGGCCGCCGCCCGTCTCGACCTGGCGAGCGTCTTCCTCTACGCCGGGACGATCCTGCCCGGGCGGGCCAAGCTGTCCGACGGCAGCGAGCACGAGGTGACGCTCATCGACGCCTTCGAGGCCGTCGGGGCGTGCGCCCGCGGGCTCATGTCGCGCGAGGACGTCGGCGTCATCGAGCGCGCGATCTGCCCGGGCGAGGGCGCCTGCGGCGGGATGTACACCGCCAACACGATGGCCGCCGCGGCCGAGGCGCTCGGCATGTCGCTGCCCGGCAGCGCCGCGCCGCCGGCGACCGACCGCCGCCGCGACGGGTTCGCCCGCCGCTCCGGCGAGGCGGTCGTGGGCCTGCTGCGCCACGGCATCACGGCCCGGCAGATCCTCACCAAGGAGGCGTTCGAGAACGCCATCGCCGTCGTCATGGCGCTGGGCGGTTCCACCAACGCCGTGCTGCACCTGCTGGCCATCGCCTACGAGGCCGAGGTCGACCTCACGCTGGCGGACTTCGACCGCGTCGCGGGCAAGGTGCCGCACCTCGGTGACCTCAAGCCGTTCGGCAAGCACGTCATGGTCGACGTCGACCGCATCGGCGGGATCCCCGTCGTCATGCGCGCGCTGCTGGACGCCGGCCTGCTGCACGGGGACACCCTCACGGTCACCGGCAAGACGATGGCGGAGAACCTCGCCGACATCGCCCCGCCGGACGTCGACGGCGTCGTGCTGCGCGCGCTGGACAACCCGATCCACAAGACCGGCGGCATCACGATCCTCACGGGCAACCTCGCGCCCGGAGGGGCCGTCGTGAAGAGCGCGGGCTTCGACTCCGACGTCTTCGAGGGCACGGCCCGCGTCTTCGAGCGCGAGCGCGCGGCCCTCGACGCGCTGGAGGACGGCACGATCTCGGCCGGGGACGTCGTGGTCATCCGCTACGAGGGCCCCAAGGGCGGCCCGGGGATGCGCGAGATGCTCGCGATCACCGGGGCGATCAAGGGCGCCGGGCTGGGCAAGGACGTCCTGCTCCTGACCGACGGCCGCTTCTCGGGCGGGACGACGGGCCTGTGCGTGGGTCACATCGCCCCCGAGGCCGTCGACGGCGGCCCGATCGCCTTCGTCCGCGACGGCGACCGGATCCGGCTCGACGTGGCCGGCAAGACGCTCGAGGTGCTCGTCGACGACTCCGAGCTGGCCGCGCGCCGCGAGGGCTGGGCGCCGCTGCCCCCGGTCTTCACGCGCGGGGTGCTCGCCAAGTACGCCAAGCAGGTCCAGTCCGCCTCGGTCGGGGCCGTCTGCAGCTGACGCGCCCCTGCGTCGACGGTCCCTCGTTCTGAGACGGGTGTCCACGATGTGAGACGCGGCGCGCTGTCGGCTGACAGCGCGCCGCGGGACGGCTACCTTCTGAGCCATGCGGTTCCTCGTAGCCATCGGACAGCGCGCCGGCTGAGTCAGTTCGGCCGAGCGCGCGACCCCTCACACGCCATCCCTGGCTGAGGGGTCTTTTTGCGTCCGGCGGACCGAACACGCCGGGCGTCCGGGAAGCACGACCACCGTGAACGGCACCGCCCGAGGAGGACACCCGAGATGCCAGAGCAACTGCCCCTGGACCCCAAGCTCCCCGTCGCCCGGCTCACCGGCGCGCAGAGCCTCGTCCGTTCGCTCGAGGCGGTAGGGGTCGAGATCGTCTTCGGGTACCCCGGCGGCACGATCCTCCCGAGCTACGACCCGCTCATGGACTCGCCGTACGTCAAGCACATCCTCGTCCGCCACGAGCAGGGCGCCGGCCACGCGGCCGAGGGCTACGCGCAGGCGACCGGCAAGGTCGGCGTCTGCATGGCCACGTCCGGCCCAGGCGCGACGAACCTCGTGACGCCCATCGCCGACGCCTACATGGACTCCGTCCCGCTCGTCGCGATCACGGGCCAGGTGGGCACGAAGGCCATCGGCACGGACGCCTTCCAGGAGGCGGACATCACGGGGATCACCATCCCGATCACCAAGCACAACTACCTGGTGACCGACCCGGCCGAGATCCCGCGCACGATCGCCGAGGCCTTCCACCTCGCCTCGACCGGGCGTCCCGGCCCGGTCCTCGTCGACATCCCCAAGTCGGTGCAGACGGCGCTGACGTCGTACACGTGGCCCGAGACGGTGGACCTGCCCGGCTACCGGCCCGTCACGCGTCCGCACAGCAAGCAGATCCGCGAGGCGGCGCGCCTCATCGCCGCCTCCGAGCGGCCCGTGCTCTACGTCGGTGGCGGCGTCATCAAGGCCGACGCGTCGGCCGAGCTGCGCGCCCTGGCCGACCTCACGGGAATCCCGGCCGTGACGACCCTCATGGCGCGCGGCGCCCTGCCCGACTCGCACCCGAACCACCTGGGCATGCCCGGCATGCACGGGACGGTCGCGGCCGTCACGGCGCTGCAGAAGTCCGACCTGCTCATCACGCTCGGCGCGCGGTTCGACGACCGCGTGACGGGGGAGCTGTCGAGCTTCGCGCCCGAGGCCAAGGTCATCCACGCCGACATCGACCCGGCCGAGATCGGCAAGAACCGCACGGTCGACGTCCCCATCGTGGGTGACGCCAAGCTCGTCATCGCCGAACTGACGACCGCCGTGGCCGCCGAGTTCGAGAAGGGCCGCGCCGACCTGTCGGCGTGGCACGAGCTGACGCAGTCCTGGAAGGCGACGTACCCCCTCGGGTACGCCGAGTCCGAGGACGGCACCCTCGCCCCGCAGTACGTCATCGAGCGCATCGGCGCCATCGCCGGTCCCGACGCGGTCTACGTCGCGGGGGTCGGGCAGCACCAGATGTGGTCCGCCCAGTTCGTCCGCTACGAGAACCCGCGCACCTGGATCAACTCCGGGGGCCTGGGAACCATGGGGTTCTCCGTCCCGGCGGCCATGGGCGCCAAGGTGGGTCTGCCGGACACCGTCGTGTGGGCCATCGACGGCGACGGCTGCTTCCAGATGACGAACCAGGAACTGGCGACGTGCACCCTCAACGGCATCCCGGTGAAGGT
The DNA here is from genome assembly GCF_040702905.1 of Kineococcus sp. NPDC059986. NCBI lineage: Bacteria > Bacillati > Actinomycetota > Actinomycetes > Kineosporiales > Kineosporiaceae > Kineococcus > Kineococcus sp. NPDC059986. The sequence continues at coordinate 214,132 of NZ_JBFBND010000001.1, read as the reverse complement.
CGCGATCATCAACAACTCCTCGCTCGGCATGGTGCGGCAGTGGCAGACGCTCTTCTACTCCGAGCGCTACTCCAACACCGACCTGCACTCCGGTGACCACCACGGCACGCACGCCGCCCCGGTGCCGGACTTCGTCAAGCTCGCCGACGCCTACGGCTGCGTCGGTCTGCGTTGCGACAAGCCCGAGGACGTCGACGCGACGATCGAGAAGGCCATGGCCATCAACGACGTCCCCGTCGTCATCGACTTCCGCGTCCACCGCGACGCCATGGTCTGGCCGATGGTCGAGGCCGGCGTGAGCAACGACGCCATCCAGTACGCCCGCGGGGTCTCGCCCCAGTGGGACCGCGAGGAGTCCGGTGACACCGTCTCCGGTGAGGAGAAGGTGATCTCCTGATGTCCCAGCACACCCTGTCCGTCCTGGTCGAGAACCGACCCGGTGTCCTGATGCGCGTGACGTCGCTGTTCGCGCGCAGGAACTTCAACATCCACTCCCTCACGGTCGGACCGACCGAGCGCGCCGAGATCTCCCGCATGACCATCGTCGTGGACGTGGAGCGGCAGCCGTTGGAGCAGGTGACGAAGCAGCTCAACAAGCTCATCAACGTCCTGAAGATCGTCGAGCTCGAGGACGACGCCTCGGTCCAGCGCGAGCTCCTGCTCGTCAAGGTCCGGGCCGACGCCTCGGCGCGCGGGGAGGTGCTCGACACCGTGCAGCTGTTCCGCGCGCACGTCGTCGACGTCGCCCCCGACGCGGTGACGGTGGAGGCGACCGGGAGCCCCGACAAGCTGGCCGCGCTGCTGCGCGTCCTGGAACCGTTCGGCATCCGGGAACTGGTGCAGTCCGGTTCGGTGGCGCTCGCCCGTGGCGGGCGTGCGATCTCCGACCGCGCGCTCCGCTCCGCCTGACCCTTTCGCAACCGCACGAAGAAACCGAGGAGAGAACCCCACGTGGCCGAGATGTTCTACGACGACGACGCCGACCTGTCCAAGATCACCGGCAAGAAGGTGGCCGTCATCGGCTTCGGCAGCCAGGGCCACGCCCACGCGCTGTCGCTGCGCGACTCCGGCGTCGACGTGGTCGTCGGCCTGAAGGAGGGCTCGAAGAGCCGCGACAAGGCGCAGGAGCAGGGTCTCGCCGTCGCCACCCCGTTCGAGGCCGCCAAGGCCGCCGACGTCATCATGGTCCTGGTGCCGGACCACCTGCAGCGCGGTCTGTACGCCGAGGCGATCGAGCCGAACCTCACCGCCGGCAAGGCGCTGTTCTTCAGCCACGGCTTCAACATCCGCTTCGGCTACATCAAGCCCCCGGCCGACGTCGACGTCGTCATGGTCGCCCCCAAGGGCCCGGGCCACCTCGTGCGCCGCGAGTACGTCGACGGTCGCGGTGTCCCCGTGATCGTCGCCGTCGAGCAGGACGCCACGGGCGGCGCCTGGGGCCTGGCCCTGGCCTACGCCAAGGCGATCGGCGGCCTGCGCGCCGGCGGCATCAAGACCACCTTCACCGAGGAGACCGAGACCGACCTGTTCGGTGAGCAGGCCGTCCTGTGCGGTGGCGCGTCCGCGCTCGTGCAGACCGGTTTCGAGGTCCTCACCGAGGCCGGCTACCAGCCCGAGGTGGCGTACTTCGAGTGCCTGCACGAGCTCAAGCTCATCGTCGACCTCATGTACGAGGGCGGGATCGCCAAGCAGCGCTGGTCGGTCTCCGACACCGCCGAGTGGGGCGACTACATCTCCGGCCCGCGCGTCATCGACGCGTCGGTCAAGGAGCGCATGAAGGACGTCCTCAAGGACATCCAGGACGGCACCTTCGCCCGGAACTTCATCGAGGACCAGGACGCCGGCGCCCCGAAGTTCAAGGAGCTGCGCGCCCAGGGCGAGCAGCACCCGATCGAGGCCACTGGCCGTGAGCTGCGCAAGCTCATGGCGTGGGTGAAGTCCGACGACAGCGACTACGTCGAGGGTTCCGCCGCGCGCTGACCCTGACCGTCCGAAACCCCCGTACCGTCCGCCGGTACGGGGGTTTCGTGCGTTCCCGGGGGACCCGTGCAGACGCACCGGCACCCGCCCCGGGCGGATGCGGCGTGGTGGGCGGTGGAGCCCGCGAGCACCACCGCCCGCGGCCAGGACACAGGTGGGCAGGACGACCAGGTCGAGGTCGCCGCGGATCGGATCGTCGACCTCCACCACCAGCGCAGGGCGGAACGCCTCAGGCGGCCCGATCATCTCGTTCGAGGGCGCGGCTGAGTTCCTCCACCTGCTGCCGCAGGGCGGGGTGGTCGTTCCGCGTCCAGGGTCCGGGGGTCATCAGCTTCCCGAGGTCCCGTTGCATCCTGCGGGCTTCGGGTAACCCGTCGTCGCCGAACCTGGCTTCGAGGCGTCCGGCGTGGAGGGCTCGGTGGTCGCGGCCGCAGAGCAGGACGAGGTTGTCGACGCTGGTGGGGCCGCCGTCTGCCCAGTGGACGACGTGGTGGAGGTGGCAGGCCCAGGCCGGGGCTCCGCAGCCGGGGGCGATGCACCCGCGGTCGCGTTCGGCGACGATGAGGCGTTGGTTGTCGGTGGCGTGCCGGTCCAGGGTGTGCAGCGAGCGGGGCCGGCTGAGGCGGTCCATGACGGCGACGGTGACGTCGGCGTCGCAGGAGGCGGCGCGCAGGGTGGCGTCGGTGACGGGGCCGTGGGTGTCGGCGGTGGCGGTGCCGGACTCGACGGAGCCGTCGGCGTTGAGGGTGGCGCGTAGGACGACGGTGGCCTTGTGGGCGACGACGGGGTCGACGTCGCTGGCGGGGTGATGCGCACCCGTCGTCACCAGTGCGACGAGTCCGTCGTGGCGGCGCTGTCCGACCGAGCGGGTGTCGTCGCCTACCGCGGTGGGCTGAGGTTTGGCGGCGGCTTCGACGGCGGAGCGGACGACGACGGCGGCGGCTTCGTCGAGGTCGACGGTCATGCGCAGCATGCCGTGGCGGCGGGTGAAGGTGAGGGTGCGGCGGCTGGCGGGGTCCGGTTCGAGGTCGCGGACGTGCCGGTCGCCGCGTTCGGGGTCGAAGACGGTGAGGATGTCCTCGACGAGGGCGGCGGCGGTGCCCAGGGGCTGGGGAGCGATGGAGGTCGTGAAGAACCCGTCGAGCACCTCACCGCGGTGCTGGGTGGTCCACACCTCCTCACCTGATTCGCGGCGCACCTTGACCGCGATGGTGCCGCGGCGCAGTGGGGTGGGGATGGACTGCAACGCGGTGACGGCGCCGTGGACGTGGTTCAGGGTGGTGTTCCCGGCCGCGAGTTCCCCACCCATCAGAGCGAGGGATCCGCGGTCGCCGTCGAGGCCGCCGATGCGTCCGTCCCAGTGGACGTGGGGGTCGGTGTGGCGGGCGGCGGTGACGTCCTTGCGGGCCAGGGTGCGGGACAGGTTCACCGGTGAGGTGGCGAGCAGGTCGACGACGGAACTCTCGGGGGCGTGCTCCAGAGTCCGGCGCAGGAGGTGCAGTTTGGTGGCGTCGAGGCGGTTGCCGAGGGCGTAGAGCGAGCGGGTGAGGTGTTCGACGTCGTCGCGGTCGAGGGTTCCGGTGGGCAGGGTGAGGAGGTCGTCCAGGTCGGCCGCGAGACGCGTGAGGGCGTCGGCGGCCCTGTCGCGTGGGGTGTCCTGGACGGTGGGGGTCATGTGTTCAAGTTTAGTCGAACAATGCCTGTGTCGGAAGGCTGGGCGGCTCGTAACTTTGTGCGGCAGAACGGTTTACGGACCGTCGTCTGTGGATGAGAGTGTGAACTTCGGCGACGTCCCACGGCCGTGACCCGGACCGTCGAGGACGAGACCGTCGAGGAGTCCCGGCCCAGGTCGCGAGTTCGCGGAACTCCGAGTTCTCCGTCGTGACGGCCGAGCATCTGGGTGCCCCCGTCGTCGTGTGGCTGGAGTTCACCAGCCGGCAGGACCCTGGACTGGGTCCCGCCGGCCGGCCCGAGGAGACCTGCGCCAAACTGGTCCCTCAATGACACCGTCGTGCACGACGCGGGCGTTCATCGCGGCCGACCGCCCAGCGAGGGCGGGGTCCGCGAGGCGAATCGCGGACCCCGCAACCCTCAGTGCCGGGGCCGCAGCGAGCAGCGGACGGCCTCCAGGCTCGCCGTGATCGCGCGCTGCCCGACCGCGTTCGGGTGGAAGCTGAGGACCGGGTCCTGCGGGACGATGCTGTTGATCCACGAGGCGCCGGGGTCGGCCTCGCAGGAGGAGTGCCCCGTGAACGGGCGCACGAGGTCGACGTACGTCGCCCCGACGGCCGCGGCGGTCGACGCGGCGGCCGCGTTGAGCTGCAGGGTCGCCTGGTTGACGAGCGTCCGGGCCTGGGGCGCGATGACGTCGCAGCGCGCCGAGGCGGTCCCGGTGGGGAAGAGCAGTGGGTAGCCGGTCACGACGAGCCGGGCGTGCGGCGCCCGTGCCTGCACGGTGCGGTAGAGCTGCTCCAGCGGGGAGACGCCGCCGGCGGGTGCGCTCGTGAGGGCGCGCAGGGCGGCTGCCGAACCGGCCAGCGCGTTCTCGCAGGACGGGGCGCCCGGGACGGGTTGGACGGTGTTGCACGCGGTGGCGACGGTGCTGAACCCCGCGTCGTTCCCGCCGATGCTGAGGGTCACGGTGCGCGTGCGGGGTCCGAGGGCGTCGAGCTGGGACCGTTCGCCCTTCGACCCGCTGACGAGGGTCGCCGTCGTCGCCCCGCTGCACGCGGCGTTGACGTAGCCCCGGCCGCGGTGGCCCGCCAAGGACTCGCCGAACACCGCGTGGCCGCCCAGGGCGGAGCGGTGGCAGCCGTCGGATCCGCTGTCGCCGAACACGTTCGTCGTCCACGGCTGTGCGCCGGGGGCCGGGGCGCCCTCGCCCGAGGCGTAGGAGTCGCCCAGAGTGGCGACGGCGGAACCGCCCGGCGGAAGACCCGGGGGTCGGCCCCCGTGGGCCGAGGCGCCGCCGGCGCCGACGAGGACGAGCGCGGAGCTCGTCACCGCCGTCACGAGCGCCGTGGTGCACCTGCGGGAGACCCTGGACCTGGACACGTGCGCCTCCGGTGGCTCGTCCTCGAGTGGGTGGGGCGGGACGAGTGTGGCACCGGCGGTCTCCGCTGCCCAGGGGTGCTTCCGGGGGCGCGGAGGACCCGTGGGTGGCCCGTCGAGCGACGGACCACCCAGGGGTCCGGGAGGTCAGCCCTTGAGCTTGCGGGCCGTGCCCACGACCCGGTTCACGAGGTGGTCCAGGGCGGTGAACTCGGTGTCCCCGAGCGGGATGTCGTTGCCCCCGCCGGTCACGTGGCTGACACCGTAGGGGTTGCCGTCGACGAACTTGGAACCGTCGGTGTAGCCGGGCGGGACGATGATCCCGCCGAAGTGGTAGATCGTGTTGTAGAGCGCGAGCAGCGTCGTCTCCTGGCCGCCGTGCAGGGTCTGGGAGGAGGTGAACCCCGCGTAGACCTTGTCCGCGAGCAGGCCCTGGCCCCACTGGGCGCCGAGGGAGTCGATGAACAGCTTGAGCTGGCCGGCGATGTTGCCGTAGCGGGTGGGGGAGCCGAACAGGACCGCGTCGGCCCAGACGATGTCGTCCGCCGTCACGGCCTCGGTGCCCTGCCCGGCCTCGGCCTCGACCTGCTGGGCGTCGGTGGCGGCCTTCTCGCCGCCGGAGGTCTGGCGTTCGACCTGGCGCAGGCGGACTTCGGCCCCCGCCTGCGCACCGGTGGCGGCCAGGCGCTCGGCCATCGAGCGCACCGTCCCGGTCGCGGAGTAGTAGACGATGGCGAGCTTCACGTCGCTCACTGGGTCCTCCAGTTTCGTTGAACGTGCAAGGGCATCGCCAACCTAGCCCTCTCCCGTCGCGAGCGCACTGCGGGCGTGGCATGTTGACCACCGGACGAGCGGGAGGTGACGTGTGCGCACACGCCGGACGAAGGAAGCGCTGACGGGGTGGGCCCTGCTCGCGCCGAGCCTGCTGGGAACCGTCGTCTTCCTGCTGGTGCCCGTCGCGGTCGCGCTGTGGCTCAGCCTGCAGCGCTGGGACCTCGTGTCCCCAGCGCGGTGGGCCGGGCTCGACAACTACGCGACCGTCCTGTCCGACGCGGGCATCCGGCACTCCTTCGCCGTGACGATCCTGTTCACCCTCCTCGTCATCCCCGTCCAGACCGCCCTGGGGTTGTTCGTCGCCGTGCTCCTCTCGCGGCGGTTGCCGGGCTCGTCGTTCTTCCGCGTCCTCTACGTCGTGCCGTGGATCTGCGCCCCCCTCGTCGTGGGTCTGGTCTGGCGGTGGATGTTCGACCCCTCCACCGGCGCCCTCAACGCCCTCCTCGGCACGCGCGTGGAGTGGCTCACGAGCCACAGCCTCGCGTTGCCCGCCGTCGCGTTCGTGACGGTCTGGACGCAGGTCGGCTACGTCGCCCTGTTCTTCCTCGCGGGGCTGGCGGGGATCCCGGCCCAGCTCGCGGACGCCGCACGCGTCGACGGGGCCGGGCCCTGGCGGATCTTCTGGAGCATCACGCTGCCGCTGCTGCGGCCGACGACGTCCTTCGTCCTCATCACCGGGATCATCTCCAGCTTCCAGGTCTTCGACACCGTCTACGCCATGACGGGGGGCGGACCCGGCGGGGCGACGTCGCTGCTCGCCTACGAGATCTACTCCGAGGCGTTCACGGCGCTGCGGATGGGGCGCGCGGCCGCGATCGCCGTCGTGCTGACCGTCGTGCTGGTGGTCCTCACGCTCGCGCAACGCCTGTGGTTCGCGCGCCGCACCACGTACGAGGTGGCCACGTGACGCGCCGGAGCGCGGGGATCGTCGGCACCTACCTCGTCCTGCTCGCCGGGGCCGTGCTCGCGCTCGGTCCGTACGTCCTGAGCCTGCTGACCTCGCTCAAGGAACCCTCGCAGCTGGCGCGCCGGGCGACGCTGACGTGGCCCGCACCGTGGACGGGGCAGAACTACGCCGACGTCCTCGGGGGTCAGTACACGCTGGTGCCCGCGCTCGTCGTGACGGTCCAGGTGGTCCTCGTCCTGCTCGTGGGGCAGCTCGTCTGCTCGGTCCTCGCCGCCTACGCGTTCGCGCGGTTGCAGTTCCCGGGCCGGCGCGTGCTGTTCGGGGGGTACCTCGCGACCATGATGGTGCCGCAGGTGGTGACCATCGTCCCGCTCTACGTCATGTTCGCGCAGGCGGGCCTGCGGAACACGTTCTGGGGGATCGTGCTGCCGACCCTGTTCGGCTCCCCGTTCGCGGTGTACCTGCTGCGCGAGCACTTCCGGGCCGTCCCGCAGGACCTCGAGGACGCCGCCAGGCTCGACGGCTGCGGGACGCTGCGCATCCTGCGGCACGTCGTCGTCCCGCTGTCCCGGCCGGTGCTCGCGACGCTCGCCGTCATCACCGTCGTCAGCCAGTGGAACAACTTCCTCTGGCCGCTCATCATCACGACCGGCCCGACGTGGCAGACGCTCACGGTCGCCACCGCCAACCTGCAGAGCCAGTACAACGGCAACTGGACGCTCGTCACCGCCGCGACGACGCTCGCCATGGCGCCGCTCGTGGTCCTGTTCCTGCTCGTCAACAAGCACGTCACGGAGTCGATCTCGCTCACCGGATTCCGCTGAGCCACGGGAGAAAGCGACATGAGCACTGTCACGAGGCGGAACCTGCTGCGGGGCGGACTGGCGGCGGGCCTCGGCACCGCGGCGCTGAGCGGCTGCTCGATCGCCGACGACGGCACGTCCAGCGGCGGCTCCTCCGGCGGCGGCACGACCGTGACCGTCCGGCTGTGGGACGACACCGTCCAGCCGGCCTACGAGAAGAGCTTCGAGGCCTTCCGCGCCAAGAACCCCGGGATCACGCCGAAGATCGAGATGGTCCCGTGGGCCAGCTACTGGGACAAGCTGCCCGCCGACGTCGCCGGCGGCACCCTGCCGGACGTCCTGTGGGTCAACAGCTCCAACTTCGGCGTCTACGTCGACTCCGGGACGTTCCTCAACATCAGCGAGGCGCTGCCCGACGCGGTGGGTGGCTGGCAGAAGACCGTGGTCGACCAGTACACGCGCAAGGGCGCCCTGTGGGGCGTCCCGCAACTGTCCGACGCCATCGGGTTGTTCTACAACCGCGAGCTCGTCCAGGCTGCGGGGGTCGACCCGTCCAACCTCACGTGGAACCCCACCGGGACCGGTGACACGTTCCTGCCCGCGGCGAAGGCGCTGACGCGCGCCGAGGGCGCGAGGACGCAGTACGGCTTCAACGCGGCCTACGACCTGCAGGCGATCTTCTACGACTTCGTCGGGTCCAACGGCGGGCGGTGGCAGGCCGACGACGACACCTACGTCTTCGGCGACGACCCGAAGTCGGTCGAGGCCGTGCAGTACGTCGTCGACCTGATCAACCGCGACAAGGTGTCCCCGTCGGCCGCCGACACCAACGACAACGGCGACTTCTCCCGCGACCAGTTCACCCAGGGGACCATGGCCCTGTTCCAGTCGGGGACGTACAACCTCAAGAACGTCGCCGACGGCGCCCAGTTCGACTGGGGCATCGCCCCCGGCCTCACCGGACCCGCGGGCCGCGTCCTCGTCACGAACGGCATCGTCGCCGTCGGAAACGCCAAGTCCAAGGACAAGGAGGCCACCCTCAAGGTCCTGCAGTGGCTCGGCAGCGAGGAGGGCGCCGCACCCGTCGGGGCGCAGGGGGTGGCGTTCCCCGCCGTCACCGCGGCCCAGCAGAGCTACCTCGACTTCTGGAAGGGCAAGGGCGTCGACGTCCAGCCGTTCCTCGACGCCGCCGCGGCGACCGACGTCATGCCCGCCCCGCACGGACCCCGCGCGCAGACCGGGCAGTCCGCGGCCGACGAGGTCCTCAAGGAGGTCTTCCTCGGACGCATCCCCGTCGCCCAGGGGATGAAGCAGGCCCAGGACGCCGCCAACGCCGCGATCCGCGGATGAGCCACCGTTCGAAACCGACGACGACGCTGCCCACGAAGGACTGCGCCGTGTGCGGGCGCACCATCACGTGGCGCAAGAAGTGGGAACGCGACTGGGACGGGGTGAAGTACTGCTCCGACGCCTGCCGCCGCCGGGCCAGGTCCGCCGGCGGCGTCGACGCCGACCTCGAGACGACGCTGCGGCGGTTGCTCGACGAACGCGGCCGTTCGAAGACGGTGTGCCCCAGCGAGGTGGCCCGCGCCGTGGGCGGCGAGGACTGGCGGGACCTCATGGAACCGGCGCGGTCCGCTGCACGGCGGCTCGTGGCCGCGGGGGAGGCCGAGATCACCCAGGGCGGTCACGTCGTAGACCCCTCGACCGCGAAGGGTCCCATCCGCGTGCGCCTGCGCTGAGGGCCGGGCGTAGCGTCCGGAGGACCTGCCCACCGCGCGCGAGGAGCCCGGAATGCACATCGGTCTGCACGTCTCCGACTTCACCAACCCCGGCGGCCCGGCCACCCTGCGCGAGGACCTCGTCCGCGTCGTCACCGAGGCCGAGGAGTCCGGGTTCCGCTCCGTCAGCGTCATGGACCACCTGTGGCAGATCCCGCCGATCGGCGACGCCGAACGCGCCATGCTCGAGGCGTACACGACGCTGGGGTTCATCGCGGCCCGCACCGAGCGCGTCGAACTGCTCGCCTGGGTCACCGCGGTCACCTACCGGGAACCGGGGGTGCTCGCCAAGCTCGTCACGACCCTCGACGTCCTGTCCGGCGGTCGCGCCTGGCTCGGCATCGGCGCGGCGTGGTTCGAGCAGGAGGCCACGGGGCTCGGGCTGCCGTTCCCCTCGACCGCCGAACGCTTCGAGCGGCTGGAGGAGACGTTGCGGATCTGCCGTCAGATGTGGTCGGACTCCGAGGAACCCTTCGAGGGCACGCACTACACGCTGGGCCGCACGCTCAACAGCCCGCAGCCCCTGCGCCGGCCGCACCCGCCGATCCTCATCGGCGGCGGGGGCGAGCGCAAGACGCTGCGCCTCGTCGCCCAGTACGGCGACGCGTGCAACCTCTTCGGGCACGACGACATCGCGCACAAGCTCGACGTCCTCAAGCGGCACTGCGACGACCTCGGCCGCGACTACGACGAGATCGAGAAGACCGTCATGACGGTCGCCGACCCGGCCGACCTCGACGGGTTCGTCGAGCAGTGCCGCGGTTTCGCGGCCCTCGGGGTCACCCACGTCCACGGCGGGTTCCGTGGATACTTCGAGCCCGGCAGCGTCCGGCGCTTCGGCGAGGCGGTCGTCCCACGGCTGGCCGAGCTCGGGGCCTGACTCAGGCCCAGCGGCTGCGGGGGACCGGCAGACCCAGGTTCCCCCGCAGCGTCGCGGCCCGCAGTTCCGGGGCGAGCACACCGCGGCGCACCAGCAGCGGGACGACCTCGTCGGCGAACTCCTCCAGCCCCCGCGGGACGGAGGAGAACGCGAGGGTGAACCCGTCGGCCGCACCGGAGGTGAACCGCTCGGTCATCCAGTCCGCGACCTCCTCGGGGGTCCCGGGCAGGAACCGTCGGCGCAGCATGGCGCGGTACAGCTCGCGCAGCGTGAACCGGTCGCGGTCCACGAGCTTGCGGATGCCCTCGTAGACGGTCTGCACCTGGTTCGAGCCGCCCGCGAAGTCGAAGCGGAACTCCTCGTCGAGGGGCCGGTCGGACAGGTCGACCCCGAGGTGGTGGGACAACCAGTCCAGGCTCAGCCGGTCCGGGGTGAGGGCCTCGATCTCGTCCACCCGTTCCCGGGCCTGTGCGCTGGTGGCGCCGAGGACGGGGGACAGCGCCGGCAGGACCAGCAGGTCCGACCGCGCGCGACCGGCGGCGACGGCCCGCCCCTTGTAGTCCTCGTACAGCCGTTGCGCTCCGGGCAACGGCGCCGAGCCCGGGACGAAGACCGCCTCGGCGTGCCGTCCCGCCAGCCGGCGGCCGTCCTCGGACGACCCCGCCTGGAACAGGACCGGCCGGCCCTGCGGCGGCCGGGGCAGGTTCAGGGGACCGCGCACGCGGAAGAACTCGCCCTCGTGGTCCAGGACGTGCATCCCGGCCGGGTCGGCGTACCGGCCGCTCGCCGCGTCCGGGGCGACGGCGCCGTCGTCCCAGCTGTCCCACAACCCGTGGACCACCTCGACGAACTCCGCGCCGCGCCGGTACCGCGCCGCGTGGTCGAGGTTGCGCTCCAGGCCGAAGTTGCGCGCCTCCTCGTCGCTCGCGGACGTCACGAGGTTCCAGCCCGCGCGGCCGGAGCTGAGGAAGTCCAGGGAACCCACCTGCCGGGCGGTGTGGAACGGTTCGTTGTACGTCGTGGACACCGTCGCCACCAGACCGATGCGCTCCGTGCACCGCGTCAGCGCCCCGAGCAGCCCGAACGGTTCGGGTCGCAGGTTCGCCACGTGCTCGACACCGGAGGGGAACCGGTCCCACACGTAGAGCTCGTCGGCGTAGAAGACCGCGGCGAAGCCGGCCCGTTCCGCCGTGCGCGCGAAGTCCTCGTAGTAGCCGACCGAGAGGTAGTCGGCGGGCCGGCCGCCGGGCAGTCGCCAGCTCGTGAGGTGCTCGCCGCCGGGGTAGAAGAGCATCGCCGTGAGGATCACGCCGCCGCACGCTACCCCGGCCGTGTGGAGCGCTTGACAGCCCGGGCCCCCGTGCCCTCCACTGGATGTGCCATCCAGAGCGGCCGAGAGACCTGGCTCGTCGACGCCGCAGCAACCGCCCCGCCGGGGTCGGTGCTCCCGCCAGGACCGATGGGAGAGGACCACCGATGGAGCACGCACCGCTGACGCGACGTCTCGTGATCGACCTGCTGCGCAGTGCCGGGATGACCTGTCGGGCCTGACCGCCCCGACGTCTCCCCACGCCAGCCCCCGGAAGGTCCCTCGATGCCGCACGTCCCGAACACCTCCCTGTCCTTCGCCACCCAGCAGGTCCACGCCGGCGCCGAACCCGACCCGGTCACCGGCGCGCGGGTCACCCCCGTCCACCTGACCGCGGGATTCGTCTTCGACGACTTCGAGCAGGCCCGGGCCCGGTTCGCCGGCGAGGACGACGGGTACGTCTACACCCGCATGGGGAACCCGACGACGGCCGCGGTCGAACGCCGCCTCGCCGTCCTCGAGGGCGGCACCGACGCGATCCTGCTCGGCACGGGTCAGGCGGCCCTGACGGTGGCCCTGCTCGGGATCCTCGGGGCGGGTGACCACCTGGTGGCCGCCGCCGACCTCTACGAGGGGTCCCGGGGGTTGTTCCTGGAGAACTTCGCCCGGCTCGGGATCACCGTCGACTTCGCCGCGGGACCGCAGGACTGGGAACGCCTCGTGCGCCCCACGACCCGGGCGTTCTTCGCCGAGTCGGTCGCCAACCCCAAGAACACCGTCCTCGACCTGCCCGCGGTGGCGGCCGTCGCCCACCGCCACGGCGTCCCCGTCGTCGTCGACAACACCTTCGCCACGCCCTACCTGCTGCGGCCGCTGGAGCACGGTGCGGACGTCGTCGTGCACTCCGCGAGCAAGTTCCTCGCCGGTCACGGTGCCGCGCTCGGGGGTGCCGTCGTCACCGGTGCGGGGTTCGACTGGAGCGGTTCCGCGCACCTCACGTCACCGGCCGCGGTGCTGGGCGGCGTCAGCTGGGTCGACCGGTACGGTCCGCAGCGCGCCTACGTCGAGCACACGCGCGGTGTCGTGGCCTCCCGGATGGGACCGGCGATCTCCCCGTTCAACGCGTTCCTCGTCCAGCAGGGGCTGGAGACGCTGTCCCTGCGGGTCGCCCGTCAGAGCGCCACGGCGGAGCAGCTCGCGCGGTGGTTGCGGCAGCGTCCGGAGGTGGTCTCCGTCGACCACGCGGCCCTGCCCGACCACCCCTCGCACGACGTGGCCCGGACCCTGCTGCCGCGGGGGTGCGGCGCGGTGTTCTCGGTGACGCTCGCCGGGGGTCGGCCTGCGGCTCGACGGTTCGTGGACGCCGTGCAGCTGTTCACGCGCATGACCCACGTGGGGGACGTGCGCTCGCTCGTCATCCACCCGGCCAGCACGACGCACGCCCACCGCACCGAGGCCGAACGCCTGCAGACGGGGATCTGGCCCGGGCTGCTGCGGTTGTCGATCGGGCTGGAGGAACCCACCGACCTCGTCGCCGACCTCGAACGGGCGCTCGCCGCGACACGCGGAACCGCGCGCGCCGAGGAGCTGGCGGAGGTGGGCGCCTGATGGGCCGGCCGCAGCACTTCGGGTACTTCTTCTCCCGGGGTTTCGGCCCGCAGGGTTGGGGCCGGGACTACCAGGCGTGGAACGACGACTGGACGCGTCCGGACCTCTACGCCCACGCGGTCCGCGACCTCGAACGGGCCGGGTTCGACCTCGTCGTCGTCGAGGACGCGGTGTCGCTGGGGAACCCGGCGACGTTGGACCTGCGGGTGCGGGCGGCCTACGGGGGACCCAAGCACGACCCCCTGCTGCTCGCGCCCTACCTGTTCGCGGCGACGACCCACCTCGGGATCGTCCCCACCGTGAACGCCGGGATCACCCCGCCCTACCTCGCCGCGCGGCAGGCCGCGACCCTGCAGCACCTGTCGGGGGACCGGTTCGGGCTCAACCTCGTCACGGACGTGGGCAGCGCCCGGCACGTCGGTCGCGAACCCGTCGCGCACGACGTCGCCTACGACCGGGCGGAGGAGTGGATCGACGTCGTCCGCCGGTTGTGGCACAGCTGGGACGAGAGTGCGCTCGTCACCGACCCCGTCACGGGCCGGTTCGCCGACGGGTCGCGGATCGACGCCTTCCAGCACCGCGGTGAGCACTTCGCGCTCGACGGTCCGCTCAACGCGCTGCCCTTCGCCGGCGGCGAACCCCTGCTGGTCTCCCCCGGGGGATCGCCGCGGGGGCTCGCGTTCGCGGGGTCCCGCTCGGACGTGCAGCTCGCCCTGGCCCCCCTCGACGTCGCGCAGGTCCGCGCCTACCGGGCGCGGGTCCTCGAGGCCGCCGCGGCGTCCGGGCGCAAGGCCGACGACCTGCGGGTGCTGTTCGTCGTCAAACCCGAGCTCGTGAGCAGCCGGGAGGAGGCGGACCGGATCGTGGCGGCCTCGCGGACCCCGTCCGACGACGTGCTGCGCGAGGTCGCGCTGCACTGGTCCAGCGACCTCGAGACCGACCTCACGGTGCTGCCGCTGGGCCGGCCGCTGGACCCCACCGTGTTCGGTGACCACGTCTCGCGCGGGACGATCGCGGCGCTGCGGGGCGGGACGCCGGACGCGCCGTTGCGGGAACTGCTGGCGCGCAAGGCCCGCAAGGGGCGGCTGGCCGACCGCACCGGCCTCGTCGGGACGGCCGAGGAGTTCGCCGACCTCGTCGAGGAGTTCGGCGAGGACGCCGGCAACGACGGGTTCCTGCTGTCCGGGGACCTGCACCCCGTGACGTTGCACCGGTTCCTCGACGACCTCGTCCCGGTGCTGCGCCGGCGGGGGCTCCTGCGCAGCGGGTACGGCGGGGGAGGGCTGCGCGGCAACCTGTTCGAGTTCTGAGGGGTCAGTCGGCGAGGAACTCCCGGACCCGCACCCGCAGCCGCCCGAGGGCGTCCGCCGTCCGCGCCGGGTCCCCGGGGTGCTCGAGGGAGTGGTCGGCGCCCTCGAACTCCAGCACCTCCCGGTCGCTCTCGTGCGCGAGGGTGCGGTTCCAGTACGGGTCGGCCGTTCCGCCCACGAGCAGCGTCCGCGGGTGGGAACGGGCCGCGGCCAGTCCCACGTCGGGACGGTCCAGCAACGGCGTGAGCCAGATCCCGCTCAGCCCGCGGTCGGCCGCCACCGGCAGTGCGAGCGTCGTGAGCGACTTCGCCACGACGAGGCACGGGCGCAGGTCGTCGAGCAGGAACCGGACGAGGGCCGGGACGTCCTCGGGGCGGGGCGGGACCTCCGTCCACGACAGCGACAGCACCCGGCGGCCGGTGGCGAGGAGTTCGTCCCGGACGCCGCGCAGCACGGGTTGGTCCACGTCGTAGCCGCGCCCCGGCAGCACCAGCGCGGGTGCTCCCGGGGCGACGCCGCCCGGCGGGCCCTCCTCGACGATGCGCACGGTCCGGTCCTCAGCTCGGGTCGGCGCCCAGCACGACCTCGAACTCCAGGAGCGAGGCACCCGTGGCCACGGGCCGCTGCCGCTCGCCCGCGTGCGCCTCCCGGGCCCCGCCCCCGGCCCAGGCCTGGTAGGCCTCCTCGGTCTCCCACTTCGTGTAGACGAAGTACCGGGTCTCCCCGGCCACGGGGCGCAGGAGCTCGAACCCGAGGAACCCTGCGGTGCCCTCGACGGCCCCCATCCGGTGGGCGAACCGGCGTTCCAGTTCCGCCCCCGACCCCTCGGGCACCTCGATCGCGTTGATCTTCACGACAGCCATGGAGGCAGGATCCCAGGGTCAGTCGGCGATCGCGGCCACCGGGGGTGTCCGCGCCGCGCGCCGGGCCGGCAGCACGGAGGCGAGGACCCCCGCGGCCGCCGCGACGACGACGATGCCGGCGACCTGCAGCCACGGCACCGTGAGGTGCACCGGCGTCTGGCGGACCAGGACCGAGGCGGTCCCGGCCAGTCCGTACCCCGTGCCGAGGACGACGCCGAGGACGGCGGCGACCCCCGCGACGAGGAGCGCCTCCCAGGCCAGCAGGGCCCGCAGCTGACCCCGCGTCAGCCCCAGTGCGCGCAGCAACCCCGACTCCTGCCGGCGTTCCACGACGGACAGCGCGAGCGTGTTGCCCACGCCGATGAGGGCGATGACGACCGCGATCGCGAGGAGCCCGGTCACCACGAGCAGCATCGTCGTGAGCACCTGGTCCAGGGAGTTGCGCAGCGAGGCGATGCCGGAGACGTCGCTGGCGGGCAGGACCCGGGCCAGGGCCTGCGACACGTCGTCGGTGGCGGCGGACTGGGCCTCGTCGTCCCCGTCGACGAGACGGATCCAGGCCCCGGTCGTCGTGAGCCCGGGATCGAGGCGCCGTGCGTCGGCCGTGGTGACGGTGGGACCGGTCTCGGACCGGGGCGCCACCTGGACCCGCAGGGCCACCTCCGGTCCGGTGCCCGCGCCCGTGGCGGGGTCCAGCGCCCGCAGCGCGAGGGTGCTGCCGTCGGGCGTGCCCGTCTCGTCGGCCCAGCGCTGCGGGACGACGACCGTCCCCTCGCGCGGGAGCGGTGTCCGTCCCTGCGAACGCACCACGCCGGCGGCCTGGGCCGGGTCCACCGCGGTCAGCGTCATCCCCTGCGCCCCGTCGGCGGTCGTGACGTCGAGGCTCCCGGTCAGCGTCATCGCCGCCACCTGCCCCGTGCCCCGGACAGCGGCCACGGCCGCCTCGCCGAGGGGTTCGGGGGAGGTGACGACGACGTCGGTCGGGTAGCTGGCGTCGATCCCGGCGGCGGCCGACGACCGCGTCGAGGCGGCTCCCACGACCATGGCCGTCGTGAGCGTCACCCCGATGACGAGGGCCGTCGCCGTGGCCGCCGTGCGGCCCGGGTTGCGGACGGCGTTCCCCGCCGCCAGCCGGGCCGGGACCCCGCCGAGGCGGCGGAAGGGTCGGCCGGCCAGTGCGACGGCCGCGGGCACCAGACGCTGGGCCAGCAGCAGGACGCCGAGGAAGCTGACGGCCCCCGCGACGACGGCGGGGAGCAGGTCACCCCGGCCCGCCAGGACCACGAGGGCCCCGGTGGCGGGGACCGTGAGCAGCAGACCGAGGACCAGTCGCAGCAGCCCGGCCCGCGACCCGACCGGCGCGGCCTGGACGGGACGCAGCGCCGCGAGCGGCGCGACCCGGGTGGCCGCACGCGCCGGCGCCGCGGCGGCCACGACCGTGACGACCGTGCCGAGGACGAGCCCGGCCGCGACCGCCGTCGTCGGCACCACGACGTCCCCCAGCGGGAGCGGGGAGTCCAGGCGCCCGGCGACGGCTGCGACGGCGGACGCCAGTCCCCAGCCCGCCAGGACCCCCGCGGCCGAGGCGAGGAACCCGACGGCGGCGGCCTCGCCGAGCACGCTGCGACCCACCTGTCCGCGGTCGGCGCCGACGCAGCGCAGCAGCGCCAGTTCGCGCGTCCGCTGCGCCATCAGCACCGCGAACGTGTTCGCGATGACCAGGCCGGCGACGAGCACGGCGACCGCGCCGAAGACGAGCAGGACGGACGTGAGCGAGGCCGCCTCACCCGTGAAGGTGTCCGCGACCTCCTGCGCCGCAGCGGTTCCCGTGAGGACCCGGACGGGAAGGCCGGACGCGGCGGACGTCACGGCGGCGAGGACGTCCGCGCCGGGCCGGGCCGCCACCCGCAGGCGGTCGACGGTCGTGCCGCCCCAGGCCGTGACGGCGTCGTCGGTGGCGAACAGCCGCGGCGTCAGCCCCGACCGCGGGTCGCCCGCGAGGTCGACCGTGCCGACCACGGTGACGTCCTGGGTCACGGGGGCGGGGGCCGCCCCGCCGGTGGTGGACGGCGGGTAGGTCAGGACGGCCAGGGTCGTGCCCACGGGGACGTCGAGGCGGTCCGAGACCGCCACCTCGCCGGCGCCCGTGGGCAGCCGGCCGGCCGCCACGCGCTGCCAGCGCAGGGCTCCGGCCGGGCCGACGGACGTGACCTGCGCGGTCGTCGCACCCGTCCGGCCGGGCAGCCGGACGGCGGCGTAGGTGGAGCGGTCGGCGGCGACGGCTTCGACGCTGGACAGAGCGGCGAGGCGGTCGCGCAGGGCGGGCAGGGGATCGGTCTGCTCCGTCCCCGTCGCATCCCCCGTCGCATCCCCCGTCGCATCCCCCGTCGCATCCCCCGTCGCATCCCCCGTCGCGCTCCCGGTGGCGTCGGGGGCCGGTTCCACGACGACGTCGCTGTACGTGAACTGCGCTCCGACGGACTGCAGCACACCGTTCTTCGCGGTCGCGTTGAGGGACAGCGTGGCCACGACGAACCCCACGGCGATGACGATGGCGAGGCAGGAGGCGGCGACGCGCGCGCCGTGGGCGCGCAGCTGGGCCAGGGTCACGCGGAGCACGGTTCAGGCCCCCAGGTCGCGCAGCGCGTCGAGGACGTCGTCGGGCGTGGGGTTCGCCAGTCCGCCGGCGATGCGGCCGTCGGCGAGCAGGACCACGCGGTCCGCGTAGCTGGCCGCGACGGGGTCGTGGGTCACCATGACGACGGTCTGCCCGACCTCGCGCACGCTGCCCCGCAGCAGGCTCAGGACCTCGGCCCCCGACCGGGAGTCCAGGTTCCCCGTGGGCTCGTCGGCGAACACGACGTCGGGGCGCGGCAGCAGCGCCCGCGCGACGGCGACGCGCTGCTGCTGACCGCCGGAGAGTTCGTGGGGGCGGTGGTGCAGCCGCTCGGTGAGCCCGAGCCGGCGCACGACGTCGTCGAACCACACCGGGTCCGGCGAACGGCCCGCGAGCCGCAGGGGCAGCAGGACGTTCTCCGTCGCGTCCAGGACGGGCAGCAGGTTGAAGCTCTGGAACACGAAACCCACGCGTTCGCGGCGCAGCCGCGTCAGGTCGGCGTCGCGCAGCGCCGTGAGTTCCGTGTCCCCGAGGAACACCCGGCCCGCGCTCGCGGAGTCCAGGCCGGCGAGGCAGTGCATGAGCGTCGACTTGCCCGACCCCGAGGGACCCATGATGGCCGTGAACTCGCCGCGGGCGAACTCCACGTCGACCCCGGCGAGCGCGTGCACGACGGCGTCCCCCCGGCCGTACGTCTTGCGCAACCCCTCGGCCCGCACGGCAGGCCGGGCGGCCTGCAGCACCGTCGGGGCGTTCGCCCGCTGGCTGGATCCGGACACGTCGATCTCCCTGTCTCGCAGTCGCTCGCAGCACCTGCGAACTCTTCGAGGCTAGGGAGGTCGACCGGTCCGGTCGTCAGGTCCAGAGGTGATCCCGCGGTGTCCACTCGTCATCCCCCGGGTGGACACCGCTGCGGTCGCAGTCGTACGCGGAGCGTCGGTCAGAGGCGTACGCGGAGCGTCGGTCAGAGGCGTACGCGGAGCGTCGGTCAGAGGCGTACGCGGAGCGTCGGTCAGAGGCGTACGCGGTGCGTTCCCGGCAGCCGGTACGTGCCCGCCGGGACGGACGTCCCCTCGGCGCCCGCCCAGCCCACGGTGACGTTCCGGACCGAGGCCGACAGCAGGGTCGTCGCGCGGTTCCCGCAGACGCCGATCTCGGCGGGTGTCGGCAGGGTGAAGGCGACGTCCACGCGGGCGCTGTCGGCGTCGAGCCGGGTGAAGGCCGAGACGTCGGCCGGGCCCACGAGGTGCGACGGCGCGGTGACGACGGGCACGGTCGCGATGCGCGGCAACACCTTCCCGGCGCACTTGACCACGACGTCGACCTTCGTGCCGCCCGTCTCGACGAGGGAGGCGACGGGTTCCTCGCAGGTGTCGGTGTAGTCCGCGTCGGCGGGGTCGCACGAGGGCACGCCCCCGAACGCCGAGAACCCCGTGAGCGTGACGCTCACCGTGCCGGTGCCGCACAGCGCGGAACTCCACCCGCGGTAGCAGTCGTCGGTGAGCGGCCGCGTCTGCGCGGGCGCCTGCAGGTCCAGCGTCACGGCGCGGGCCGTGAGGTGCGGCGTGGCCCGGGTGCCCGTGGCGGCGGAGGCCGGACCGGCGGTCGCCAGGGCGGCGGTGGTGAGCGCCAGCAGGGCCGGCGCGGCGATCAGGGCGCGCGTCAGCGCACGGCGGTGGAACATCTGAGACCCCCCTCAGTGGTCGCGGCCATCGCGACCGTCACACATGGTGCCGTACGTGTGACGCAGAGGTCATGCCTTTGCCCCAAGTGGTCACCGTGCGTCGCGGAGGACCTCACCCGGTTGGACCAGTCCGGCCGCGTAGGCGAGGACGACGGCCTGCACCCGGTCCCGGGAGTGCGTCTTGGCCAGCACCCGGCCCACGTGCGTCTTGACGGTCGCCTCCGAGACGACGAACCGCGCCGCGATCTCGGAGTTCGTCAGCCCGTGGGCCATGCACTCCAGGACCTCGAGCTCGCGCGGGGTCAGGTCGGTCGGCAACCCCGGCGGAGTGCTGGACGGGGTGGCGGCACCGGCCCGCAGCAGCGGGCCCACGTGCTGCAGCAACCGGCGCGTGGAACTCGCCGCGATGACCGCGTCGCCGGAGTGGACGGTGCGCACGGCGTCGAGCAGTTCCTCCGGCGGGGCGTCCTTGAGCAGGAACCCGCTGGCCCCCGCGCCGATGGCCGAGACGACGTACTCGTCGAGGTCGAACGTCGTGAGCACCACCACCTTCGGGCCGTCCTCGCCGAGGCGGCCGGTGATCTGCCGGGTCGCCTCGATGCCGTCCAGACCGGGCATGCGGACGTCCATGAGGACGACGTCGGCCGGGGTGGACGTCACGACCCGGACCGCGTCCGCGCCGTCGGAGGCCTCCGCCACGACCTGCAGGTCCGGCTGGGAGTCGATGACCATGCGGAAACCCGCCCGCACGAGGCGCTGGTCGTCGACGAGGACGACCCGGACGGGGTTCTCTGGAGCAGTCACCTCAGGAACTGTAGGGAAGCGTCGCCCGGACGGAGAAACCCCCTCCGGGTCGCGGGCCGCTGACGACCGTCCCGCCGTGCAACCGGGCCCGTTCGGCCATGCCGACGAGCCCCTGCCCGCCGGGGCTCGGCTGGACCATGGACGCCGCGCCGCGTCCGTCGTCCTCCACGCTCATCCGCAGCGCGTCCGGTTCCCACCGCACCTCCACCCGGGTGCGGGCGCGCGGGCCCGCGTGCTTGAGGACGTTCGTGAGCGACTCCTGCACGATCCGGTAGGCCGCCAGACCCATCGCCGGTGGCAGGTCGCGGACCGGGCCGACCACCTCGGCCGTGACGTCAAGACCGCTGCCGCGGACCTGCTCCACGAGGTCACCGATCATCGTCGCGTCCGGTTGCGGTGCACGGTCCTCGCCCGGCCCGGTCCGCAGGACGCCCAGCAGGTTCCGCATGTCCGTCAGCGCCTGCCGGCCCGTGCCCGAGATCGTCTCCAGCACCTGCGCCGCCAGCGCCGG
This sequence comes from Kineococcus sp. NPDC059986, assembly GCF_040702905.1. Classification (NCBI taxonomy): domain Bacteria; kingdom Bacillati; phylum Actinomycetota; class Actinomycetes; order Kineosporiales; family Kineosporiaceae; genus Kineococcus; species Kineococcus sp. NPDC059986. The sequence continues at coordinate 193,190 of NZ_JBFBND010000001.1, read as the reverse complement.
GTCGGCCCGCGCCGCGTACCGGCCGCCGTCGGCCTGGGCGATGATCACCGACAGCGAGTGGGCCACGACGTCGTGCATCTCGCGGGCGATGCGCTGGCGTTCGGCGGTCGCCGCCAGCCGTGACTCGTTCTCCCGTTCGTTCTCCAGCAGCCGTGCCCGTTCGACGAGGGCCAGCTCGTTCTGCCGCTGCGCGCGGCGCAGGCTGCCCAGCGACCAGCTCGCGACGACGGAGAACGCGATGAGCGCGGCGAGGATGACGACCCCGCCCAGCCCGGTGCTGGAGAAGAACCGCGCCGCGCACAGCACCGACCCGGCCAGCCCCAGCAGCAACCCCCCGCTGGAGGCCCAGCGCCGGCCGTAACCGGCGAGCGCGTACACGGCCATGAGGACCCCGACGTTGCCGAAGGAGGCCGTCGGCAGCGCCAGCTGCACCAGCCCGAAGAGCGCGACGAGTCCGCCGGAGACCTCCGGGTACCGCCGGCGCACCGCCAGCGGAACGGTCATCCCGGCGGCCACGACGACTCCCAGCGGGGACAGCTGCGTGACGGTCGCGAGGACGCTCACCCCGGCCAGGGCGAGCGCGAGCAGGGCGTCGATGAGGATGGAGTTCGCCCGCGTCCAGGCGACCACCGCGTCGAAGACGGTGCGCCGGGTGTTCTCGTCCTGCACCGCCTCAGGGTAGGAGGGGTGGGCCGACCGGTCGTCGTGCCCGGGGACGAGGTCGGTGTCCGACCACGGGGGGACGGTCCGGACGCGTGGACGAAGCGCGTGGACGAGGCGCGTGGTCGGGACGGGCGCTCCGATAGCCTCCGGCGCATGGCGGACACCGTGCGACTCGCAGTCATCCCCGGCGACGGCATCGGCCAGGAGGTGACGGTCGAGGCGCTCAAGGTCCTGTCCGCCGTGCTCGAGGGGTCCGGCACGGGCATCGCGACGACCGAGTACGACCTCGGGGCGCGCCTGTACCACCGCACGGGCGAGACGCTGCCCGACAGCGTCCTGGAGGAGGTCCGCGGTCACGACGCGATCCTGCTCGGCGCCGTGGGCGACCCGAGCGTGCCGAGCGGCGTCCTCGAGCGGGGGTTGCTGCTCAAGCTGCGCTTCGCCCTCGACCACTACGTGAACCTGCGGCCCTCCAAGCTGTTCCCCGGGGTGGCGACCCCCCTCGCGAACCCCGGTGAGATCGACTTCGTCGTCGTGCGCGAGGGGACCGAGGGTCCCTACGTCGGCAACGGCGGTGCCCTGCGCGTCGGCACCCCGCACGAGATCGCGACCGAGGTCAGCGTCAACACGGCGTTCGGCGTCGAGCGCGTCGTCCGCGACGCCTTCGCCCGGGCCACCGTGCGGCCCCGCAAGAAGCTGACGCTCGTGCACAAGCACAACGTCCTCGTGCACGCCGGGCACCTGTGGCGGCGCACCGTCGAAGCCGTCGGCGCGGAGTTCCCCGACGTCGCGGTCGACTACCTGCACGTCGACGCGGCCACGATCTTCCTCGTGACCGACCCCGCGCGGTTCGACGTCATCGTCACCGACAACCTCTTCGGCGACATCCTCACCGACCTCGCCGCCGCCGTGACCGGCGGCATCGGGCTGGCGGCGTCCGGGAACGTCAACCCGGACCGGAACGCCCCGAGCATGTTCGAACCCGTCCACGGCTCGGCCCCCGACATCGCCGGGAAGCAGCTCGCCGACCCCACCGCCGCCGTGCTGTCCGTCGCGTTGCTGCTCGAGCACCTCGGGCACACCGACGCCGCCGCCCGCGTCGACGCGGCCGTGACCGCCGACCTCGCCCTCCGGGCCGCCGGGGAGGTCGGCAAGCGCCCGACCGCCGCGGTCGGCGACGCCCTGGCCGCCGCCGTCTCCTGACGCCGGGCCCCGCCCCGCGGCGGGGTACCGTCGAAGCACCCGCCACGCACTCCCGAGGAGCTCGCCATGACCGCCACCCCGACGACCGGGTCGACCACCGGGTTGACGTTCCCCGTGACGCCGTCGGCCGTGCCGGTCTCCGAGCAGCGCCGCGCCGAGATCCTCGCCGACCCCGGGTTCGGCAAGTACTTCACCGACCACATGGCGGTGGCGACGTGGAACCGCGACTCCGGGTGGCACGACGCGGCCGTGCTCCCGTACGGGCCGTTGCAGCTGGACCCGGCGGCCGCCGTCCTGCACTACGCGCAGGAGGTCTTCGAGGGGCTCAAGGCCTACCGGCACGCCGACGGCAGCGTCTGGACGTTCCGTCCCGAGGCGAACGCCGCCCGCATGGCCCGGTCGGCGCGTCGCCTCGCGCTGCCCGAGGTCGGCGAGGCGACGTTCCTCGAGGCGATCACCCAGTTGGTGCGCGCCGACGAGGCGTGGGTCCCGACGGGTGGTGAGTCCTCGCTGTACCTGCGGCCGTTCATGGTCGCGACCGAGGCGTTCCTCGGGGTCCGCGCGGCGCACGAGGTGAAGTTCCTCGTCATCGCCTCCCCGGCCGGTGCGTACTTCCCCGGGGGCGTGAAACCCGTCTCGATCTGGCTGTCGCAGAACTACACGCGCGCCGCCCTCGGCGGGACGGGGTCGGCCAAGTGCGGCGGGAACTACGCCGCCAGCCTCGCCGCCCAGGACGAGGCCACGGCCAACGGCTGCCAGCAGGTCTGCTTCCTCGACGCGACCGAGCACAAGTACGTCGAGGAACTCGGCGGGATGAACCTGTACTTCGTCCACGACGACGGCTCGATCGTCACCCCCGAACTCACCGGGACCATCCTCGAGGGCATCACCCGCGACTCGATCATCGACCTGGCCAAGGACCTCGGCCACGAGGTGACCGAGCGCCGCGTGAGCATCGACGAGTGGCGCGAGGGTGTCGCGTCGGGCCGGATCACCGAGGTGTTCGCCTGCGGCACCGCCGCCGCCGTGACCCCCGTCGGCCGGCTCGTCTCGCCCGACGGCGAGCTCTCGCACGGGACCGGCACCGCCGGCGAGGTGACGATGACGATCCGCAACACGCTGCTGGACATCCAGTACGGCCGCGTCGAGGACACGCACGGCTGGCTCCGCCGCCTCGTCTGACGCCGCCTCGCCCTTCGGGGTGGTTGGGGGTCGTTGACGCGGGGCGCTCCCGCTGGGGGTGGGATCGTTGACGCATCCGGCTCATTGGTTGAGCCCGCAGCGTCAACGACCTCACCGTCGTGGCCAGATCGCGGGAGTCTCAGCTGATCCGGCGTGACGCAGCGACGGCGAGAGCTGCACGGAGGGTTTCGAGGAACCCGCGGGGGTCGGCGAGGAGATCCGCGGGTGCGATGGTGATGAGGGTCAGTCCCGCCGCCGCGTAGCGTCGCGCCTTGGCCTGCGTGCGGCGCAGGGCCCGGGGACCCAGGTGCCACAGCATCGAGTCGATCTCGAGCACGACCCCGAGCTCGCGCCAGTACGCATCGGCTTCCCCGAGCAGGACGCCGTTGACGACCACGGGTTGGTTCCACTCGGGCTGGGGCAGGTCGGACGCCCCGACGATCTGGAGAGCCTTCGCCTCCGCCGAGCTGCGGACTCCCGCCCCGAGTTCGCCGAGCGCCACCCGCGCCGGGCCACTGCGTTGCGTCGGACCGCTGAGGACCTCCCGTTGCAACTGGCGCAGCGTGCACCGGTCGTTGCGCAGGACCGAGCTCATGAGCTCGCGGACGTCGTCCGCGCTGAGGTCGTGACCGCGGACGGCGTCGGCACAGGCCCGCGCCGGGGAGGTCACGGGCAATCCGCGGCGCACCAGGTGACCGGGGTCGCGCTCGGAACGCTCCACGATGCAGAAGTCCGCCGAGGTGCGGTGCCGGGCCTGCGGCACGACGACGAGCACGGGGGCGTCCGGGGGCAGCGGTGCCGTGAGCGCCCCGTGCAGCGCGAGGGCGTGCTGGCCGCTGATGCGCGCTGCGGGTCCGGCGTAGACGAGGGCCGCGCGTCGGCGCTCCTCCGTCGTCGGAGTTCCTCGATGGCCCAGGACCACGCCGGGCAGGATCCGTTGCCACCGCCCGCGGACACCGCACCACCGCGTGACGGTGGGGTTCGGCATCCCCGCCACCAGGAGGTCGGAGCGTTTCACCACCCCTCGGCCGGCACGGAACAGGTCGTCGATGGATGCGCTGTCGCACGGTCGTCGTCGGGGCATGCTCGGGAGCGTCGCGGTTCTGCGAGGTCGCGGTGTCGTCGTCGCCGGAGACCTGTGGACAAGTGGCCTCGTCCCCGACCTGTGGACACCGGTTCGCCACGCCCGCCGGCGGGCTCGTTGACGCCGCGGGCTCGTAGGTCGAGCCGGATGCGTCGACGAATCCGACCCCCGGCCCTCTCGATGGCCGAGCCCGTCGCGCTCGTTGGCGCGGGGGGCTCATAGGTCGAGCTGCATGCGTCAACGACCCTGTACCCCGGCGGCGTCGACGGCCAAGCCCGTCGCGCTCGTTGGCGCCGAGGGCTCGTAGGACGAGCCGGATGCGTCAACGACCTCACACCCCGGCGGCGTCGGGGGCTTCGGCGCGGCGCACTCGTTGACGCCGTGGGCTCCTAGGTTGAGCCGGATGCGTCAACGATCCCCACCCCGGGGGCGCGCGCGGCGGGCTCACTAGGGTGAGGGGATGCGCATCGCCAGGTTCTCCTCCAGTGGTTCGGACCCGCGGTACGGCGTCGTCGAGGGCGCGCCGGGGGAGGAGGAGATCCTCGTCGTCACCGGGGACCCGCTGTTCAGCCCGCTGAACCCGACGGGGGAGCGGGTTCCGCTGGTGGACGCGCGGTTGCTGGCGCCCGTCATCCCGCGTTCGAAGGTCCTGGGGATCGGGCGGAACTACGTCGCGCACGCCGAGGAACTCGGCAACGAGGTGCCCACCGAACCGCTGGTGTTCACGGTGCCGAACACGTCTGTCGCCGGTCCCGGGGACCCGCTGGTCATCCCTGCGTGGGCGGGGGAGGAACTGCACTACGAGGGCGAACTCGCCGTCGTCATCCGGCGGCTGTGCAAGGACGTCCCCAAGGAGCGCGTCGCCGAGGTCGTCTACGGGTACACCGTCGCGAACGACATCACGGCGCGGTCCCTGCAGGGGCCGGACAAGCAGTGGTGGCGGGCCAAGGGCGCGGACGGGTTCACGCCGCTCGGGCCGTGGATCGAGACCGAGCTCGACCCCTCGGACCTGCGCATCGAGACGCGGGTCGGGACGGGGGTGGACCTCGAGGTCGTCCAGGACGGCCGGACGTCGCTCATGGTGCACGACATCCCCTCGATCATCGCGCACGTCTCCGCGGCCATGACGCTGCTGCCCGGCGACGTCATCCTGACCGGCACCCCCGCGGGGGTCGGTCCGGTGCGGGCCGGGCAGCGCGTCGAGGTGGAGGTCGAGGGGATCGGCGTCCTCTCGACGACGTTCACCGCCCCTGAGTGAGACCTGGGGTGAGACCCCGAGGGGTCACTTCGCCTCGGGCTGCGCGATCGCGACGGTGATCGTGTCGGTCGCGGTCTGCTTGGAGTAGTCGGCCGCGCCCGGCGCGCTCTGCTCGAGCACGTCGTAGCTGATGAGCATCTCGACGCTGCGCGTACCGGCCGGGACGGCGGGCACGACGAAGGACGTCGAGTAGGCGTACGGGGCCATCGCGAGGTAGCCCGGGGTCTGCCGGGAGGTGTCCTGGACGGTGGGGCCGGTCGTCGTGGTGCCGTCGGCGGCGACGAGCGAGCTCGTCACGGTGAAGTTGCTGACGTAGGCCTTCTGCTGCTTCTTGGCCGTCCCGAGGTTGGGGCCGGTGATGGTCGCGGCGAGCTGGATCGGCTTGGCGGCCTCGGCCGTCCACTTCCCCATGTCCAGGGTCGACCAGTAGTTCACGGCCAGCGTCATGCCGCCGGCCTGGAGCTCGTGGTGGGCCGACCCGAGGGCGAGGTCGTTCTGCACGGGCGTCACGGCGACGGGCGTCGGGGTGGCCGTCGCGGTGGCGGTGGGGCTCGTCGTCGCGGCGGGCAGGCCGGCGACGGCCGACACGGAACCGCAGGCGGTCAGCGCGGTCAGCGGGAGGAGCAGGCCGGCGGCGGCGACGAAGGGCTTGAGCGAGGGCTTGAGCGAGCGGCGGTTCACGGAGGTCTCCTGGGGGCGGCGGGAGCGGGTTCGTCCTGATGACGCTGACACGCGTGACGCTGCGTGAGCGGGCCCGCCACCCGGACGGAGCACCCGTGACGGACAGCAACCACCCTGGTGGCCGCAACCGCCACCACCGGGCTCACCCGATCGGGCCCGCCAGCCCGTCCGCAGCCCGTCCGCAGCCCGTCCGCGGGCGCTCCAGGGCGGCCGCACCGACGGGCGCAATAGGCTGCACCCGCCATGACTGACACCGCGCTCCAGCCCGCCGCCGACGCCGCCCCCGCCTCGGGTGTGCGCGTCCGCTTCTGCCCCTCGCCGACCGGGACCCCGCACGTCGGGCTCATCCGGACCGCCCTGTTCAACTGGGCCTACGCCCGGCACACGGGCGGCAAGCTCGTGTTCCGCATCGAGGACACCGACGCCGCCCGCGACTCCGAGGAGAGCTACGCGCAGATCCTCGAGGCGCTGGCCTGGCTCGGCCTGGACTGGGACGAGGGCATCGACGTCGGGGGCCCGCACGGCCCGTACCGGCAGTCGCAGCGCCGCGCCGTCTACGACGACGTCGTGCAGCGGCTCAAGGACGCCGGCCACCTCTACGAGTCCTTCTCCACGGCCGAGGAGATCGAGGCGCGGCACGAGGCCGCGGGCCGGCCGAAGGTGCTGGGGTACGACGGGTTCGACCGCGACCTGACCCCCGAGCAGGTGGCCGCGTTCCGCGCGGAGGGCCGCGAGCCCACGTTGCGGCTGCGGCTGCCCGAGGGCCGGGACTGGTCCTTCGACGACCTCGTCCGCGGGCCCATCGAGTTCAAGGCGGGGTCCTTCCCCGACCCGGTCCTCGTGCGCGCCAACGGCGATCCGCTCTACACGCTCGTCAACCCCGTCGACGACGCGCTCATGGAGATCACCCACGTCCTGCGCGGGGAGGACCTCTTGTCCTCCACGCCGCGGCAGATCGCGCTCTACGAGGCGCTCGTCGACATCGGGGTGGCCCGGGCCGTCCCGCGCTTCGGGCACCTGCCGTACGTCATGGGGGAGGGCAACAAGAAGCTCTCCAAGCGCGACCCCGAGTCCAACCTGTTCCACCACCGCGACCGCGGGTTCGTGCGCGAGGGGCTCCTGAACTACCTGGCCCTCCTCGGCTGGGGCATCGCCGAGGACCGCGACCTGTTCACCGTCGAGGAGATGGTGGCGGCGTTCGACGTCGCGGACGTCAACGCCTCGCCCGCGCGGTTCGACGTCACCAAGGCCGAGGCGATCAACGCCGCGCACCTGCGGATGCTGGCGGCCGACGACTTCCGCGACCGCCTCGTCCCGTACCTGCAGACCGGCGGTGTCCTGCCCGAGCACCCCACCGCTGACCAGCTCGCGCGCCTGGCCCAGGCCGCGCCGCTCGTGCAGGAGCGCATGACGCTGCTCGGGCAGGCGCCGGGGATGCTCGGCTTCCTCTTCGCCGCCGACGAGGCGGTCGTCCTGGAGGAGGACGCGACGAAGGCGCTGCGCCCCGAGGCCGCGGACGTCCTCGACGCCTCCCTGACGGCCCTGGAGGGGCTGCCGGAGTGGACGACGCCGGCCCTGGAGGCGGCCCTGCGGGCGGCCGTGGTCGACGGTCTGGGGGTCAAGCCCAAGTTCGCCTTCGCGCCGCTGCGGACGGCCGTGACGGGCCGCCGGGTGTCGCCGCCGCTGTTCGAGTCGATGGAGATCCTCGGCCGCGAGTCGTCGCTGGCCCGGCTCCGGCGGTTGCGCGCCACGCTCTGAGGAGGGGTACCCGGCGGCTCGGACGAGGCGCCGGGGAGCCGATTTGGGAAGCGGGCGGACCGCCCGCTACAGTGGTGTCATCCGGTCGGGTTCCGCCCGGATGCAACACCATGGGGTATGGTGTAATTGGCAGCACGACTGGTTCTGGTCCAGTTAGTCTAGGTTCGAGTCCTGGTACCCCAGCGCTTGTACTGCAAGCTAGGGCCCCGTTGTGTAGCGGCCTAGCACGCCGCCCTCTCACGGCGGTAGCGCGGGTTCGAATCCCGTCGGGGCTACAGATGAGGCCTCCGGTCACCGACCGGGGGCCTCTTCCCTTGTCCGGCAGTGCTTCTCACGACGCCGGCGTGAGCGCGGTCGTGAACGCGGCGGCCGTGGCCAGCACGGCGTCGGCGTGCCGGCGGCCGGGGTGCCGGCCGAAGCGCTCGGCCGGGCCCGACACCGACACCGCCGCGAGCACCCGTCCCGACGGTCCGCGCACGGGGGCGCTGACCGACGCCACCCCCGACTCGCGCTCGCCGCTGGAGTGGGCCCACCCGCGGCGGCGGACCCCCGACAGCGTCGCGGCGTCGAAGCGCGAGCCGAGCAGCTCCACCGAGAGGCGCTCGGGGTCGTCCCACGCCACGAGCACCTGCGCCGCCGAGCCCGCGTGCATGGTCATCGACGAGCCCACCGGCACGGTGTCGCGCAGACCGTGCAGCCGCTCGGCCGCGGCGATGCAGATGCGGTGCTCGCCGTGGCGCCGGTACAGCTGCGCGCTCTCGCCCGTGGCGTCCCGCAGGGCCGTCAGCAGGGGACCCGCGACCGCGACGAGGCGGTCCTCGCCCGCGGCGGCCGCCAGCTCGGCGTGCCGGGCGCCCAGGACGAAGCGGCCCTGCAGGTCGCGGCTGACGAGCCGGTGGTGCTCGAGGGCGACCGCGAGACGGTGCGCGGTGGGCCGGGCCAGTCCCGTCGTCGTCACGAGCTGGGCCAGGCTCGCGGGCCCCGCCTCGAGGGCGTCCAGCACCAGCACGGCCTTGTCGAGGACGCCGACTCCGCTACTCTTGTCCACGAAGCGATACTGGCGTCTCAAAGAGTGAGACGCAAGAGGGGAGCCGGTCATGGGACGCACGCTGGCGGAGAAGGTCTGGGACGACCACGTCGTCCGCAAGGGCGAGGCCGGGGAACCGGACCTGCTCTTCATCGACCTCCACCTCGTCCACGAGGTGACGAGCCCGCAGGCGTTCGACGGGCTCCGGCTGGCCGGGCGCCCCGTGCGCCGGCTGGACCTCACGATCGCCACGGAGGACCACAACACGCCGACGGCCGACATCCAGCGGCCGCTGTCGATGCTGGAGGACAAGACCTCCGCCAAGCAGTTGCAGACGCTGCGCGAGAACTGCGCCGAGTTCGGCGTCCGGCTGCACCCGCTCGGCGACGCCGAGCAGGGCATCGTGCACGTCGTCGGCCCGCAGCTGGGGCTGACCCAGCCCGGCATGACCGTCGTCTGCGGCGACTCGCACACCTCCACGCACGGCGCCTTCGGTTCCCTCGGCATGGGGATCGGGACGTCGGAGGTCGAGCACGTGCTCGCGACGCAGACGCTGCCGCTCAAACCCTTCAAGACGATGGCCATCACGGTCGACGGGCAGCTCAAGCCCGGGACGACGGCCAAGGACATCATCCTCGCGGTCATCGCCGAGATCGGCACCGGCGGCGGTCAGGGCTACGTCCTGGAGTACCGCGGGGAGGCGATCCGGTCCCTGTCGATGGAGGGCCGGATGACGATCTGCAACATGTCGATCGAGGCGGGCGCCCGCGCCGGGATGGTCGCCCCCGACGACACGACCTTCGAGTACCTCCAGGGCCGTCCGCACGCCCCGCAGGGGGCCGACTGGGACGCCGCGGTCGAGTACTGGCGCACGCTGCGCACCGACGACGACGCCGAGTTCGACGCCGAGGTCGTGCTCGACGGCGCCACGCTCGAACCCTTCGTCACGTGGGGCACCAACCCCGGTCAGGGTGTGCCGCTGTCCGGCTCGGTGCCGGTGCCGGACCGGATCGGCGACGACGGGGTGCGGCAGGGCGTCGAGCGGGCCCTGCAGTACATGGGCCTCGAGGGCGGCGAGCGCATGCGCGACATCGCCGTCGACACGGTCTTCCTGGGCTCGTGCACCAACAGCCGCATCGAGGACCTGCGCGCGGCCGCGGACGTCCTGCGCGGGCGCACGAAGGCCGAGAACGTCCGCATGATGGTCGTCCCCGGATCCGCCCGGGTGCGGTTGCAGGCCGAGGCCGAGGGGCTGGACACGGTGTTCAAGGAGTTCGGGGCCGACTGGCGCTTCGCCGGCTGCTCCATGTGCCTGGGCATGAACCCCGACCAGCTCGCCCCGGGGGAGCGCTGCGCCTCCACCTCCAACCGCAACTTCGAGGGCCGCCAGGGCAAGGGCGGTCGCACGCACCTGGTCTCGCCGCTCGTCGCGGCCGCCACGGCCGTGCGCGGGACGCTCAGCTCGCCCGCCGACCTCGAACCCGCGCGCGAGACCGCGCCCGAACCCGTCGCCTGAGAGGGGCCGTCATGGAGAAGTTCACCGTCCACACCGGGGTCGGCGTCCCGCTGCGGCGCACGGACGTCGACACCGACCAGATCATCCCCGCCGTCTACCTCAAGCGCGTCACGAAGACGGGCTTCGAGGACGCGTTGTTCGCGGGCTGGCGCTCCGACCCCCACTTCGTGCTCAACCAGGAGCCGTACCGGCCCGGTTCGGTCCTCGTGGCCGGACAGGACTTCGGGACGGGGTCGAGCCGTGAGCACGCCGTCTGGGCGCTGCGGGACTACGGGTTCAAGGCCGTTCTCGCGCCCCGGTTCGGGGACATCTTCCGCGGCAACTCCGGCAAGCAGGGGCTGCTGGCGGCCGTCGTGTCCCAGAGCGACATCGACCTCATCTGGAAGGCCCTGGAGGCGCACCCGGGCACCGAGGTGACCGTCGACCTCGTCGAGCGCGTCGTGCGCGTCGACGACTTCACGGCGCCCTTCGAGGTCGACGAGTACGTGCGCTGGCGGCTCATGGAGGGGCTGGACGACATCAGCCTGACCCTGCGCCACGCCGACGCCATCACCGACTTCGAGACGCGCCGGCCGTCGTTCAAGCCCACGACGACGCCGCTGGCGCCCACCGCCTGAGGCGTTCCGACCGGCCCCGGACCCCGCTGCGGCGCAGCGGGACCGGGGCCGTTCTGCGTCCTGGTGCGTTGTGCCGCAACGGATCCGGCGCACACCCCCGGGTGCGGTCGGGCTCGGTCGGGAAGCCCCTGCGGCGCAGGGCGAGGACGTCGGGGGGTCGCGAGGAGTGCTGCGGCGCAACGACTCGCCGCCGACCCGGTGGTGGACTCCGGTGATCCGCGGTCGTACCGTTTGCCCCGTCGGGCTCCTGCTCGGCCCTGCGCGATCCGTTGCGCGAGGAGATGATCGGTTCGGAAGCGCCCGGTACCCCCAGGAGGAGCCCCGTGAACAAGGCAGAGATGGTCGACGCCCTCGAGGGCAAGCTCGGCGGCCGCAAGCAGGCCGTGACCGCCGTCGAGGCGATCGTCGAGCTCATCACGCTCACCGTCGCCAAGGGTGACAAGGTCGCCATCAGCGGCTTCGGCACCTTCGAGAAGCAGGCCCGCAACGCCCGCACGGGCCGCAACCCGCGCACCGGCGAGGCCGTGAAGATCAAGAAGACGTCGGTCCCGCGGTTCCGGCCCGGCACCGCGTTCAAGGAGGTCGTCTCCGACACCAAGGCGCTGCGGGCGTTCCAGGCCGCCGCCAAGGAGCGGACCACCTCCACCGGGTCGGCCCCCGCGGCCCCCACCACGACCACGGCCAAGAAGACGGCCGCCTCGACGACGACGAAGAAGGCGGCGCCCGCCACCCGCACCGCGGCCCCGACCGCCCGCAAGACGGCGCCGGCGGCCCGCACGACGACGGCGGCGGCGAAGAAGACCGCCCCGGCCAAGACCGCGACGACGGCCCGGCGCACGGCCAAGAAGGCCTGAACCCCCGTCCGACCACCCCGGCCCCACGCGAAGGCCCCCGCACTCGGTGAGTGCGGGGGCCTTGGTGCGTCGGGGCGGGACCGTCAGTCGCGGAACGTCTCGATCTGCGCGCCCAGCGGGGTCAGGCGCTCGGCGAGCTGCTCGTAACCACGGGCGATGATGTCGACGTTGCGCAGCACCGAGGTGCCCTTGGCCGCCAGCATCGCCAGGAGCACGACGACGGCGGGACGCAGCGCCGGCGGGCACAGCACCTCGGCGCCCGACCAGCGGGTGGGGCCCTCGACGAGCACGCGGTGCGGGTCGAGCAGTTTCACGCGCGCACCGAGGCGGTTCAGCTCGGTGAGGTAGATCGCGCGGTTGTCGTAGACCCAGTCGTGCACGGTCGTCGACCCCTCCGCGCTCGCCGCGATGACCGCGAAGAACGGCAGGTTGTCGATGTTCAGCCCCGGGAACGGCATCGGGTGGATCTTGTCGATCGGCGCCTTGAGCTCGGAGGGGTGCACGGTGATGTCCACCAGGCGCGTGCGGCCGTTGGCCGCCGTGTACTCCGGCGACAGGTCGTAGCGCAGCCCCATCTCCTCGAGGATGGCCAGCTCGATCTCGAGGAACTCGATCGGCGCGCGCGTCACGGTGAGCTCGGAGTGCGTGATGATCGCCGCGGTGAGCAGGCTCATGGCCTCCACCGGGTCCTCCGAGGGCGCGTACTCGACGTCGACGGAGATGTCGGGCACGCCGTGCACGACGAGGGTCGTCGTGCCGATGCCCTCGATGCGGACGCCGAGCAGTTCCAGGAAGAAGCACAGGTCCTGGACCATGTAGTTCGGGCTGGCGTTGCGGATGGTCGTGACGCCGTCCATGCGCGCCGCCGCCATGAGGGCGTTCTCGGTGACGGTGTCGCCGCGTTCGGTCAGGACGATCGGGCGCTGCGGGGTGACGGACTTGTCGACGACCGCGTGGTAGTTGCCGGTGGTCGCGGTGACCTGCAGGCCGAAGGGGCGCAGGGCGACCATGTGCGGTTCGACGGTGCGGGTGCCGAGGTCGCAACCGCCGGCGTAGGGGAGGGCGAACTCGTCGAACCGGTGCAGCAGCGGGCCCAGCATCATGATGATGCTGCGGGTGCGGCGCGCGGTCTCGCCGTCCATGGCCTCGAGGTCGAGGTCGTTCGGCACGTCGAGGACGAGGTCGGCCTCGTTGACCCACTCGTACTTGACGCCGATGCTGCCGAGGACGTCGAGGATGCGGTGGATCTCGAGGATCCGGGCGACCCCGCGCAGCGTCGTGCGCCCCTTGTTGAGGAGCGCGGCGCACAGCAGGGCGACCCCGGCGTTCTTGCTGGACTTCACGGCGATGCTGCCGGAGAGCTTGACGCCGCCGTGGACGCGCAGGTGCGTCGGACCGGGGCGGCCGATCGAGACGATGTCGTCCTGCAGGGCGTGCCCGACGCGCTGGAGCATGTCGATGGAGACGTTCTGCTGGCCCTGCTCCATGCGGTGCACGGCGCTCTGGGAGGTGCCCAGGCGCTCGGCGAGTTGGACCTGGGTCAGGCCTCGGTGCTTGCGTGCGTCGCGGATGAGGGCGCCGATCTGCGACAGGTGGTCGCTGGTCGGCGTGAGCTGCTCGGTGGAGACTGCCATGCGGCCACGGTATCTCATGGATGAGATAGAGCCTGTCAAGGACGTTCGCCGGGCGTGTCCCGTGTGGTCCAGCGTGTCACACGCCCGGCCTGTTCCCGCTCAGGCGCTCGCGTGCGCCAGCGCGGCGTCCAGAGCGCGGGACAGGTCCCGCCACAGGTCCTCGACGTCCTCGACGCCGACCGACAGGCGCAGCAGGTCCTGCGGGACCACGGCGGGTTCGGAGGCGTGCCGGCGGCGCCGCTCGACGAGCGACTCCACCCCGCCCAGGCTCGTCGCCGGGACCCACAGCCGGACCGCGTCGACGACGGCGTCCGCCCCCGGCGCGCCGCCGACGACCTCGATCGACACCAGCGCACCGAACCCGGCCATCTGCGTGGCGGCCAGCGCGTGCCCGGGGTCTTCGGGCAGGGACGGGTGACGGACGCGCGTCACGGCCGGGTGCGCCTGCAGGCGCCGGGCGAGCTCGGCGGCACTGGCCTGCGAGCGCTCCAGGCGCAGCGGCAGCGTCCGCAGCCCGCGCAGGGCCAGGAACGTCTCCAGCGGGCCCGGGATCGCCCCGTGCAGGGTCCGGTGCGCCTGCAGGGCCGCCAGCAGCGTCTCGTCGCGCGCGACGACGGCGCCCAGGACGACGTCGGAGTGGCCCGAGAGGAACTTCGTCACCGAGTGCACGACGACGTCGGCACCGAGCTCCAGGGGACGCTGCAGCAGCGGTGTGGCGAACGTGTTGTCCACCACCACGACCGCGTCGCGCTCGTGGCCGGCCGCGGCCAGCGCGGCCAGGTCGGCGACCTCCAGCAGCGGGTTGGTCGGCGACTCCAGCCACAGCACGACCGGGCCCTCGACCCCCGCCAGCGCCGTCCGGACCGCGTCGACGTCGGTGATGTCGGTGGGCAGCACCCGCAGGCGGCCCTGCGCGGCCAGGAGCGCCGTCAGGGAGTGGGTGCCGTTGTAGGCGCCGTGCGGGACGAGGACGGTGCCGTCGGCCGGGACGAGGTGCAGCGCGGCCGCCACGGCCGCCATCCCCGAGGCGAACGCGAGCGCGCGGCCGCCCTCCAGCCGGCCGACGGCGCTCTCGAGCGCCTCCCACGTCGGGTTGGCGAAGCGGCCGTAACCGAGGGCCGCGGGGCCCAGCGACCCACCGCCCACGAACGTCGCGGACAGGGACACCGGGGTGTTCAGCTCGCTGTCGAGGGCACGGCCCGGGCGGCCCGCCACGACGGCCACGGTGGCGGGCGCGAGCGGGGGGTCCTGCCGGGGAGCGCGGGACACGGAGGGGGCGTCGTTCTGCGGCACGGGGGAACCCAACCACACCGCCGGTAGGGTCGGCGCCGATGAGCAGCCAGCCCACGCCCCGCCCGCGCGTCGCCGTCGTCTTCGGTGGCCGTTCCTCCGAGCACGCCATCAGCTGCGTGACCGCCGCGGGGGTCCTGGCCGCCCTCGACCGGTCGGCGTGGGACGTCGTCCCCATCGGCATCACGACGAGCGGCCGCTGGGTGCTCGTCGACGACGACCCCGCCCGGTTCGCCCTGACCGACGGCAAGCTGCCCGAGGTGCCCGCCGCCGGACCGTCCGTCGCGTTGTCGCAGGACGTGGACTCCCGTGCGCTGCAGACGTTCTCCGGTGAGGACCTCGGAGCGCCCGTGGACGTCGTCCTGCCGCTGCTGCACGGTCCCTTCGGGGAGGACGGCACGTTGCAGGGCCTGTTCGAGCTGTCCGACACGCGGTACGTGGGGTCCGGTGTCCTGGCCTCGGCGGCCGGGATGGACAAGCAGGTGATGAAGCTGCTCCTCGGCGGGCAGGGGCTGCCGGTGGGTCCGTGGACGTCCTTCCGCGCCAAGCGGTGGGAGGCCGAGCGCGAGGCCGTCGTCGCCGAGGTCGAGGCGCTCGGGTACCCCGTCTTCGTCAAACCCGCGCGGGCCGGTTCCAGCATCGGCATCACCCGCGTCACCGACCGCTCCGGGCTCGAGGCCGCCGTGGCCGAGGCCGTCGCGCACGACCCCAAGGTCGTCGTCGAGGCGGCCCTGCGCGGTCGCGAGGTCGAGTGCGGGGTCCTGGAGGACCTCGCCGGCGGTGCCCCCCTCACCAGCCTGCCCGGGGAGGTCGAGGTCGTCGGCGGCCACGACTTCTACGACTTCGAGGCCAAGTACCTCGACGCGGACAGCGTGCGGCTGTCGTGCCCCGCCGACCTGCCCGAGGACGTCACCGCGGCCGTGCGCCGCACGGCCGTGCGGGTCTTCGAGGCGATGGAGGCCGAGGGGCTGGCCCGCGTCGACCTCTTCGTCGACGTCGAGCGCTTCCGCGAGACCGACGGCGCGGGGGGGATCGTCGTCAACGAGATCAACACGATGCCCGGTTTCACCCCGTTCTCGATGTACCCGCGGATGTGGGCCGCGACGGGTGTGGAGTACCCCCAGCTCGTCGACCACCTCCTGAAGCTGGCGCTGCAGCGGCCCACCGGGCTGCGCTGAGCGCTCAGAGGCAGGTCCGCGTCTGCTCGACGGCCGAGACCGGACCGGCGAGGTCGATGAGCTGCGACGTCGCCTGGTCGCGCGTCAGGCCCGGGCCGAAGCGGACGGTCACCTCGACCGCCGGGGTCCGGCCGTAGGTCAGGAAGCGGACGGCGCGGTCGTTGCTCGCGTCCTGCACCCAGTCCACGGACGGTCCGCCGTCCGGCCCGACGGGGATGCAGGCCTTCGTCGTCGGCCCGAGCACGAGGGCGCCGCAGCGCAGCACGACCTGGTCGTCCCCCCACACCGCGACCCCCGTCGCCCCCTGCGGGGTGCGCCCGAGGCCGTCCAGGGTCTGCGGCAGCGCGCGCAGCAGCGGCGCGCACGCGGGGTCGCCGGCGTCCGGCGCGGCCTCGACCCCGCGCGAGCCCGTGACGTAGACCCAGACGGCGACGGCCGCCAGGACGACCACGACGAGCCCGACGACGAGCCGCCCCGGGCGGGCAGGGGTGCTGGGCGGGGTGCTCGGTGGGGTGCTCGGTGGGGTGCTGGACATCGCCCCGTAGTGTGCCCGCCCGTGGGAGCGGACGTGCGGGTCGGGGACCTCGACGAGGAGGCGCTGCTCGCCCGGGTCGTCCCGCTCATGCCCACGCAGGCCCTGCTCGGACCCGGCGACGACGCCGCCCTCGTGGCTGCCCCGGACGGACGCGTCGTGGCCACCACCGACGTCCTCGTCGAGTTCCGCGACTTCCGCCGCGACTGGTCCACCGGCGCCGACGTCGGCTGGAAGGCCGTCGCGCAGAACGTCGCCGACGTCGCCGCCATGGGTGGCCGGTGCACCGGTCTGCTCATCGGTCTCGCGGTCCCGACCGACCTCCCCGTGGCCTGGGCCGAGGACTTCGCCCGCGGGGTCGCGGCGGCCTGCGAACGCTTCGACGCCGTCGTCGTCGGCGGTGACCTGTCCGCCGCGAGCGAGGTCGTCGTCTCCGTCACGGCCCTCGGGGACCTCGCCGGCCGCCCGCCCGTCCTGCGCTCCGGCGCACGCGCGGGCGACGTCGTCGCCGTCGCCGGGGTGCTGGGCCGGTCGGCGGCGGGCCTGGACCTGTTGCTGCGCAACGCCCCCCGCGGACCCGTCGAGGACGACCTCGTGGCGGCGCACCGCCGGCCCGACCCTCCCGTGCAGGCGGGCCCGGTGGCGGCGCTCGCCGGCGCCAGCGCCCTCATGGACGTCAGCGACGGGTTGCTGCGCGACGCCGGCCGGATCGCCGCGGCCAGCGGGGTCACCGTGGAGCTCACGACGGACGGCGCGCTGGGGGAGTGGGCCCGCGACCTCGGGATCGGGCACGTCCTCACGGGCGGGGAGGACCACGCCCTCCTGGGGTGCTTCCCGCCGCAGGTGCCGCTCCCGGTGCCGTTCCGGGCCGTCGGGCGCGTGGTCCCGGCGGGTGCGGACCGCGTCCTCGTCGACGGCCGGCCGTGGGTCGGGGCGACGGGGTGGGACCACTTCAGCCGGTGAGCCCGGGGCCACGACCCCGGATGCGACGAAGGGCCGGATCCCGCAGGATCCGGCCCTTCGTCGTGGGGAAGGTGGTCAGCGCGTGACCTTGCCCGCCTTCAGGCAGGAGGTGCACACGTTGAGGCGCTTCGGGGAACCGTTCACGGTGGCCTTGACCCGCTGGATGTTCGGGAGCCACATGCGGTTGGTCCGCCGGTGCGAGTGCGAGACGCTCTTGCCGAAGCCAGGGCCCTTGGCGCAGACGTCGCAGGTGGCAGCCACGGGGAACTCCTGAAGTCGAACGATGAGTGCGCCCTCCAGGACGGGAGGCGCAGGCGTCCGGCCGTCCGGACGCCGTCGAACACCATAGCCGAGGAGGGCCGCCCGGGTGAAACCGGCGCCCGCGCTCCAGCCGCGAGCCCCGCGCTCCGATGGTCCGAGGGTGCCGAGACCCCCGCAGCCGCCGGCCGCGGGTCACCCGTCCCGGCCCCCGTCACCGGGCCGACGGTGGTGGGCGGCGCGCGACCACGTCGCCGCCGCGCGGGCCGTGGGGGCCATGACGGCGATCGGCTGCCTGTACGCCCTCGGCAACGGCATCGTCTCGCCCGAGACGATGGGCACCCGAGCCGGGGGCTGGCTCGTCACGGGGGGCAGCGCCGCCCTCGTCGGCCTGCTCGCGCTCGCCATGGTCCTGTGGCCCCGGCGGGCTCCTTCCGGGGGGCCGGCCGGGCTCGCCGCCCTCGCCGGTGGGGTCGTCCTGCTGCTGTGCCTGTGGACCGACGACGCCTCGTTCGGCGCGCAGATCTACCTCGGCTGGCCGGCGCTGTTCGCCGCCTTCCACCTGCGCCCACCGGCCGCGTGGCTGCTCACCGCGCAGGCCGTCGTCGCCGACGCGGTGCTCCTGGGCCTGGAGGAGGGGACCGTCGGGGTCCTGCGCGACACTCCCGCCCACCTGGCCACGTTCGGGCTCGTGACGTTCCTGCTCACCCGCGCCGGGGAGCGGCAGGAGCGGTTGCTCGCGCGGTTGCGCACCGAGGCGGCCGAGGACGGCCTCACCGGACTGCTGACCCGTCGGGCCTTCGACGCGGCCCTCGCCGCGCGCGTGGCCGACGGCACCGCGCAGGGTCTGCTGCTCGTGGACCTCGACCGGTTCAAGGCCGTCAACGACTCCTACGGCCACCCCGTCGGGGACGCCGTGCTCCGCGCGGTCGCGGTCGAGCTGCGGGCGGCCTGCCGGGCCGGGGACGTCGTGGGGCGCCTGGGCGGGGACGAGTTCGCCGTCGTGCTCGTGGACCAGGACGACGGGCCGGCCGGCGCGGGGGACGCCGAGCTCACCCGGATCGCCCACCGCATCCGCGACGCCGTCGCCGCCTGCACCGTGCCCGGTCACGGTGAGCACGGCCTGTCCGTCAGCGTGGGCACCGCCCGCGCCGCGGTGGGGGAGCCCGTCGCGGCGCTCGTCCGCCGTGCCGACGCGGCCCTCTACGACGCCAAGCGCGCCGGGCGTGACCGGGTCGTCGAAGCCCGGCGGTAGCTGCAGGTCCCGCGGTGGGTCGGGGTGGCGCGACCCGAGCTCGGGGGTCGCAGCGGGTAGCCTGCCCGCGTGCTCGACCTGGACGCCCCGCTGTCCAGCCTGGTGCCCCGGGCCGGGGACGGGACCAGCAAGAACGCCAACCCGTCGAAGTGGCTGAGCGACCTCGGGCTGGAGACGGGCCGGGAGCTGCTGTGGCACCTGCCGCGCAAGTACCAGGACCGCGGTGAGCTCACCCCGATCCGCGAGCTGGTCGTCGGCGACGACGTGTCGATCGTCGCGCAGGTGCAGGACATCGGGAAACCGCAGGCCCTGCAGCGCAAGACGGGCTGGCGGACGGTCGTGACGCTCTCGGACGGCCGGGACCGCATCACGGCGACGTTCTTCATGGCCAACCCGCACCAGTTCGGCCCCCTCCTGAACAAGCACCCGGTGGGCTCGCTCGTCCTGGCCACGGGACGCGCCGGGCGGTTCCGCGAGACCTGGCAGCTGGACAAACCGGTCTTCGAACCCCTCGAGGAGGGCGACGACGCCGGGGCCCGCGCCGAGGCGCCCGTCCCGCTGTACCCGGCCACCCGGACCTGCCCGAACTACGTCGTCCGCGCCAGCGTCGCCTCGCTGCTGGACGCGCTCGCGGCCGCCGGGCCGGACGCCGGGGTCGAGGAGTTCCTGCCGGAGGACGTGGCCGCGGCCGAGGGGTTGCTGCCGCCGCTGGCCGCGCTGGAGGCCGTGCACCGCCCCCGCGACCGGGCCCACCTCGCGCAGGGGCAGGACCGGTTGCGGTTCGAGGAGGCGTTCGTCCTGCAGACGGCGCTGGCCCTGCGCCGCGCCTCGACGGCCGTCCAGACCGCCGTGCCGCGCACACCGTCGCCCGACGGCATCGCAGCGGCCTTCGACGAGCGGCTGCCCTTCCCGCTGACCGGCGCCCAGCGGCGGGTCGGCGAGGAGATCGCCGCCGAACTGGCCCGGCCGCACCCCATGCAGCGGCTGCTGCAGGGTGACGTCGGGTCGGGCAAGACGCTCGTCGCGCTGCGGGCCATGCTCACCGTCGTCGACGGCGGGGGGCAGGCCGCGCTGCTGGCCCCCACCGAGGTCCTCGCCGCCCAGCACCTGCGGTCCATCACCGGCGCCCTCGGCGACCTCGCCGCGGGCGGGTTCCTCGGCGGGGACCCGCGCGGCACCCGCGTCGTGCTGCTGACGGGGTCCATGGGGGCCGCGGCCCGTCGCGAGTCCCTGCTGGCGGCCGCGAGCGGGGAGGCCGGGATCGTCGTCGGCACCCACGCCCTGCTGCAGGAGGGCGTGCAGTTCGCCGACCTCGGCCTCGTCGTCGTCGACGAGCAGCACCGCTTCGGGGTCGAACAGCGGGACGTGCTGCGGCGCAAGGCGGTGGAGACCGGACGCGGGGTCCCGCACCTGCTCGCCATGACGGCGACGCCGATCCCGCGCACGGTGGCGATGACCCTGTTCGGGGACCTGGAGACGTCCGTCCTCGACGAGCTGCCGCCCGGTCGTGCCGACGTGCAGACGGTCGTCGTCCCGCAGGACCGGCCCGCCTGGGTCGACCGGACCTGGCAGCGGATCGCGGAGGAGGCCGCGCTCGGGCGCCAGGCCTTCGTCGTGTGCGCCCGCATCGACGCCGACGACGACGACCTCGCCGACGGGGCCGAGGACGCGCAGGACGAGGAGGAACCCCCGCCCCCCGCGCGGGGTGCCGGCGGCCGGCCGAAACCCCGCCCGCCCGCCGCCGTGTCCCAGGTCGTCGAGGTCGTGCGCGCCCACCCCGCGACCGCGGACCTGCGCACCGAGGTGCTCCACGGGCGGCTCCTGCCGGCCGAGAAGGAGGACGTCATGGGGCGCTTCGCCGCCGGTGAGCTCGACGTCGTCGTCGCCACGACCGTCGTCGAGGTCGGGGTCGACGTCCCCAACGCGAGCGTCATGGTCGTCGTCGACGCCGACCGCTTCGGCATCTCCCAGCTGCACCAGCTGCGGGGCCGCATCGGCCGCGGCGGGCTGCCCGGGACCTGCCTCCTGCTGTCCGGCACGAGCCCGGACTCGCGGGCGGGACGTCGGTTGCAGGCCCTGGCCCGCACGCGCGACGGGTTCGAGCTCGCCCGCCTCGACCTCGCCGAACGGCGCGAGGGCGACGTCCTCGGCGCCGCGCAGTCGGGGGAGCGATCCTCGCTGCAGCTGCTCGGCGTCCTGCAGCACGCCGACGTCATCGAACGCGCCCGCACCCGCGCCCGCACCCTCGTCGAGGTCGATCCCGACCTCGCCCGGCACCCGGGGCTGGCGGCCGCCGTCTCCTCCCGCGTCACCGGCGACACCGCAGCCTTCCTGGGCCGGACATGAGAAGGCGGACATGAGCAAGAGCAAGCGCACCGGGGGCCGCGGCCCCGCCCGGGACGTCGTCCTGGGGATGGAACGACTCCTCGTCGGCTACGGCGAACCCGTCTGCGCCCCCGTGACGGTCGACGTCGCGCGGGGTGAGGCGCTGTGCCTCGTCGGGGCCAACGGCGCCGGCAAGTCGACGGTCCTGCGGGCCGTCGCGGGTCTGCTGGAACCGCTCGACGGGACCGTGCGCCTGCACGGCGAACCCGTCGACGAGCGGTCGGTCCGCTTCCGCCGCGAGGTCGCCTGCGTCTTCGACGAGGACGCCTGGTTCGCCGAGCTCTCCGTCGCCGAGCACCTCGAACTCGTCGCCCGCGGGCACGGCGTGCGCGACGTCGTGGCCGTCGTCGACGCCGAGCTGGAGGCCCAGCGGCTCACCGACGCCGCCGACCAGCTGCCGACCTCCCTGTCCAGCGGGCAGAAGCGCCGGCTGCTGCTCGCCGCCGCGCTCGTGCGGCCGCGTTCGGTCCTGCTCCTGGACGAACCCGAGCAGCGCCTCGACCCGACGGGCCGGGAGGCGCTCGCCGACCGGCTGCTGGCCGAACGCGACGCGGGCACGGCCCTCGTCCTGGCCACCCACGACGTCGTGCTGCTGCGCCGGCTCGCCACGCGCGCGGTCGTCGTCGACGACACCGGTGGGGACGGCGGCACCTGCCGCGTCGTCGACGCCGACGAGGCCGCCCGCATCGTCAGCGACCCCGTCCGGTGAGCGTGCCGGACCTCCACGACGGTCGGGAGGACGGGCGGGGTCCCGGGGCGGACCTCGTCGGGCCGCTCGCCGACCAGCCGTACCCCACCCGCCGCGAACTCGTCGACGAGGCGGCGCCCTCGCGCGCCGCCCGCGGTCTGCGGGCCACCGTCGTCGACACGTACACGACGCTGCTGCAGGTCGGCATCGCCTTCCTGCTCCTGCTGGGCGGCAGCGGGTCCCTGCGCAACGCGTTGCGGGCCGGGCTGTCCGCCAGCGGCGGGGGACCGGGCTGGACCGCGCAGACCTCCGCCGTCCTGACGGCCGTCGGCCTGTCCGTCAGCTTCGTCGCCTTCGGCCTCGCCGTCTGGTGCCGGCTCGGTCCGGTCTCGCTCGGCACCGCCCCCACGACGTGGTGGACCCCGCTGCCCGTCGACCGCGCGGCACTGCTGCGCCCCGTGGTCCGGAACCGGGCCCTCGGCTCGGCGCTCGCGGGCGGACTCTTCACGGCCTGGGCGACGTCCGTGGCCTTCGGGGTCGCGGGGCAGCTGTCGGGCTCCCTGGCGGCCGCCGGGCTCGGGGGCGGGTTCGCCGTCGGCGCCGGGTTGGCCGGAGCGGGGTACCTGCTCGTGGTCCGGCCGGCGATCCGCTCGGGGGTGCCCGCGCTGCTGCGCGCCGGACGTGTCCTGGACGCCGTCGGGGTGGCCGTCGTCGTCCTGCTCGCGGTGAGCGCCGCGGTGGGGATGGCCGTCGACGCCGTCCAGCCGGGGGCCGTGCTCGTCCCGGCCGCGGTGGTCGCGGCCGGTGCGCTCGTCGTCGTCGTGCTGGCGGGCCGCTCCGCGCTGGCGCAGGCGGGCGACATCCCGTCCCCGTCCCTGCGCCGCGGGGCGTCCCGCCTCGAGCGCCTGACGTCCTCGGTCCTGCAGTTCGACGTCCGCGAGATGGGCCGGGCCATCGCGGCGGACTCCCGTGGCCGCGTCCGGCGGCGTCGGCGGTTCCCCCGCGTCACGGGTCCGGTGTCGGCGGTCGTCGCGGCCGACGTGCTGCTGCTGCGCCGTCAGCCCCGCCGCCTCGTGACGGCCGGGGTGCTCGTCCTGGTGCCGTTCGTGCTGGCCGCGGGCACGTCGGCCCACCGCGCCGTCGCCGCCCTGCTGCTGTGGCTGGCCGGGTACGCCGCGGCCACCACGCTGTCCGAGCCCGCCCGCAGCCTGGCCCTCGTCCCGGCCGCCGCCCGCACGCTGCCGATCGCGGCCTCGACGGTCGTGGCCGTCCGCTGGATCCCGGTCGCCGTCCTGTCCACGCTCTGGGGGGCGCTGGCCTACCCGCTGGCCGTCACGGCCTCCGGTCTGCTGCACGGGGAGTCGCTCGGCGCGGCCTGGTGGTCGTGGTCGCTGCTGGGTGCGCTGGCGGGCCCGGGGTTCGCCGCCGCCGCCCTGCGCGGGGCCGTCCGCCCCGACCCCGACCTGTCCCGTCCCGTCATCTCCACGGCGATGGGCGCCGTCCCGCCCGGGGCCGCGGCGGCCGTCACGACCGGGCCCGACCTCGCCGTCCTCGTGAGCGTCCCCGTGCTGCTCGCGACCCTGGCCCGGGGGGCCTTCGACTGGCTGCTGCTGGGGCAGCTGCTGGCCTCGGCGGCCGCCGTCGGCATCGGCTGGGCCTACGCGGCGCACCGGGCGAGGAAGGTCTCGTGACGCGCATCGTCGCCGGCGCGGCGGGCGGGCGGCGGCTGAAGGTGCCGCCGGGGGAGACGACCCGACCCACGAGCGACCGCGTGCGCGAGGCCCTGTTCTCCGCCCTCGACGCGGCCGGTGCGGTCGAGGGCGCGCGGGTGCTCGACCTGTTCGCCGGCTCCGGCGCCCTGGGCCTGGAGGCGGCCAGTCGCGGTGCGGCGCAGGTCGTCCTCGTCGAGGCGGCCCGGCCGGCGGCCGCGACGGCCCAGGCCAACGTCGCCGCGCTCGGGCTGCCGGGGGTGCGCGTCGTGACCGAGCGGGCCGAGCGGTTCGCCGCCTCGCCGGCCGCCGTCGTCGACGGCGGCTGGGACCTCGTGCTGCTCGACCCGCCCTACGCCCTGGCCACCGAGGACGTCACGGCGCTGCTGGCCGTGCTGGTCCCGCTGCTGGCCCCCGCCGCCACCGTCGTCGTGGAGCGGTCCTCCCGGACCCCCGAGCCCGCCTGGCCCGACGTCGTGGACGACGTCCGGCGGCGGCGCTACGGGGAGACGACGGTCTGGGTCGCTACGGTGCGCTCGTGACTCCAGCGGTGCGGGCGTGCGTGTGCCCCGGCAGCTTCGACCCCCTGACGCTCGGGCACCTCGACGTCCTGCTGCGGGCGGCGGGCCTGTTCGACGTCGTGCACGCCGGGGTCGCGGTGAACCCGAGCAAGCGCGGCACGTTCACCGGACCCGAACGGGCCGACCTCGTCCGCCGGGCGCTGGCCGAGTCGGGGGACCCGCGGGCCGAGCGCGTCGTCGTCACCGAGTTCCCCGACGGTCTGCTCGTCGACCACTGCCGCCGGCTCGGCGCCCCCGTCGTCGTCAAGGGCCTGCGCAGCGGGACGGACTACGCCTACGAGCTGCCGATGGCGCTCATGAACCGCCACCTCGCCGACGTCGAGACGGTCTTCCTCGTGGGTGACCCGGCCTTCGGCCACGTCTCGTCCTCGCTCGTCAAGGAGGTCGCCCGGTACGGCGGTGACGTCTCCGGTCTCGTGCCCCCGGCGGTGCGTGCGGCTCTGGCCACCCGGATGGGGGAGGATGCGTCCGACCCGGCCTGACCGCCGGGCGGTGATCCTGGGAGGCAGTTGCTGTGGAGGTCCACGAGAAGCTCGGCGAGCTCGCCGCGCTCGTGTCGGGGGCGCGGGGCGTCCCCCTGTCGTCGTCCGTCATGGTCGACCGCGAGCAGCTGCTCGCTCTCGTCGCGGACGTCCGGCGGCTGCTGCCGGCCGAGGTGCAGCAGGCCGGTGACGTGCTCGCGCAGCGCGACGAGGTCCTCGAGGCGGCCCGCCTCGAGGCCGACAAGCAGCTCGCCGAAGCGCGGGAGCGGGCCGAGGAGCTCGTCGACGCCCAGGCCGTGACGAAGGCCTCCCGCGAACGCGCCGACCACATCGTGCAGACGGCCCGGGACGAGGCCAAGCGCCTGCGCGTGGACGCCGACGCCTGGGTCGACCGCAAGCTCGCCGACTTCGAGGACGAGCTGGACCGCCTCAAGCAGCAGGCGGCGCGGGGCCGGGACCGCCTCAAGGTGCGCGACACCGACGACGGCGAGGGTCCCGACGCCACGACCGCCGCGGCCGAGGACGGGTCCTGACGCGCGGACCCGTCGCACGATTGGGTCGTGGCCGCGCGCTCGGTTACCCTTGGGGACGGCCTCGGCGCGTGTGGTGCTCCCACCCAGCGACGGGGCCGTGTGGTGTGTCGGAACCGTCGAGCGACGAGGTGTGGACGTGAGCAAGAGGCAGTTGCCGGAGGGTCACCTGGACCCGAACGCGCCCCTCGTGCTGTCCACGCACGAGCTCGGGCGCCGACCCGGGTCGATGCGCACCCTGCAGCGCACCGTGCCCGCCCCCGCCGACCTCGGCATCGCCGTCATCGGCGTGCCCGAGGGCAGCGACCTCGAGCTCGACCTGCGGATGGAGTCCGTCATGGAGGGTGTGCTCGTCTCGGGCACCGTCCGTGGCACCGCCGTCGGCGAGTGCGTCCGGTGCCTCACCGAGGTGACCCAGGACGTCGAGGTCACGGTGCAGGAGCTGTTCGCCTACCCCGGCAAGACGCCGGTCGAGGTGGCCGACGACGAGGACGAGATCCGTGAGGTCGCCCCCGGCGAGCTCGTCGACCTCGAACCCGCCGTGCGCGACGCGGTCGTGCTGGACCTGCCGTTCCAGCCCGAGTGCGACGGACCCTGCCAGCAGGACTACGAGATCGGGGTGTCCGAACCGGCCCCCGTCTCCGAAGAACCGGCGGACCCCCGGTGGTCCGCCTTGCAGTCCCTGCTCACCAGCAGTGACGACTCCCCGTCCGGAACCAGAGAGAAGAGCTGATCGTGGCCGTCCCGAAGCGGAAGATGTCCCGCAGCAACACCCGCGCCCGCCGTTCGCAGTGGAAGGCGCAGGAGGAGACGCTGGTGCGCAGCACCGTCCGCGGCCAGGTCGCGTACTCGCGCCCCCACACCGCCCGCGTCGTCACCGACTCCGCCGGCACCCCGCTGTACCTCGAGTACAAGGGCCGCAAGGTCAAGGACCTCTGAGCTGACCGCTCAGCAGGCCCCCGCCGTCATGCCGGGCGACGTCCGCGACGTCGCCCGGCTGACTGCTGCCCTGGGCGTGGAGGTGGACCGCGAGCTGCTGCTGCTCGCCCTCACCCACCGTTCCTACGCCTACGAGCACGGCGGGCTGCCGACGAACGAACGCCTCGAGTTCCTCGGGGACGCCGTCCTCGGCCTCGTCGTCACCCACGAGCTGTACGCGCGGTTCGCGGACGTTTCCGAGGGCCGGCTCGCCAAGCTGCGGGCCGCTGTCGTGAACTCCCGCGCCCTGGCGGACATCGCCCGGGGTCTGGACCTCGGGGCCCACGTGCTGCTCGGCAAGGGCGAGCTCGGCACCGGCGGCCGGGACAAGAACTCGATCCTGGCCGACACCATGGAGGCCGTCATCGGCGCCGCCTACCTGTCGCTGGGCATGGAGACCGCCCGCGAGTTCGTGCTGCGCCTCACCTCCCCGCTCATGGAGTCCTCCGAGCGGCTCGGTGCGGGCACCGACTGGAAGACGGCGTTGCAGGAGCTGACGGCCGCGGAGAACCTCGGCGTCCCCTCGTACGCCATCTCCGAGTCCGGACCCGACCACGCCAAGAACTTCACGGCCGACGCCGTCGTGGGCGGCACCGCCCTCGGGCACGGCGAGGGGCGCAGCAAGAAGGAGGCCGAGCAGAAGGCCGCCAGCGCCGCCGTCGAGGCCCTGCGCGCGGCCACCGCGGCCGCCGCCGTGCGCGCCTCCTCCTGAGCGCCGGGACCTGACGTGCCGGAACTGCCCGAGGTCGAGGTCGTCCGTCGGGGGGTGGCTCGCTGGGTCGTCGGCCGGACGGTGCGTTCGGCGCGCTTCCTGCACCCCCGGGTGACCCGACGGCACGTGGCCGGGCCGGAGGACGCCGTCGCGCGCACCGAGGGGCTCGTCGTCGCGGACGCCGTGCGCCGCGGGAAGTACCTCTGGATGCCGTTGGCCACCCCGGCCGGTGACGCGGTCGACGCCATGGTCGTCCACCTCGGGATGAGCGGTCAGCTGCTCGTCGAGGCGGCCGACGCCCCGGCGGAGAAGCACCTGCGGGCCGTGTGGGAGTTCGACGACGACCGCGAGGACCTGCGCTTCGTCGACCAGCGGACGTTCGGCGGCATCGCCGTCGTCCCGCTCGTCGGGGTGGCCGACGGCGGGCTGGGTGGTCGGGGGGAGAGCGTCGACGCCCCGTGGTCGCGGTTCGTTCCGGCCCCCGTCGCGCACATCGCCCGCGACCCCCTCGACCACGCCTTCGACGACGCGCAGTTCGCGAAGCGCCTGCGGGAGAAGACGACCGGGGTCAAGCGTGCCCTGCTCGACCAGACCCTCGTGTCCGGGGTGGGGAACATCTACGCCGACGAGGCGCTGTGGCGCGCGAAGCTGCACTACGCCCGTCCGACCCGGTCCACGACGAAGGCGCAGGCCGCGGCGCTGCTGGCCGGGCTGCGTGAGGTGATGACGGCCGCGCTCGCCGCGGGCGGGACGAGCTTCGACTCGCTCTACGTCAACGTCAACGGGGCGTCGGGGTACTTCGACCGGTCCCTCGCCGTCTACGGCCAGGAGGGGCGGCCGTGCCCACGGTGCGGATCGCTCGTGCGC
The DNA here is from genome assembly GCF_040702905.1 of Kineococcus sp. NPDC059986. Taxonomy (NCBI): domain Bacteria; kingdom Bacillati; phylum Actinomycetota; class Actinomycetes; order Kineosporiales; family Kineosporiaceae; genus Kineococcus; species Kineococcus sp. NPDC059986. The sequence goes on along the minus strand of NZ_JBFBND010000001.1, from coordinate 165,305 downwards.
CGCGACGCCTTCATGAACCGGTCGTCGTTCTCCTGCCCCGGCTGCCAGCCGGTCCCGCGCACCGCGCACTGGTAGCCCTCACGTGCGGCGCCACAGCTGGGTGGGGTCCGCCGCGGGGGCGAAGCCCAGCGCCTCGACGGCCGGGGCCACCTCCCGGAAGCTTCGCGCGAGTTCCGCGGGGCTGTGGGCGTCGGACCCGAACGAGACGGTCCGGCCGCCCTCCTCGCGCCACCACCGCACCACCCGCAGGTCCAGGGGCAGGGACGTGTTCACCTCCAGGGCCCGTCCGCTCCCGGCCAACCGGGACAGCGTGTCCCGCACCGGCTCCTCGAGCTCGGCCCACGGGACGGGACGGTCGACGGGCCAGTGGCGCAGGGGGTAGTCGAGGTGACCGAGGACGTCGAAGGGGACGTCGGAGGCGATCATGTCCCGCGCCTCGGCGAGGTAGGTGAGGACGACGTCGACGGCCTCGCGCTGGTGGTACGCCGGGTCGACCTCGAGGAACTCCCCGGACGCCGTCAGGTCGGGCAGGGCGTGGATCGATCCCACGATCCGGTCGAACCCCTGGCGGCGCAGCAGGTCCGCGACCTCGTCCCGGTGGCGGTGCCCCGCGTCCAGTTCGATGCCGAGGCGGATCGTGAGGTCCGCGAACAGGTGCCGGCAGCGCTCGACCTCGGCGACGTACGCCTGCACCTCCAACGGGGCGGCGAGGAACCGGCCGTGGCCGTCGACGCTGCCCCGGACGCCTTCGGGCCAGTCCCAGCCGCCCGGCGGCGCGGACCAGGGTTCGAGGTCGACGTGCTCGGTGAAGGAGACGGCGGGCAGGCCGAGCTCCACCGCGCGGCGACAGGTCCCCTCCAGGTCCCCGTCGAAGGCGTCGAAGGAGAACCGGCTGTGGACGTGGTCGTCGGAGGGCAGCCGCCCCGTGCCGCCCGTCACGAGGGGTTCGGGGCGGTCGTGGGGGCCAGGGGCTGCCACCCGGTCGTGCCGGGCAGGTTCCGCACCTCGACCCCGGTCAGCCGCGCCAGCACCCGGAACGTCCACTCCTCGGGGTCGTGGGCCTCGACGGGCTCGGCGTCCTCCTCGGGCAGCGCGGGTCCCTCGTCCACGACCACCTCACCCTGGCTGCGCACGACCCGGCGGACCAGGGTGCCACCGTCGGCCACCTCCAGCGTGTGGACGTCGGCGACGCCGGAGTACCGGACGAGCACCACGCGACCGTCTGCGCGGACGGTGGCGGGGGAGTGGGGTGCCAGGCCCAGACCGCGGCTCTCGCAGTGGACGTGCAACCAGCCGCCGTCGGTGCGGGCGGCGGCGTCGCTCTCACCGAAGCCGCCGGACGGCCCCGCCGGGGTCAGTCCCGGGACGTCCTCCAGGCGACCTCCCGCGACGAACAGGTCGGCACCGTTCCAGCTCACCGTCGTCCCTCCCGTCCGTCCCCGTTCCAGCTCGGCGCGTCACCCCTTCAGCGCGCCGCCGAAGTTGAAGGCCCCGCCGAGGCGGCGGGACAGCACGACGTACAGGACGACGACCGGCAGCGTGTAGAGCACCGAGTACGCCGCGAGCTGACCCCACTGCACCGATCCGTACTGCCCGAAGAAGGTGAAGATGCTCACCGACGCCGGCAGGCGGTCGGGGGACAGCAGCAGGACGAAGGGGACGAAGAAGTTCCCCCACATCCCGATGAAGGTGAAGATCAGCACGACGGACAGACCCGGCCACATGAGCGGCAGGACGATGTGGCGCAGCGTCTGCATCGAGTTCGCACCGTCGGTCCAGGCGGCTTCCTCCAGCGTGATCGGCACGCCGTCCATGAAGTTCTTCGTCAGGAAGATCGAGAACGGCAGGGCCGTCGTCGCCATGAAGGCGATCGTGCCCCCGAGGGTGTCGATGAGGTTGAGCTGCACGAACAGCCCGTACACCGGGACCATGATCGCCGTGATGGGCAGACCCGTGGAGAAGAGGATCGTCAGCAGGAACGGCCGCTTGTACCGCGTCTCGAAGCGGGACAGCGGGTAGGCCGCGAGCGTCGCCACGACGATCGCGATGGCCGCGGACCCGACGCACAGGACGAGCCCGTTCCACATGGGCCGGTACGTCGTCTCCGGTGTCATGACGGCCCGGAAGTTGTCCAGGCCGAACGAGGACCCGCTGGGCAGTTCGAGCTTCAGACCGGCCTGGGAGTTGAAGGCGGCGAACACGACCCACAGCAGCGGGACGAGGAACATCAGCCCGATGACGGACGTGACGACGTTGGCCAGCACGGTGGCGACCCAGCTGCGCGGGCCGCGGCCGTGGTGGGACGTGGCCGTCGGCACGGTCGCGACGACGGCGGCGGGGGTTTGCGTGGTCATGAGGGCCTCAGTCCTCGCGCAGCAGGCGCATGTAGAGGATGGAGAACACGGCGCCGACGGCGAGCAGGACGAGCGCGATGGCCGTCCCGTACCCGATCTGGCTGAACGAGAACGCCTGTTCGTACATGTACAGCGGCAGGGTCTGGCTCTTCGTCCCCGGACCACCCTTGGTCATGGTGTAGATGAGGCCGAAGACGGACAGCGTCTGCAGCGTGATGAGCATGAGGTTCGTCGTGACGGTCCGCTTGATCATCGGCACGGTCACGTACCGCAGCCGGCGCCAGCCCGTGGCCCCGTCCATCTCGGCGGCCTCCTCGATCTCCGCGGGGATCTCCGAGAGCGCCGCGTTGTAGACAAGCATCGAGAACGCCGTCCCGCGCCAGACGTTGGCCAGGGAGACCGCGATGATGGGCAGCGTGTAGAGCCAGTTCTGCCCGAGCCCGAACCGCGCGAGGATCTCGTTGAACGTCCCGTCCTTGGCGAGGAAGGCGTACCAGACGTAACCGGCGACGACCTCGGGGATGACCCAGGCGCCGATCACGGTGATGCCCACCAGCGTCCGGACGACCTTCGCCGACCGCTTCTGCAGCAGCGCCAGGGCCAGCCCGAGGAGGTTCTGCCCGACGACCGCGGACAGGAACGTGAAGACGAGGGTCAGGACGACCGAGTTGGCGAACGCGTCGCTGCTGAACGCGGCCCGGAAGTTGTCCAGCCCGACGAACTTGGTCTCGCCCGATCCCGCACCCGTCAGCGCGATGTTCGTGAACGCCGCGTAGACGCACCACAGGATCGGTCCCGCCAGGAACACCAGCAGCAGGACGATCGCCGGGGTCAGGGGGAGCGCCCGGGCGATGTCGACCTTGACCGGGTGCGTCCGGCGCCGGAGGTCGATCCCCTCCGGCGCCCCGGGTCGCGTCACCGTGGCCACGGGTCCTCCTTCCTGCGACTCACAGCGTCGCGGTCTTGTCCTCGCCGACGATGCCCTTGACGGCCTCGTCGTACGCCTTGGCGGCGTCGGCGGGGCTGGCCTGGCCGGTGACGACGGCCTCCATCGCGACCTGGATCTCGTTGGAGACGCGCGGGTAGTCGGTGTTCTGCGGGCGGTACTGGGTCACCGGGACGAGGCTGGAGAAGAACTCCAGCGTCGGGTTGGACCCCGTGTAGCTCGCGTCGGCGGCGACGTCCTTGCGGACGGCCACCGCGGCCGAGTTGATGTTGTAGCGGAGGTTGTTGTCGAACGAGGTGAGCGTCGAGATGACGTTCCAGGCGTTGTCCGCGTTCGAGGCGTTCTTCGTCATGGCCCACGTCCAGCCGCCGGACATGGAGATCTTCCCGTCGCCCGAGCCGTCCTTGGTCGGCATGGGCGCCTGGGCCATGACGTCCTCCCACTGCTCCCACGGCGAACCGCCGGTCTTGAGCCAGTTGCTCGACTGCCACGAGCCGTCGAGGGCGATCGCCATCTGCCCCTTGGGGAGGAACTCCTCCGAGACGCGGTTGCCGATCTGGGCGTCGAGGGCCACCGAGGGGTCCGGGGCGAGCTTCTCGTCGAAGAGGGTCTTGATGAACTGCAGCGAGTCGACGAACTCGGGGCTGCCGACGTTCCACTTGTCCTTGGTGGGGTCGTACAACGTCGAACCGGTGCCGTAGAACAGCATCTCGAAGCCCTGCATCGAGGCGGCCTCGCCGGCGGCCTTGCCCGCGTACACGTTGATGGGCGTGACGTCCGGCAGCTTGCCCTTGATCTCGCGGCAGGCCGCGAGGATGTCGTCCCAGCTCTTCGGGGCCCACGCCTCCGGCAGGCCGGCCTTGCTCAGCAGGTCCTTGTTGAACCACAGCGCGCGGGTGTCGGTGCCGTCGGGGATGCCGTACGTCTTGCCGTCCTGCGCCTTGGCCGCGCCCTTGGCGACGTCCTGGAACTGGTTCCACTGGTCCCACTTGCCCAGCCACGTGTCGAGCGGCTGGAGGTACCCGGCGGTGATGTCCGAGTTGATGAGGAAGGTGTCCTCGTACACGACGTCCGGCGAGGTGCGCGGGGAGCGCATCATCAGCTGGAGCTTGGTGTAGTAGTCGTTCTCGGAGGCGACGATCGGCACGAGCTCCATGGTCTTGCCGGAGTTCGCCTTCTCGTAGGCGGTCTTCACCGTCCCGAGGTAGTCCTTCATCACGGTCCCGGAGCCCCACTGCTGGTAGGCGACCTTCGTCGTCCCACCGGCGGAGCCCCCGCCGCTGTCCGAACCACCGCAGGCGGCGGTGGCGAGCGCTGTGCCGGCGCCCAGGCCGGCGATCGACAGGAAGCTGCGACGACGCACAACCCACTCCCTCGTGGTGGTGTCCCTCGACCGGTGTCCCGCTACCGGTGCGGCCTCCGTGAGGCCGTACCGAGGAAAGTAAATCCACTGGATTGACCATGTCAACGCATTCGGCGCATCATTCTGAGAACGATCCCAACGGGATGGCCGAACGCGAGGAGGCGCCGTGCGACGAGGCACGAACCTGCCGTGGGTGGGGGACTACAACCAGGCCGTCGTGCTGGACGGCGTCCGGCGTCACCCCGGGACGTCCCGGACGGAGCTCGCGACCGCGACGGGGCTCACGCTGCAGACGGTGTCCAACATCGTGCGCCGACTGCTCGACCGCGGGCTCGTGCAGGAGGGGGTTCCCGAGGGCGTCGCGTGTGGCGGGCCCGCGCGTGTGCGCAGCGGGGGCAAACCGCGCACGGCGCTGTCCGTCCGCCCCGGACGCGCCCTGGCCGTCGGGGTCCAGTTCGAGCGCGAGCACGTCGACGCCGTCCTGCTGGACCTGTCCGGGCAGGTCCTGGGCACCGTCCGCGAGCACCTGCCCGACGAGACCGGGCCCGCCACGTCGGTGCGCCCCGCCGTCGGGCACGCCACCGACGCCGTCGCCCGCCTCGTCGGGGCGAGCGGGTGCGCCGACGCCGTCCTGGGCGTCGGCGTCGCCGCGCCCGGGCCGCTGGACTTCTCCGGCCCCGTCCTCAGCTCGGCGATCAACCTGCCCGGCTGGCGGGGCGTGCCCATCGCTGACCTGCTCGCGGACGCCACGGGGCTGCCGGTGCTGGTGGAGAACGACGCGACGGCCGCGGCGGTGGGGGACCTCTGGTCTTCCCCGCGCGTGGGCCGCAGCTTCCTCTACCTGCACGTCGGGGCCGGGATCGGCGGCGGTGTCGTCGTCCGCGACGAGGTGCTGCGGGGGGTGTCGGGCAACGCCGGCGAGGTCGGGCACGTCGTCGTCGACCCGCACGGACCGCCGTGCCCGTGCGGTGCGACGGGGTGCCTGGAGGCCGTGGCCGCCCCGGTCGCCGTCGTGCGCCGGTACGCCGAACGGGTCGGGACGCCGGCCGCCCGGGCCGCGGGCCTGCGCCTGACCGAGCACACGGTGCTGGACGACCACGACCGGCTGGAGCTGCTGGCCCGCGGCGGGGACGCGGTCGCCGACGCCGAGCTCGCCCGGGCCGCCGCCGCGATCGCCCGCGCCGTCCTCGGGGTCGTCAACGTCGTCGACGTCAGCGAGGTCGTGCTCGGCGGCGGCGGGCTGCGGCGCACCGGGGAGCGGGTCCGCGAGGCCGTCCGCCGCGGGCTGGGGGTGGCGATGACGCGCGAGCTGCACCCCGTCCAGGTGCGGTTCGGGGAGGCCGGTGAGCTGGCGGGTGCGCTGGGCGCGGCGAGCGCCGTGCTCCACGAGGCGCTGTCCTCCACGTGGGTCGGGGTCCATGCGCCCGCCCGCGAGATCGTCATCTCTCCGGTGGCGCCCGTGCACTGAGGCGCCGGCACGGGGTGGGGCGTCGCTCGACGGCGCGGGGACCGGTCCCGGATCTGGCAGGATGCGCCACGGCTCCGAGGGCGTGGCCCGTCCACCCGGGCACACCGCCCAGCCCAGACCGCCCAGCACAGTTCCTACCCCGAAGGTTCCGATGGCCGTCACCGCCGCCCCGTCCGCTCTCGACCGCTGGTTCGAGATCAGTGCCCGTGGCTCCACGGTGGGCCGCGAGGTCCGCGGGGGGCTCGCGACCTTCTTCACGATGGCGTACATCGTCGTGCTGAACCCGCTCATCATCGGCACCCAGCCCGACAGCACGGGCCACTACCTCGGGGGCGGCACGTCGCCGAACCTCGCGGCCGTCGCCGCCGGCACGGCGCTCGTCGCGGGGGTGGTCACCCTGCTCATGGGCGCCGTCGCGAACTACCCCCTCGCCCTGGCGACGGGGCTGGGGCTCAACGCCTTCCTGGCGTTCGGCGTGGCCTCGCTGCCGGGCATGACGTGGCCGGACGCGATGGGGCTCGTCGTCATCGAGGGTCTCCTCATCCTCGTGCTCGTGCTCACGGGGTTGCGCCAGGCCGTGTTCCGCGCGGTGCCGGCCCCGTTGAAGACGGCGATCAGCGTCGGGATCGGCCTCTTCATCACCATCGTCGGCCTCGTCGACGCGGGTTTCGTCCGCCCGGGCAGCGGGACGCCCCTCGAGCTCGGCATCGGAGGGTTCCTGGCGGGCTGGCCCACGCTCGTGTTCGTCGTCGGCCTCGTGCTGACCCTCGTCCTCATGGCGCGCGGCGTCCGGGGGGCGATCCTCGGCGGGATCGTCGTGGCGACCGCCCTGGCCCTCGTCGTCGAGGCCGTCGCGCACCTGGGGCCGCGCACCGCGGCCGACGGTTCCGTGGCCAACCCGCGGGCCTGGGGGCTGAACGTCCCGGCGCTGCCGGACTCGCTCGTCGACACCCCGGACTTCGCGACCCTGGGGCACTTCTCGCTGCTGGGTTCCTTCGAGCGCATCGGCTGGGTCACGGTCGTCCTGCTCGTCTTCACGCTCATGCTGGCCGACTTCTTCGACACCATGGGCACCGTCGTGGCGATCGGCGCCGAGGGCGACCTGCTCGACGCGGAGGGGAACCCGCCGCGGATGCGCCGCATCCTCGTGGTGGACTCCCTGGCCGCGGCCGCCGGTGGCGCGGGCGGGGTCTCCAGCAACACGAGCTTCATCGAGTCGGCGACGGGAGTGGGCGAGGGCGCGCGCACGGGCCTGGCGAGCGTCGTCACCGGGATCGCGTTCCTGCTGACGACGTTCCTCGCGCCCGTCGTCTCGATCGTCCCGTACGAGGCCGCGACCCCCGCGCTCGTCGTCGTCGGGTTCCTCATGATGACCCAGGTCAAGGGCATCGACTGGGCCGACTTCGAGATCGCGGTCCCGGCGTTCCTGACGATCGTGCTCATGCCGTTCACGTACTCGATCAGCGCCGGGATCGGCGCCGGGTTCGTGGCGTTCGTCCTGCTCAAGGTGGCGCGCGGGCGGGCCCGCGCGGTGCACCCCGTGATGTGGGTCGTCGCGGGCCTGTTCGTCGTGTACTTCGCGATCGACCCGATCAAGCAGCTGCTCGGCGTCGCCTGAGCCCGCGAGGACGCAGGCGGACGCCGGGCGGTCAGCTCTCGAGCGGGCGGGGCGCCAGCCGCTGCAGCTGCGTGACGTGCGCGGGGGTCAGCTCCTCCACGCTCGTCACCTGCAGCAGCTTCATCGTGCGCACGACCTGGTCGGCGAGGATCGCGATGGCCCGGTCGACGCCGGCGCGCCCGCCGGCCATGAGGCCGTAGAGGTAGGCGCGCCCGACGAGCGTGAAGCGCGCGCCCATCGCGATGGCGGCCACGACGTCGGCCCCGTTCATGATCCCGGTGTCGACGGCGACCTCGGTGTCGCGCCCGACCTCCTTGACCACCTGCGGCAGCAGGTGGAACGGGATCGGCGCGCGGTCCAGCTGCCGGCCGCCGTGGTTGGAGAGCACGATCCCGTCGACGCCGAGGTCGGCCAGCCGTCGGGAGTCCTCGACGTTCTGCACGCCCTTGACGACGAGCTTGCCCGGCCACATCGCGCGGATCTCGGCGAGGTCGTCGTAGTCGATGGAGGGGTCCATCGCGTAGTCGAGCAGCTCCCCGACCGTGCCGCCGGTCTCGGTGAGGGAGGCGAACTCCAGCTTGCGGGTGGTGAGGAAGTCGAACCACCAGCCCGGGCGGGTGGCCGTGTCCAGGACGGTGCCGACGGTGAGCTGCGGCGGGATGGAGAACCCGTTGCGCTTGTCGCGCAGCCTGGCCCCGGCGATGGGGGTGTCGACGGTGAACATGAGGGTGTCGAACCCGGCGGCCGCGGCGCGCTCGACGAGGCCGTAGGAGATCTCCCGCTTGCGCATGACGTACAGCTGGAACCAGTTGCGGCCGGTCGGGTTGGCGGCCTTGACGCCCTCGATGGTCGTCGTGCCCAGCGTGGAGAGGGTGAAGGGGATGCCGGCGGCTCCGGCGGCCCCGGCGCCGGCCTCCTCGCCCTCGGTCTGCATGAGGCGCGTGAACCCGGTCGGGGCGATGCCGAACGGCAGCGCCGAGGGGCCGCCCCAGATCGTCGTGGACGTGTCGACCTTCGAGACGTCGCGCAGGATCGAGGGGTGGAACTCGACGTCGCTGAAGGCCTGCCGGGCGCGGGCCAGGGAGATCTCGCCCTCGGCCGAACCGTCGGTGTAGTCGAAGGCGGCCCGCGGGGTGCGGCGCTTGGCGATCAGCCGCAGGTCCTCGATGGTGAGGGCGGCCTCGAGGCGCCGCTTGCGACCGTCGAGCTGGGGCTTCTTGAAGCTGACGAGCTCCAGGACCTCACGCGGGTTGGGGGTCTGACGCTTCACGACGCTCCTCCGCTGGTGCGTTGCCGTTCAGGGCTGGTGCGCGGTTCCACCGTGACCAGGTCGGCAGTCTGCCGCACGAGGGCGCGCAGGGTCTCCAGCGACCCCGCCAGGTCGCCCGCCGCCCGCGCCTGGACGAGGACGTTGCCGAGCGCGGTGGCCTCGACCGGGCCGGCCACGACGGGCAGGCCGCAGGCGTCGGCCGTGAGCCGGCACAGCAGCCCGTTGCGGGCCCCGCCGCCGACGAGGTGCACGACCCGGACGTCGCGACCGGAGAGCCGGGCGGCGTCCGCGACGGAGCGGGCGAAGGCCGCGGCCAGGCTCTCCAGCACGCAGCGCACGACCTCCGGGCGGCCGACGGGCGGCCGGCGGCCGGACTCCTCGACCAGGGTGCGCACGCGGCCGACCATGGGGCCCGGCGCCAGCAGCCGCGGGTCGTCGACGTCGACGAGAGGGCCGCCCGGGGGCACCTCACCCGCGGCCGCGAGCAGCGCCCCGAGGTCGAGGGGACCCCGTTCTCCGGGTTCGGCCTCCCACTCGGCGAGGCACTGCTGCAGGACCCACAGGCCCATGACGTTGCGCAGGTAGCGGATGCGGTCGTCGACACCGCGCTCGTTGGTGAAGTTCGCGGCGGCGGAGTCCGCGGACAGGACCGGTTCCTCCAGCTCCACCCCCACCAGACCCCAGGTGCCGCAGGCGATGTAGGCGAAGGCCTCGTCGCGGGCCGGGACGGCGACGACGGCCGAGGCGGTGTCGTGCGATCCGACGGCGACCAGCTGGGTGCCGGACCCCAGCCCGGAGTCGGTCAGGACGTCCGGACGGAGTCCCCCCAGCACCGTGCCGGGGTCGTGCACGGGCGGCAGGAGCCCGGGGCGGATCCCGGCGAGGGCGACGAGGTCGTCGGCCCAGCGTCCCGTGCGCACGTCGGCCAGCCCGGTCGTCGAGGCGTTCGTCGCCTCGGCGACCTGGACGTCGGCGAGCCAGTGCCCGAACAGGTCGGGCAGCAGCAGCAACCGGTCGGCCAGTTCCAGCAACCGGCCCTCGGCCACGAGCTGGTACAGCGTCGTGAAGGGCAGGTGCTGCAACCCGTTGCGCCGGTAGAGGTCCAGGGCGGGGACGCGGGCGTGCACCTTCTCGGCGACGCCGTCGGTCCGGCCGTCGCGGTAGTGCCGGGGGGTGCCCAGCAGGGTGCCGTCCGCCGCGAGCAGCCCGTAGTCGACGGCCCAGGTGTCGACCGCCACCGAGGACGCCTCGGCGGTGTGCCGGGCGGCGGCCCGCAACCCCGTGCGGACCTGCTGCCACAGGCCGACGGCGTCGGTGAACCAGGACCCGGCCACGGGCACGGGGCCGTTGCCGAACCGGTGGACCTCCTCCAGTGCGAGGACCCCCGCACCGGCGGTGCCGACCATGACCCGACCGCTGGAGGCCCCGAGGTCGACGGCGACGTGCACGGACATCCGGCCTCCTCCTAGCGCAGGAACGCGGCGGCGACGCCGGCGTCGACGGGGACGTGGAGGCCGGTGGTGTGGGACAGTTCGCCGGCGGTGAGCACGAAGACGGCGTTCGCGACGTGCTCGGGCAGGACCTCCCGCTTCAGCAGGGTGCGCTGGGCGTAGAACTGCCCGAGGTCCTGCTCGGCGATGCCGTAGGTCGCGGCGCGCTGCGCGCCCCACCCGCCGGCGAAGATCCCCGACCCGCGCACGACCCCGTCGGGGTTGACGCCGTTGACCTTGATGCCGTGCTCACCGAGTTCGGCCGCCAGCAGCCGGACCTGGTGGGCCTGGTCGGCCTTCACCGCGGAGTAGGCGATGTTGTTCGGGCCGGCGAACACGGAGTTCTTGGAGGCGATGTAGACGATGTCCCCGCCCAGGCCCTGGGCGATGAGGACGCGGGCGGCGGCCTGGGAGACGAGGAAGGACCCCTTGGCCATGACGTCGTGCTGCAGGTCCCAGTCGCGTTCGGTGGTCTCCAGCAGCGGTTTGGAGATCGACAGGCCGGCGTTGTTGACGACGAGGTCCAGCCCCCCGAAGGCCAGGACGGCCTCGTCGACGGCGGCCTTCACCGCGCCGGGGTCCGAGACGTCGGCCGCCACCCCGACGGCCACGTCGCTCGACCCCAGTTCCGCGGCGGCCGCCCGGGCCTTGTCCAGGTCCAGGTCGGCGACGACGACGCAGGCGCCCTCGGCGGCCAGCCGGGTGGCGATCGCCTTGCCGATGCCGGAGGCCGCGCCGGTGACGAGGGCGATGCGGGTGGCCAGCGGGCGGGGCTTCGGCATCCGGGCGAGCTTGGCCTCCTCCAGCGCCCAGTACTCGATGCGGAACTTCTCGGACTCCTCGATGGGGGCGTAAGTCGAGACGCCTTCGGCCCCGCGCATGACGTTGACCGCGTTGAGGTAGAACTCCCCGGCGACGCGGGCGGTCTGGGCGTTGCGGCCGTAGGAGAACATCCCGACACCGGGGACCAGGACGATCGCGGGGTCGGCCCCGCGCATCGCGGGGGAGTCCGGGGAGGCGTGGCGTTCGTAGTAGGCCCGGTACTCGGCGCGGTAGGCCTCGTGCAGTTCCGCCAGTCGCGTCCGCACGTCCTCCAGGGGTGCGGTCGGCGGCAGGTCCAGCACGAGGGGGGTGACCTTGGTGCGCAGGAAGTGGTCGGGGCAGGACGTCCCGAGGGCCGCGAGCCGGGGGTGCTCGGCGCGGGCCAGGAAGTCCAGGACGGCGGGGTCGTCGCTGTAGTGCCCGACCTGCGGGGCGTCGTGCGAGGCGATGCCGCGGAGCACGGGGGCCAGCGCCGCGGCGCGGGCGCGTCGTTCGGCCTCGGGCAGCGGCCGGTGGTCGTCCAGGACGGGGCCGAACGGTTCGGGGCGGGAGTTCTCGCGCAGGAACGTCTCGGCGGTCTCGACGATCCAGCGGGAGTTGGCCTCGGCCTGCGCGGAGGTGTCCCCCCACGCGGTGATGCCGTGCCCGCCCAGGACGGTCCCGACGGCCTCGGGGTGGGCCGCCTTGACGGCGGCGATGTCGAGGCCGAGCTGGAAACCGGGCCGGCGCCAGGGCACCCAGACGACCTTGTCCCCGAAGGCCTGCTCGGTGAGCTTCTCGCCGTCGGCGGCGCAGGCGATCGCGATGCCGGCGTCGGGGTGCAGGTGGTCGACGTGGGCGGCGTCGACGAGGGCGTGCATCGCGGTGTCGATGGAGGGTGCCGCGCCACCCTTGCCGTGCAGGCAGAAGTCGAACGCGTTGACCATCTCGTCCTCGCGGTCCAGACCGGGGTACGTGTCCTTCAACGCCCGCACGCGGTCGAGGCGCAGGACGGCCAGGCCGTCCTGCGTGAGGGTGCCGAGGTCCCCACCGGACCCCTTGACCCACAACAGGTCGACGTCGGTCCCCGTCACGGGGTCGGTGCCCGTCCCCTTGGCCGAGGTGTTGCCGCCGGCGTAGTTGGTGAACCGCGGGTCGGCCCCCAGGGCGTGGGACCGCTCGAGCAGGTCGCGGACAGGGGCCTCGGGGGACCCGGGGGCCTCGTGGGCCTCGTGGGCCTCGTGGGGCGGGGTGGGGGACGGTGCGGGGTTCACGCGCCCCACCCGGCCTGCGTGCCGCCGATGCGTTCGTCGGCGGTGCGCTGCAGGTACCCCGAGGCCTTGAACGCGGCCATCGGGTCGGCGTCCAGACCCTGGCGCTGCCGCAGTTCGACCAGGAGCGGCCGGACGTCGGTGTGGTAGGCGTCCATGAGGACGTCGTGGGCGCCGAGGACGTCGCCGGCCTGCTGCGCGGCGTGCAGGGCCCCGCGGTCGACGAGCAGGGCCTTGGCCGTGGCCTGCTGGACGTTGGTGACCGACCGGATCTGGCCGGGGATCTTGTCCTCGACGTTGTGGCACTGGTCGAGCATGAAGTTCACCCCCGGTCCGGCGGGGTCCCAGCCGGGGTCGGACGGCGTGCCCGGTTCGAGGGCACCAGCCCCGACGATCTCGTGCATGATCCGGAACAGCTGGAACGGATCGGCGGCGCCCGCCATGAGGTCGTCGTCGGCGTAGAACCGTGAGTTGAAGTCGAAGGCGCCGAGGCGGCCGGCGCGCAGCAGCTGCACGACGATGAACTCGATGTTCGTCCCCGGGGCGTGGTGACCGGTGTCGAGGACGACCTTGGCCCGATCACCGAGGGCGAGGCAGTGCAGCAGCGAGGTGCCCCAGTCCGGGACGTCGGTGGAGTAGAACGCCGGTTCGAAGAACTTGTACTCCAGCACCAGGCGCATGTCGTCGTCGAGCAGGGCGTAGACCTGCTGCAGGGACTCGGCGAGGCGGTCCTGGCGGGCGCGCAGGTCGTCCTGGCCGGGGTAGTTGGTGCCGTCGGGCAGCCAGAGCTTCAGCTCCTTGGAACCGGTGGCGCGCATGACGTCGACGCACTCGGCGTGGTGGGCCACCGCCTTGGCCCGCACGCGCGGGTCCGCGTGGGTCAGGGAGCCCAGCTTGTAGTCGTCGTCCTGGAAGAGGTTGGCGTTGACCATGCCGATGCTCACGCCGAGGTCGGCCGCGTGGGCGGCCAGCTTGCCGTAGTCCTCGACCAGGTCCCACGGGATGTGCAGCGACACCCGCGGGGCGGCACCGGTGTACTGGTGCACCTGCGCGGCGTCGCTGAGCTTCTCGAACGGGTCCCGCGGGGTGCCGGGGGTCCCGAAGACCTTGAACCGCGTGCCGGAGTTGCCGAACGCCCACGAGGGCAGCTCGATCGCCTGGCGCGCCAGCACGGCCAGCGCGCGCTCGCGGGGCCTTTCGGTGGTGGCTGGGCCGGGGGACGGGGTCGTCTCGGCGTTCGTCATGACTGTTCCGCTCCTGCTCACTGGGACCTCGCTCGCAGCCAGGGTCCACTCCGTCGGGGACACCGCCACGCTAGACCGGTATTGACACGTTTCACAAGAGCTTCCACCGGGTGGGCTGCGTCGACCGTGCGGTGGGGGCCGACGGGGAGGGTGGCGGTGCGCCTGTCGGACGGTCACGGCGACCCGTTCTGCCGCAGCCTGTGTGACGGGAGCCGCGCAGGCGGCGCGGCCCGCCGGGTGACAACGGTTCAGCGAAGTTCCCGCCGAACGCTTGACTCCGCCGCCTCGTCTCCGCACACTCGGGGCTGCCGCTTTGAATCGTGTCAGGCGGAGCAAGAGCCGGCACAGCCGCCGGTCCGTGGTCTCGAAGAGGAGACGAACTCGTGACACGCAACTCGACCACCCGCCGCCCTGCGCGCCGCGCCCTCACCCTCGCGATCGCGCTGACGCTCCTGCCGCTGACGGCGTGCAGCGCCGGGAGCCTCGGCTCGTCCTCCGACGCCTCGGGCGGCGGGACGACGATCACCTGGCTCACCGGGGCCGACGAGACGGCCCAGGCGACGGCCAAGACGATCGTCACGGCCTTCGAGAAGGCCAACCCGGACGTCACCGTCAAGCTCGACGGCCGCCCCGCCGGCGGGGACGGGGACAACCTCGTCAAGACCCGCCTGCAGACCGGCAGCATGGCCGACGTCTTCGACTACAACTCAGGGTCGCTCTTCCAGCAGATCGCCCCGGAGAAGAACCTCACCAAGCTCACCGGTGACGACGCCGTGGCCAAGGTCGACAAGTCCTTCGACCCCCAGGTGTCGGTCGGGCAGGACCTGTACGGGGTGCCCTACGGCACCGCCTTCGGCGGCGGCGTCATGTACAACAAGAAGGTCTTCGAGCAGCTCGGGATCCAGGTCCCGCAGACGTGGGCCGACTTCACCGCCGCTGCGGACAAGATCAAGGCCGCCGGGATCGCCCCCGTCATCCAGACCTACGGCGAGACGTGGACCGCCCAGCTGCCCATCCTGGGGGACTTCCACAACATCGCCGCGGCCGAGCCGAACTGGGCGGAGGACTACACGGCCAACAAGGCCAAGTACGCCACCGACCCCGTCGCCCTCGCCGGGTTCCAGCACCTGCAGGAGATCCACGACAAGGGCTGGGAGAACGCCGACTTCGCCTCGGCCAAGGTCCCGGACGGGATGCGGTTGCTCGCCGACGGCAAGGGGGCCATGTACCCCATCCTGTCCAGCAACATCACGAACCTGGCCCAGGCCGCCCCCGACAAGGTGAACGACGTCGGGTTCTTCGCCCTGCCGGGCACCGACGCGTCCAGCAACGGGCTGACGGCGTGGTTCCCCAACGGCGTCTACATCCCGAACACCACGAAGGACGCCAAGCTCACCGCGGCCAAGAAGCTGCTGGCCTTCATCGCCAGCCCGGCCGGCTGCGACGCCCAGAGCCAGGCCAGTCCGCCCACCGGTCCCTACCTCGTCGAGGGCTGCACCCTGCCCGCGGACGTGCCGCAGGTGACCAAGGACGTGCAGGCCTACTTCGACGCCGACAAGCAGTCCCCGGCGCTGGAGTTCCTCTCGCCGGTCAAGGGCCCCAACCTCGAGCAGATCTGCGTCGAGGTCGGCTCGGGCATCACCTCGGCCGCGGACGGCGCCAAGCTCTACGACCAGGACGTGCAGAAGCAGGCCCAGCAGCTCGGCCTCGAGGGTTGGTGACGGACGTGTCGGCGACGACCAGCTCCCCGCCGGGAACCACGCGCGCGGGCGCCGGGGGACCGGGCCGGCGCGACCGTCGCCGGCGCAGTCCGTACCCCCACTGGTTCCTGCTGCCCGCCGCGGTCGTCTACGGGGTGATCTTCCTCGTCCCCACGCTGCTGTCCTTCTACTTCAGCCTGACGCGGTGGACGATCTTCTCCAGCGAGTTCATCGGGCTCGACAACTTCGCGCAGTTCTTCTCCGAACCCGCCCTGACGAAGGGGTTCGTCAACACCTTCGTCTACGCCGTCGTGACGTCCGGCGCCAAGGTGGTCCTGGGCATGGCGCTCGGTCTGCTGCTCACGTCGCAGATCGTCGGGCGGGGGTACCTGCGCTCGGTCGTGTTCTTCCCGGTGCTCGTCTCCACGGTCGGTGTCGGCATCACGTTCCAGGTGCTGATGAACCCCGAGCGCGGGGTCATCAACCAGGCGCTGGCCCTCTTCGGGATCGGTCAGGTCGGCTGGCTCACCAACCCCTCGCTCGCCCTCTTCTCGGTCGCGCTCGTCGACATCTGGAAGGGTGTGGGGTTGGCCACCGTCATCTACATGGCGGGCATCGTGTCGATCCCCAACGAGTACCGGGAGGCCGCGAAGGTGGACGGGGCCGGCTCCTGGACGACGTTCCGCAACATCATCCTGCCCCTGTCGTGGCCGGCCACGTCGACCGTCGTGACGCTCTCCCTCATCGGCGGGCTGCGGTCGTTCGACCTCATCTGGGCCATGACGAAGGGCGGTCCGGGGTTCACGTCCGACGTCATCGCCTCGGTCATCTACAAGCAGTACCAGGCCGGGTTCTACGGCCTGTCGACGGCGGGCAACGTCATCCTCTTCGTCGCCGTCACCGCGATCGTCGTCCCGTTGACCCGGTTCCTGTCGAAGAAGGAGGTGGAGATGTGAGCACCCTCACCGACCCCGCCACGGCCAAGGCCCTCAAGGCGCCGAAGGGACCGCAGGACACCGTCCGCACCGCGTCGGCGCTGTACCGCTGGGGCGTGGGCGGTCTGGCCATCGTGGCCAGCGTCGTCGTCTTCCTCGTGCCGTTCGCCTTCATCGTCACCACGGCGCTCATGGACTCGCAGCAGGCGGGGGAGTTCGCCCTCGCCTGGCCGCGGAACCTGCAGTTCGTCCAGAACTTCGTCACCGTCCTGCAGACCCGTGACTACCTGCTCGTCATCGCCTTCATCAACTCGACGGTCCTCACGGTGGTCTCCGTCACCGCCCTCGTCGTGCTGGGCGCGATGGTGGCGTTCGTCCTGCAGCGCCGGCGCAGCCGCATCACGCCGCTGGCCAACTTCCTCGTCCTCGCCGGGCTCATCATGCCCCCGGCCGTCGTCCCGACGATCTGGGTGCTGCAGAAGCTGGGGCTGTTCGGCGGGATGCCGGGGCTCATCCTCGTGGAGATCGCCTACGGCCTGTCCTTCACGGTCCTGCTGTTCCGGGCCTTCCTCGGGACCGTCCCGCGCGAGCTCGACGAGGCGGCGATCATCGACGGCGCCGGTCCGTTCCGGTTGTTCTTCCAGGTCGTGCTGCCGCTGCTGCGGCCGGTGACCGTGACGATCATCGTCGTGCAGTCGGTCAACATCTTCAACGACTTCACCAACCCGCTCTACTTCGCGCCCGGCGACGACAACGCGACGGTGCAGCTGACGCTGTTCAACTTCCAGAGCCAGAACCTCACGTCCTACAACCTGCTGTTCATGGACATCCTGCTCATCACGATCCCGCCGCTGGTCATGTACCTGTTCTTCAACCGCCAGATCGTCGCCGGCATGACGTCCGGCGCCGTCAAGGGCTGAAGCCCCCGTCCGACCGATCCCCCCGGAGGAACCCCCGCATGTCCCCACGCTGGCACGCAGCGATGATCGCGGCCGACGAGGTGCCGCAGGCGCCGCTGCTGCGCACCCGGTTCACCCTCGACGACGGCCACGGCGAGGTGACGTCGGCCGTCCTGCACGTCACGGCGCTCGGGGTGGTCGAACCCCACCTCGACGGCGAACCGGTCTCCGAGGACGTCCTGACCCCCGGCTGGAGCAGCTACGAGTGGCGGCTGCGGTACGCCACCCACGACCTCACCGGACGTCTGTCGTCGGGTTCCGGTGAGCACGTCCTCGGGTTGGCGCTCGGCAACGGCTGGGCCGTCGGCCGGCTCGCCTGGAGCGGCCACAGCGGCCTGTACTCCGACCGCATCGGCGCGTTCGCCCAGCTCGAGGTCACGTTCGCGGACGGACACGAACAGGTCGTGGCCACCGGTCCGGACTGGCAGGCCCGTCCCTCGGCCGTCACGGCCGACGAGATCTACGACGGCCAGGACGTCGACTTCCGCCACCTCGAACCGCGGTGGGCGGCCCTCGACGGTCCCGCCGACGGGTGGAGCGGCGTCAGCGTCCTGGAGTTCGACACCGCCCGGCTCACCGAGCACGTCGGTCCGGCGGTCCGCCGGCAGGAGGTGGTCAGGCCGGTCGCCGTCACGACCTCCCCGAGCGGGAGGACGCTCGTCGACTTCGGGCAGAACCTCGTGGGCTGGCTGCGCTTCACCGTCACCGGACCCGAGGGCTCGACGATCACCCTGCGGCACGCCGAGGTCCTCGAGCACGGCGAGCTCGGGGTGCGGCCGCTGCGCACCGCCAAGGCCACCGACCACCTGACGCTGTCGGGCGGGGCGGACACGTTCGAGCCGACGTTCACCTTCCACGGGTTCCGCTACGCCGAGGTGGAGGGCTGGCCGGGCGAGCTCACGGTCGACGACCTCGAGGCCGTCGTCGTGCACTCCGAACTCCGGCGGACCGGGGAGTTCGAGTGCTCGCACGAGCTCGTCAACCAGCTGCACCGCAACGTCGTCTGGGGGCAGAAGGGCAACTTCCTCGACGTGCCCACCGACTGCCCGCAGCGCGACGAGCGTCTCGGCTGGACCGGTGACCTCGCCGTGTTCGGCCCCAGCGCCGCGTACCTCTTCGACGTCTCGACGTTCCTGCGCGACTGGCTGCGCGACCTCGACGCCGAGCAGGCCGACAACGACGGCGTCACCCCGTTCGTCGTGCCCGACGTCCTGAAGTACTCCCCGCCCAAGGAGCTGGGCGGGTCGAAACCCGACTCGACGTGCTTCTGGTCCGACGTCGCCGTCTGGCTGCCGTGGACGTTGTGGCGGGCCTACGGCGACCGGGAGGCCCTGGCCGAGGCGTACCCCGCCGCGGTCGCCCACGTCCGGCACGTCGAAGGGCTGCTGTCCCCGACCGACCTGTGGGACCAGGGTTTCCAGTTCGCCGACTGGCTGGACCCGGACGCCCCGCCGGACGACCCGGCCGCCGCGAAGGCCGACAAGGGGGTCGTCGCGACCGCGGCCATCCACCGGTCGGCCCGCACCGCGGCCGACATGGCCCGCGTGCTGGGGCACGCCGAGGACGCGGTCGCGTTCGACGCGCTCGCGGTGCGGCTGCGGACGGCGTTCCTGCAGCACTACGTCTCCGCCGACGGCACGGTCCTGTCCGACTGCGCCACGGTGTACGCGCTGGCCATCGAGTTCGGCCTCCTGGACGGGGAGCTGATGGCCAAGGCGGGCGACCGCCTCGCCGAGGTCGTCGCCAAGGCCGGGTACCGGGTGTCGACGGGTTTCGCCGGGACGCCCTACGTCACCGACGCCCTCACCTCGACGGGGCACCTGGAGGAGGCGTACCGGCTGCTGCTGGAGGAGGGCTGCCCGTCGTGGCTGTACCCCGTGACGATGGGGGCGACCACGATCTGGGAGCGGTGGGACTCGATGCTGCCCGACGGGACCATCAACCCCGGGCAGATGACGAGCTTCAACCACTACGCCCTCGGGGCCGTCGCGGACTGGATGCACCGCGTCGTCGCGGGTCTGGCCCCGCTGGAACCCGGGTACGCGCGCTCGCTCGTCGCCCCGCGGCCCGGTGGCGGCATCACGTGGGCCAAGGGTGCGCTCCAGACGCCGCACGGGCGGCTCGCCGTGAGCTGGCGGCAGGACGGTGACGCCCTCAGCGTCGACGTCACCGTGCCCGAGGGCACGTCCGCAGTGCTGCGGCTGCCGGACGGCAGCGAGCGGGAACTGACCGCGGGGGAGCACAGCGTCACGGCCTGACCGGCGGTGTCGGGTGTCCCGTCCGCGTCGTCCCGACGACGCCGACGGGGCACCCACGGGTGCACCCACGCCCGGTCCCTTGCGGACCCCTCGAGATCCCGCGGAACGTCCCGGCGCGGCGCGCGACGTCGCGGCGCCCCGCTGGGAAGATCCTGCGCATGTCCCCGCTGGGTACCCGGCCGCGACGGTCGCCCTTCGCGCCGGAGGTGCTGCCGGACGGGCGCCGGCGCTTCAGCCACGAGGCCGTCGTCGCGCGTCGCGTCCTGCTGGCGGGAGTCCTGGCCGCGGGGGTGGGGGGCGGCGTCGTCCTCTCGCGCCTGAGCGGCGACGACACCGGCGCGGTCACCACGACGGACGGGTCCGCACCCGCGGGTGCGGTCGCCGCGGCGCCGGCCGTGGGGGCCCCGGCCGCCGAGCAGGGCCCTTCGCGGACGGCCGCCGACAGCCCGTGGGTCGTCGTCAACAAGCAGCACCCCCTGGACCCCGTCGACTACGCGCCGACGCTGGCCGTGGTCGACGGCAAGGAGGTCGCCGCCGTCATCGCCCCCGACCTGCGGGCACTCCTGCAGGACGCGGGCCGCGACGGGGTCAGCCTGAGCGTCACGAGCGGCTACCGCTCCTACCAGCGGCAGACGTCGGTGCACGACAACGCCGTCGCCAGGGACGGCCTGGAGTCCGCGGAGAGCGTGTCCGCCCGCCCGGGCTACAGCGAGCACCAGACGGGGCTGGCGGTGGACTTCGGCGGCCGCACCCAGCCCGGGTGCCTGTTGAAGAACTGCTTCGGCCAGACCCCGGAGTCCGAGTGGTTGCGCGCCCACGCCGGCCGCTACGGGTTCCTCCTGCGCTACCCCGAGGGGAAGACCGACGTCACCGGCTACGACCCCGAACCCTGGCACTGGCGCTGGGTCGGCGAGGACCTCGTGCGGCAGGTGACCGGGAGCGGGGTCGCCACGCTCGAGGAGTTCTTCGGCATCAGCGGCGGTCCTGAGTACGCCTGAGGGTCGTGCCCGGGCGGTCGACGCGGGCGCGCCGACCGCTGCGAGGCCGGCAATCCCCTTGCTCCACCACCACGACGCCCGCTAGGCACGGCCCGTGCACCTGCGCCCCGCGACCACCGACGACCTCGGTGCGCTCCTCGCCTTCCCCCTCGACCCCCACCTCGCCGGCGTCGAGCCGGACCGTCTGCAGGAGGAGGTGCAGGCGGGTCGGATGCGCTGGTCCTGGACCTGGCTGGCCGAGGAGGAGGACGGCACCGTGGTCGGCCGTGCCCTGTGGTGGGGACGACCCGACGGCACGACCCCGCTGACGTTGGACTGCCTGCACGTGCTCGACCGCGTCGAGGACCGTCCGGCCCTGGCGGCCGGCCTGCTGCGGGCCGCCCACAGCGCCTTCGCCACCGCCGACGCCACGCGGCCACCCGAGTACCAGCTCACCCTCCCCCCGCACTGGCGCGCCTCACCGGCCACCGTCGAGGCGGTGTCCTGGCGGGTGCGGGCCGCCGCCGTCGTCGGCCTGAGCGAGCAGCTGGAGCGGCTGCGCTTCGAGTGGACCCCGGAGTCCCCGGCGCCGGGGCCCTCGAGGCGGCTGCACTTCCGCGCCGGGGACGAGCAGGAGTTCCTCGACCTCTTCCAGCGGTGCGCGGTCGACACCCTGGACGTGACGACCCGCCGATCCCTCGCCGTCGTGGACCCCGCCGCGCAAGCCCGTGACGACTACGCGTTCTACCTGTCCTGCCCCGGGGACCGGGACTGGTGGCGCGTCGCGACGACCCCCGCCGGGGAACCCGTCGGGTTCGTCGTCCCGTCCGCCACCCCCTACTCCCGCAACGTCGGCTACCTGGGGGTCCTGCCCGCCCACCGGGGCCTCGGACTGGTCGACGACCTGCTGGGCGAGGTCACGCGCTTCCACGCCGCGGCCGGGGCGCAGCGGACCACGGCCACCACGGACGTCACCAACACCCCGATGGCGGCGGCCTTCGAGCGGGCCGGGTACCGGGTGACCGAGACGCGCCTGGTGCTCGAAGCGTCGGGAGCCGCGACCTGAGCGAAGGCTCCCCGTCGAGCCGACGACCGTGCTGCGGCCCGTCCTGGGCGACCAGCCCGCTCGTGCGCCGCCGTCCGGGCAGCGCTCCACCGCCACCCCTAGGGTTCTTCCCGTGGAACGCCTCACCGCCCTCGTCACCGGCCGCGTCCAGGGAGTCGGGTTCCGTTGGTGGACCCAGCGGCAGGCCGAGGGGCTCGGTCTCGTCGGCAGCGCCACCAACACCTCCGACGGCCACGTCGAGGTGGTCGCGGAGGGGGAGCGGGACGCGTTGCGGCAGTTGCTCTCCCGCCTGCGCGCCGACCCCTCCCAGCACGAACGCCCCGGGCGGGTCACCCGGGTCACCGACCACTGGGGACCCGCCGAGGGCGTCGAGGGCTTCGAGACGCGCTGAGCGTCAGACCTGGGCCTGCGCACGCCGCGCGGGGCGGGCCACGAGGAACAGCAGCGCCGTCGCCAGGCCGGTGCACGTCAGCATCGTCGTCACCATCGGCACCGCCGAGTGCTCCCCGGCCAGTCCGACGAGCGGGGAGACGAGGGCGCCGACCGTGAACTGCAGCGCCCCCTGCAGCGCCGAGCCCGTGCCCGCGGCGAACCGCACCTGGTCGATCGCGAGCGCTGTCGCGTTGCCGAAGACGAGGCCGACGCTGAAGACGGTGAACCACAGCAGGACGAGCACGGCGGGGGTCCAGGCGTCGAAGGCGAGGACGGTCGTGAACAGACCGGCGGCGCACCCGAGCTGCAGCAGCACCCCGGTGGTCAGGACCTGGGAGGGGTCGAACCGGCGCAGGGCCCGCGTGGAGACGGCGCCACCCGCGGCGATCCCCAGGGCGTTGCAGGCGAAGACGAGGGAGAACGTCCCGGTCGAGAGGCCCACGACGTTCTGCAGCACGAAGGGCGAGGCCGAGACGTACGAGAAGACGGTCCCGAACACCAGGACGAGGGTGCCGGCGTAGCCGACGTAGCCGCGGCGGGACAGGACGGCCCGCGCGGTGCGGGCCACCTCGCGCGCCCCGCCGGTGTGACGGCGTTCGGCGGGCAGCGTCTCGGGGACCACGAACCAGGCCGCGACGGCCATGGCGAGCGCTGCGACCGCGGTGACGGCGAAGATCCCGCGCCAGCCGCCGTGCCCGGCGATGAGGCCGCCGAGCAGCGGGGCCACGACGGGGGCGACCCCGCCGATGACGCCGAGGGTGGAGAAGGCCCGCGCCGCGGCCCGGCCGGTGGCGAGGTCGGCGACGACGGCGCGGCCGATGACCATCCCGGCCGCCCCGGCGACGCCCTGGACGAGGCGGGCCACGACCAGGACGCCGATGGAGGGCGTGAGGGTGCAGACCACGCCGGCCAGGAACGTCACGAGCGTGCCCGCCAGCAGCAGGCGCCGACGGCCCAGGCGGTCGGAGAGGGGGCCGAGCACGAGCTGCCCGGCGGCCATCCCGAGCATGAACGTCGTCAGCGTCAGCTGGACGCGGGCCGCGCTGGTCGACAGGTCCGCGGCGAGGTCCGGGAACGTCGGCAGGTAGGCGTCGATGGCCAGGGGGCCGATCGAGCTGAGGAGGGCGAGCGTCACCAGCAGGCGCAGGGACACCCCGTCGACGGGGGTCGGGGGGACGACGCCGACGGCGGGGGCGCCCGGGGCGGTGCGGGGCCGGGGCAGGACCCGGAAGGGGGAGCGGCGCGCTCGCGCCGGGCGTTCGGCGCGGGTGGGGCGGGGACGACCGGCGGGGCGGGTCGGCACAGGGGTCCTTCCGGAAGGTCGTCAGGGGGTCTTCCACCGTTGTACAACCTCGGAGGGTCACCCATCGAGCGCATCGCGTGTCGCCGCAACGGTCATTCCAGACCGTGATGACCACGGGAGCGGGGCCCCGCCCCACGAGGCCTCGCCCGCGGCCCGACGCGGCTCGCCTCAGCCGATCACGGCCTCCGCGTCGTTAGGCTCTCGCCCCGTGCACCTGAAGACCCTCACCCTCAAGGGGTTCAAGTCGTTCGCCTCCGCGACGACGCTGCGGCTGCAGCCGGGGATCACGTGCGTGGTCGGTCCCAACGGTTCGGGCAAGTCCAACGTCCTCGACGCCCTGACCTGGGTCATGGGTGAGAGCAGCGCCAAGAGCCTGCGCGGCGGGAAGATGGAGGACGTCATCTTCGCCGGCACCACCGGGCCGGAGGGACGCTCCGCGCTCGGCCGTGCCGAGGTGAGCCTGACGATCGACAACACCGACGGTGCGCTGCCCATCGAGTTCGCCGAGGTGACGATCACCCGGACGATGTTCCGCACGGGCGGTTCGGAGTACGCGATCAACGGCCAGACGTGCCGGCTGCTCGACGTGCAGGAACTGCTGTCCGACTCCGGCATCGGCCGGGAGATGCACGTCATCGTCGGTCAGGGCCAGATCGACGCCGTCCTGCACGCCTCGCCCGAGGAGCGCCGCGCGTTCATCGAGGAGGCCGCGGGCGTCCTGAAGCACCGGCGCCGCAAGGAGAAGGCGCTGCGCAAGCTCGACGCGATGGAGGCCAACCTCACGCGCGTGGCCGACCTCGTCACCGAGATCCGGCGCCAGCTCAAACCCCTGGGCCGCCAGGCCGAGGCCGCCCGCCGCGCGCAGGTCGTGCAGGCCGACCTGCGGGACTCCCGGCTGCGGCTGCTCGCCGACGACCTCGTCCAGGCCAGCAGTTCGCTGCAGCGCGACGAGGCGGACGAAGCTGCCCTCAAGACGCGGCAGGCGCAGGTCGAGGCCGACCTCGCCGAGGCGTCCGCCCGGTTGCAGGCCGCCGAGCAGGCCGCGGCCGCCGCGGCGCCCGACCTCGCCCGCGCCGTCGAGACCCACCACCGCCTCGACGCCCTCGCCGAGCGGTTGCGCGGTGTCCAGGCCCTGGCGGCCGAACGCTCGCGGCTGCTCGCGAGCGAACCGGAGGAGCAGACGGGCCGTCGAGACCCCGAGGAGCTGCAGGCGCACGCCGACCGCGTCCGCGCCGAGGAGGCCGAGCTCGCCGAGCAGGTCACCGAGCGCCGGGCGGCCCTCGACGAGGTGCTCGCCGCCCGCGCCGAGGCCGACCGGGCCGCCCGCGCCGAGGACCAGCGCGTCGCCGCGGCCCTGCGCGCCGCCGCCGACCGCCGCGAAGGCCTGGCCCGCCTCGGCGGCCAGGTCGCCGCCCGCACCAGCCGCGTCGAGGCGGCCGAGGCCGAACGCGAGCGCCTGTCCACCTCCCTGGCCGACGCCGAGCGGCGCCGGGAGGAGGCGCAGGCCGCCTTCACGACGCTGGAGACCCAGGTCGCGGGCGTCGAGGAGGGCGAGGAGGGCCTCGACGCCGAGCACGAGGCCGCCGAGGACGCCCTGCACGCCGCGGAGGCCGCCCACGAGCAGGCGCGCACCGAGCTGCAGGCCGCCGAACGCGAACGCGCGACGTGGGCTGCCCGCAAGGAGGCCCTCGAGATCGGCCTGGCCCGCAAGGACGGCACCGGCGCCCTGCTCGCCGCCGGCCCGGCGCTGTCGGGCGTGCTGGGGTCGGTCGCGGCGCTGCTGAGCGTCGAGTCCGGCTACGAGCAGGCCGTCGCCGCCGCGCTCGGGTCCACCGCGGACGCCGTGGCGGTCGCGACCCCCGCCGACGCCGTCGCGGCCATCGAGCACCTCAAGGGCGACGACGCCGGCCGCGCCGGGATGCTCGTCGCCTCGCCGGGAGCGACGGACCGTCCCGACGCGCGCCCCGGCACCCGCGCCGCGCTGGACCTCGTCCGTGCGCCCGCGGACCTGCTGCCCGCCCTCACGGGGCTGCTCGGCCACGTCGTCGTCGTCGACGACCTCACCGCCGCACGCGACGTCGCGCAGGCCCGGCCCGACCTGCTCGCCGTCACCCGCGACGGCGACGTCGTCGGCGCCCACGTCGCGGCCGGCGGTTCCTCGTCCGCGCCGAGCCTGCTGCAGGTGCAGGCCGCCGTCGACGAGGCCACCGACGCCCTGTCCGCCGCCGAGCACCGGGCCCAGCGCGCGCAGTTCGCGCTGGGGCAGGCCCAGACCGCGCGCGCCGCGGCGACCGAGCGCGTCGAGGCGGCCCTGGACCGGCTGCACGACTCCGACGCCCGGATGAACGCCGTGGCCGAGCAGCTGGGGCAGCTGGGGTCGGCCGTGCGCGCCGCCGCGGCCGAGGCGGACCGGTTGCGCGCCACCCGGGAGCAGGTCGGTGCCCGGCTGGAGACCGACCGCGCCGAGCTCGTCGAGCTCACCGAACGCTTCGAGGCCGCCAGCCGGCTCGACGGCGACGGGGACGGCGACGGGGACGTCTCGACCGACGAGCGGGACCGCCTCGCCGAGGTCGCCCGAGGGTTCGGCGGCGCCGAGACCGAGGCTCGCCTGGCCCTGCGCACCGTCGAGGAGCGAGCCCGCGCGCTCGCGGGCCGGGCCGACGCCCTGGAGCGGCAGGCCACCGAGGAGCTCGCCGCCCGCGAACGCGCCGCCGCGCGCCGGGCCCGCCGCGCCGAGCAGTCGCGCGTCGCCGCCACCGTGCGGGAGGGGGCCGAGAAGGCGCTCGCGGTGTGGGAGTCCTCCCACGCCCAGGCCGCCCGGCTGCGGGAGGCGGCCGAGGCCGCCCGCGCGAGCTTCGACGAGCAGGTGGGCGCCGCGCGCCGCGCCGTGGAGTCCCTCAAGACCGAGCAGCAGCGCCTCGGCGACACCCGGCACGCCGACGAGGTCGCCCGCGCCCAGCAGCGGTGGAAGATCGACCAGCTGCGCCAGCGGGCCCTGGAGGAGCTCGGCACCGACCCCGACGTCCTCGTCGAGGAGTTCGGGCCGCACCAGCTCGTCCCGCCGTCGCCGCCCGCGCCGGGGGACCCGGAGCCGGAGACCCCGCCGGAGCCGCGGCCCTACGTCCGCACCGAGCAGGACAAGCGCCGCCGGTCGGCCGAACGCGCCCTCGCCCAGCTGGGCCAGGTCAACCCGCTGGCGCTGGAGGAGTACGCGGCGATGGAGGAGCGGCACCAGTTCCTCGTCACCCAGTCCGACGACCTCAAGAACTCCCGCAAGGACCTGCTCGACATCGTCAAGGAGGTCGACGAACGCGTCGAGCGCGTGTTCTCCGAGGCCTTCGCCGAGGTCGCGCAGCAGTACGAGGAGGTCTTCCCGCGCCTGTTCCCCGGCGGGGAGGGGCGCCTCGTCCTGACGAACCCCTCCGACATGCTCACCACGGGCATCGAGGTCGAGGCGCGGCCCGCGGGCAAGAAGGTGAAGCGGCTCTCGCTGCTGTCCGGCGGGGAGCGCTCGCTCGCCGCGGTGGCGATGCTCGTGGCGATCTTCCGCGCCCGCCCCAGCCCCTTCTACGTCATGGACGAGGTGGAGGCCGCGCTCGACGACTCGAACCTGTCGCGGCTCATCACCCTGTTCGAGGAGCTGCGCGCGACGAGCCAGCTCATCATCATCACCCACCAGAAGCGCACGATGCAGATCGCCGACGCCCTCTACGGCGTGACGATGCGCGGCGACGGGATCAGCACCGTCG
Source organism: Kineococcus sp. NPDC059986 (assembly GCF_040702905.1). Classification (NCBI taxonomy): domain Bacteria; kingdom Bacillati; phylum Actinomycetota; class Actinomycetes; order Kineosporiales; family Kineosporiaceae; genus Kineococcus; species Kineococcus sp. NPDC059986. The sequence goes on along the minus strand of NZ_JBFBND010000001.1, from coordinate 138,101 downwards.
TCAGCCAGCGGCTGCGCGAGGGCGAGCGCGCCGTGGCACCGCGCGAGCCCGCGCCGGAACCGGCTGCGGAACCGGCTGCGGAACCGGCTGCGGAACCGGCTGCGGGACCCGTGGAGGAGCCGGCCGGGGTGTGACGCGCGTCGCCTCGGTGACGTAGCGGTGAGCATCCGGTCACGTAGTGATGACGACGCCGCGTGCCGGGTGGTGCCTGCGTGACCGCCGGGGCAGGGTGGCTGACGTGACGAGCGTCCACCGGGTCCCGGTCCCGGTGACGGTTCGAGGTCTTCCGGGTCTGACTTCTTGGGTGGTGGTGCGGTGATGGTGACGACTCTGCTGGTGACGTTCGCGGTGACGGTGGGGCTGGCCGTCGTCGTCCTGCTGACGGTGGCGGCGCCGAGCCTGCGCCGCCGTGGCAGCCGGACGATGGCGCGCCTGGACGCCTGGGCCGAACGGCTCCTGCCGGTCCTGCGCCACCACCGCGCCCGGCTCGCCGTCGAGGCCGGTCAGGCCCGGACCCGTGTCGCCGACCGCCTCGAGGCCCAGCGTCGCGGCGCCCGCGACGAGCACCGGGCGGCCCGCGCCCGCTGAGGCGGCCCGGCGGTCGGGCGGTCTGCGCCCGGTCTGGGAAGATCGGGGCTCGTGGAGACAGTCGAGATCGTCATCGGCCTCATCGCCGTCATCGCCCTCGCGGGGGTCGGTGCGGTGGTCGGCCTCGTCCGGCCGCGCCGCCGCCGTCGTTCCCTCCCGCCCCGCCCGGGGCAGCAGGCGGGGTTGAAGGGGGACTGGCGCGACGGCGAGGAACCCCTCCCGGGCGTCGGTGACGACGCCGAGGTCCCGCGCGACAGCGCCACGCGCACCGTCGAGGACGTCGGCCTGCCCGACGGACCCGTCGTCGAGCGCCCCGCCCCCGTCCTGGGCCGGCTGGTCCGGCTGCGCGAACGCCTCGCCCGGTCCAACTCCGCCCTCGGCCAGGGGCTGCTGGCCCTGCTGTCCCGCGACACCCTCGACGAGGCGACGTGGGAGGAGGTCGAGGACACCCTCCTGCTCGCCGACCTCGGGGTCGAGCCGACGACGCGCATCGTCGACGCGCTGCGCGAGCGCGTGAAGGTCCTCGGCACCCGCGACCCCGCGCACCTGCGCGAGCTGCTGCGCGAGGAGCTCCTCACGGCCATCGGGCCGGACATGGACCGCACCCTGGCCACCGAGCGGCAGGGCAGCCGTCCCGCGGTCGTCATGGTCGTCGGCGTCAACGGCACCGGGAAGACGACGACGGTCGGCAAGCTGGCGCGCCTGCTCGTCGCCCAGGACAAGGACGTCGTCCTCGGCGCGGCCGACACCTTCCGCGCCGCGGCCGCCGAGCAGCTCGCCACCTGGGGGGACCGGGTCGGGGTGCCGACGGTCCGCAGCGACCGCGACGGCGCCGACCCCGCGGCCGTCGCCTTCGACGCCGTCAAGCAGGGCACCGAGGCCGAGGTGGACGTCGTCATCATCGACACCGCGGGCCGCCTGCAGAACAAGGTCGGGTTGATGGACGAGCTCGGCAAGGTCAAGCGCGTCGTCGAACGGCACGGACCCGTCGACGAGGTCCTGCTCGTCCTGGACGCGACCACCGGCCAGAACGGCCTGCGCCAGGCCGCCGTCTTCTCCGAGGTCGTCGACGTCACCGGCATCGTGCTCACCAAGCTCGACGGCACGGCCAAGGGCGGCATCGTCGTCGCCGTCCAGCAGTCCCTCGGCGTGCCGGTCAAGCTCGTCGGCCTCGGTGAGGGGGCCGACGACCTCGCGCCCTTCGAGCCCGAGGCCTTCGTCGACGCGCTCCTCAGCTGAGCGCCGGGTCGAACGGGCGGGCGCGTTACCTGAAGTTCACACGGGCGGGCGCCCCGTCACACGGGTGAAACACGTCGCGCGAAGGGATGTAACGAGAGCAGGCCACGGTGGTCCCGTTCTCGACCCCCTCTCTCGCCGGCCCCGCCGGCCTCGCGGAAGGCCATGTTGCCCATGGACTCGGCCCTGAACTCAGGTGACACCGCCTGGATCCTGACCAGCTCGGCGCTCGTGCTGCTCATGACCCCCGGCCTCGCGCTCTTCTACGGCGGCATGGTCCGCGCCAAGAGCGTGCTCAACATGATGATGATGAGCTTCGGCGCCCTCGGCCTCATCGGGGTGCTGTGGGTCCTGTGGGGCTACTCGATGTCCTTCGGGAACGACGTCGGCCTCGGCCTGCTCGGCAACCCGCTGGAGTACTTCGGCCTCACCGGCCTCATGGGTGAGGACTCCGCGGCCACCTACCCGGCCATGGCGTTCGTCGCCTTCCAGGCCGTCTTCGCCATCATCACGGTCGCCCTCATCTCCGGCGCCATCGCCGACCGCGCCCGCTTCGGCGCGTGGATGGTCTTCGCGGCCGTCTGGTCGACCGTCGTCTACTTCCCGGTCGCCCACTGGGTGTTCGCCTTCACCTCCTCCGACGGCTCCGTCGTCGGCGGCTGGATCGCCAACACCCTCAAGGCCGTCGACTTCGCCGGCGGGACCGCGGTCCACATCAACGCCGGTGCGGCCGGTCTGGCCCTGGCCATCGTCCTCGGCAAGCGCCGCGGGTTCGGCCGCGACCCGATGCGCCCGCACAACCTGCCGCTGGTCATGCTCGGCGCGGGTCTGCTGTGGTTCGGCTGGTTCGGCTTCAACGCCGGGTCGGCGCTGGCCGCCGGCAACACCGCCTCGGTCGTGTTCGTCAACACGCTCGTCGCCACCTCGGCCGCGATGCTCGGCTGGCTGCTCACCGAGCGGATCCGCGACGGCCACGCCACCTCCCTCGGTGGTGCCTCCGGTGCGGTCGCGGGCCTCGTCGCCATCACGCCCGCCTGCTCGGCCGTCAACCCGGTCATGGCCATCGTCCTCGGCGCCCTCGCCGGTGTCTTCTGCGCCCTGGCCGTCGGCCTGAAGTACAAGCTCGGCTACGACGACTCCCTCGACGTCGTCGGCGTCCACCTCGTCGGCGGCGTGTGGGGCACCATCGCCATCGGCTTCTTCGCCACCCCGTCCTCGCCGGCCGTCAAGGGCGGCTACGGCGCGGGCCTGTTCTTCGGCGGCGGTGTCGACCAGCTCTGGCGCCAGGTCGTCGGGGCGCTCGCGGTCCTGGCGTTCTCCTTCGTCGCCACCTGGATCATCGGCACGATCATCCAGAAGACGATGGGCTTCCGGCTCGACGAGGAGGACGAGGTGGCCGGCATCGACCAGGCCGAGCACGCCGAGTCCGGCTACGACTGGGGCACGCTGACCGCCGGTGGAGGCCGGGTGGCCGGTTCCCCGGCCCGCCCGACCGACGCCCGTCACTCGTCCGGAAGTTCGGAGGTCTCCGCATGAAGCTGCTCACCGCCATCATCAAGCCGCACAAGCTCGACGACGTGAAGTCGGCCCTCGAGGCGTACGGCATCCAGGGTCTGACCATCTCCGAGGCCTCCGGCTACGGCCGGCAGCGCGGGCACACCGAGGTCTACCGGGGCGCCGAGTACACCGTCGACCTCGTGCCGAAGGTCCGCGTGGAGGTCCTCGTCGACGACGTGGACGCCCACGACGTCGTCGAGGTCGTCGTCAAGAGCGCCCAGACCGGGCGGATCGGTGACGGCAAGGTCTGGACGCAGCCGGTCGACGACGTCGTCCGGGTCCGGACCGGCGAGCACGGTCCCGACGCGCTCTGACCCACCCGCACCAACCCTCCTGGAGGTCACCCCCCATGGACGCTCCCGTGGCAGGTCCGCGCTGAGCGCGGACCTGCGCACCGAGCGACTCGCGCTCGCGGTGCGGGCCGGTAGACCCGGCCCGCACCGCCGCGCCGAGCTGGTCCAGCTCGTGGAGTCCCGGTTGCGCGACGTGTGGGACCAGGCCGTCGAACCCCTCGACGGCACGGTCGGCCCGCTGGGGGAGGGATCCGGCGTCGCGCTCGCGTGCGTCGGGTCCCTGGCCCGCCGCGACGCCGGCCCCGCCAGCGACGTGGACCTCGTCCTGCTGCACGACGGCCGGGCCCTGAGCCGCGACGACATCGCCGCTCTCGCCGACCGCATCTGGTACCCGTTGTGGGACAACGGCTTGCGTCTGGACCACTCGGTCCGCACCGCCAAGGAGTGCCGCGAGGTCGCCGCCGCCGACCTCGCCGCCGCGACCGGCCTGCTCGACCTGCGGGTCGTCGCCGGCGACGGCGGGCTCGTCGCCCGCACCCGCGGCCACCTGCTCGACGACTGGCGCGGCGGGGCCCGCCGCCGGTTGCCGCAGGTCCTCGACTCCCTCGCCGAACGCGCCACGCGCTTCGGGGAGGTCGCCTACCTGCTCGAACCGGACCTCAAGGAGGCCCGGGGCGGCCTGCGCGACGCCATCACCCTGCGCGCGCTCGCGGCCAGCTGGCTCACCGACCGTCCCCACGGCGCCGTCGACGAGGCCCACACCCTCCTGCTCGACGTCCGCGACGGCCTGCAGGCCTCCTCCGGCCGCCCCGGGGACCGGCTCCTGCTCGCCGAGCAGGACGCCACCGCCGTCGTCTGCGGGTTCGCCGACGCCGACCTGCTGCTCGCCGCCGTCGCCCAGGCCGCCCGCACCATCTCCGCGGCCGTCGACCTCACGACCCGGCGGGCCCGGCAGTCCGTGCCGACCCGCCGCTTCCGCGCCCAGGGCAAGCGCCCCCGGCTGCGCTCGCTGGGCCACGGGCTCGTCGAGCACGACGGCGAGGTCGTCCTGGGGGCCGGGGTCACCCCCGCCGACGACCCCGTCCTGCCGTTGCGCGCCGCCGCGACCGCCGTGCGCTCGGGGCTGCCCCTGTCGCCGGTGACGCTGGAGCACCTCGTCACCACGTGCCCGCCGCTGCCGGACCCGTGGCCCCCGACGGCCCGCGAGGCCCTGCTGGAACTGCTCGCCGCGGGACCGGCGCAGGTGCCCGTCTGGGAGTCCCTCGACATGGTGGGCCTGGTGGAGCGCTGGATCCCGGAGTGGACCGGCATCCGCAACCGCCCGCAGCGCAACGCCGTGCACCGCTGGACCGTCGACCGGCACCTCGTCGAGACGGCCGTGGCCGCCGGCCCCTTCCTGCGCGAGGTCGAACGCCCGGACCTGCTGCTGCTCGCCGCCCTGACGCACGACCTCGGCAAGCTGCCCGGCGCCCAGGACCACTCCCGCACGGGGGCGCCGCTGGCGCGCGCCGTCGCCACCCGCGCCGGGTTCAGCCCCGCCGACGTGGAGGTGGTCGGCCGGCTCGTCGCCGAGCACCTGACCCTCGTCGACCTCGCCACCCGCCGCGACCCCGACGACCCGCAGACCGTGGCGGCGCTCGTCGAGGCCGTCGACGGCCGGCTCGAGACGCTGCACCTGCTGCGCTCGCTCACCGAGGCCGACGCCCGGGCCGCCGGCCCGGCCGCCTGGTCCCCGTGGCGCGCACGGCTCGTCGACGGCCTCGTCGCCCGGGCCACGAAGTCGCTGGCGGGGGAGGCCGCCCCCGGGCCGGCCCCCTTCGACGCCGACGAGCAGGCGCTCGCCGCCGCCACGGCCGCCGACGGGCGGACCCGCGTCGACGTCCGGGAGGTCGACGGGTTCTACGTCGTCACCGTCGTCGCCCCCGACCGCACGGGCGTGTTCGCCGACCTGGCCGGGTTGCTGGCCGGGCACCGGTTCCTCGTCCGCTCCGCCCTCGTCCGCACGCTCGAGGGCGTGGCTGTGGACTCGTGGTGGGTGGAGTCGCCCACGGGCGAACCGCCGTCTCCGGAACTGCTGCGGCAGAGCCTGGACCGCATCGTCAGCGGGGACGTCACCCTGCTCGAGCGGCTCGCCGCCCGCGACGCCCAGACCCGCCGACCCGTCGGCGGGCCGCGGTCCCTCGTGGCGCACCCCCGCGTCGTCATCCTGCCCGGGGCCAGCGACCGCGCGACGGTCCTGGAGGTGCGCTGCGCCGACCGGCCCGGGCTCCTGCACGCCCTCGGCCGCGCCCTGGCCACCGAGCGCATCGACATCCGCTCCGCGCACGTCGCCACGTACGCGGCGCAGGCCGTCGACGTCCTCTACCTCGCGGAGCCGACGGGGGAACGGCTCTCGCCGCCGCGCGTGGCGATGGCCATCCAGGCGCTGTCGGACGCGGCGGAGGTCCCCGGCCCCTGAACCGCGCGGGTGGGGGCGACGGGTGGGGGCACCCCCGCCCGGCTGGGAGGATCCTCCGGTGACCGCACCCCCCACCGACCCCCTGGCCGGCCAGGACGTGCCGCCGCTGCGCCGCGACCTGCGCACCCGGCACCTGGTGATGATCTCCCTCGGCGGCGTCATCGGGTCCGGCCTGTTCATCTCCTCCGGCTACACGATCTACCAGGCCGGCCCGCTCGGGGCGGTCCTCGCCTACGGCGTCGGGGCCGTCGTGGCCTGGCTGCTCATGACGTGCCTGGGGGAGCTGGCCGTCCAGATGCCGGAGTCCGGCGGCTTCCACGTCTACGCCCACCGGACCCTCGGGCCCGCCACCGGGTTCACCACCGCCTGGCTGTACTGGCTCTGCTGGGTCGCGGCCATCGGGTCGGAGCTGACGGCCTCGGGGCTGCTCATGCAGCGGTGGTTCCCCGGCGTCCCCGTCTGGGTGTGGTGCGCGGTGTTCGCCGCCGTCCTGCTCGCCGTGAACCTCTCGCCCGTGCGCGTCTACGGCGACGCCGAGAGCCTCCTGGCGGGTGTCAAGGTCACCGCCGTCGTCGTCTTCATCGTCGTGGGGGCGCTCGCGATCGTGGGCGTGCGCGCCGACGGGCGACCGGCACCGCTGCTGAGCGGCTTCCACACCGCGGACGGCTACTTCCCGGCCGGGCTGGGCGGCGTCCTCGTCGCCACCCTGGCCGTCTTCTACGCCTTCTCCGGCACCGAGCTCATCGCCATCGCCGCCGGCGAGACCGACGACCCCGCCCCGGTCGTGCCGAAGGCCGTGCGGACGACGATGGTCCGCCTCGTCGTCTTCTTCGTCGGCGCCATCGTCGTCATGGCCGCGCTCGTGCCCTACGACCGGCTGGGCAGCGCGGACGAGTCGGTGGAGACGAGCCCGTTCGTCACCGTCTTCACGGCGTCCGGCATCCCGCACGCCGACGACGTCATCGCCGTCGTCATCATCACCGCGCTCCTGTCGGCCGGGTCCTCCGGGCTCTACGCGTGCTCGCGGCTGCTGCGGTCCCTGGCCCTGACGGGGGACCTGCCGGTGGCCTTCGCGCGCACCGGCCGCTCCCGCGTCCCGCTGCTGGCGGTCGTCGTGAGCCTGGGGGCCGGGCTCGTCTCGCTCGTCAGCTCCGTCGTGGCCCCCGGCACGGTGTACGTCGTGCTCGTCTCGGTGGCGGGGTTCGCCGTCGTCGCCGTCTGGGCCGTCATCGCCCTGGCCCAGGTGGCGCAGCGGCGCCGGCTCGTGGCCCTCGGCACCGACGTGCGCGACCTGCCCTACCGCGTCCGCTGGTACCCGGCGGCCCCCGTGCTCGTCGTCCTCGCCTGCGCCGTGGCCGTCGTCGCCTCGCTGGCCGACTCCGGTCAGCGGCTGGCGACCGTCATCGGCGTCGTCTTCACCGCCCTGTGCTACCTCGCCCACGCGCTGCTGTCGCGGCGCCGCCGGGCAGGAGCGAGTCCCGCACCCCGAACGGAGGTCAGCCGGTGAACGCCGAGCCGACGGAACCCACCCAGCTCGTCGTCGGGCTCTACGAACAGGCCAGCGTCGGCTGCGGGGGCGCCCCCGGGCTGTGGACGCACCCGGCCGACGACCGCGTCATGGTCAACTCCCTCGACCGCTGGCGGAACGTGGCCACCACCGCGGAGGAGGCCGGGCTGCACGCGCTCTTCCTCGCCGACGTGCTCGGTCTCTACGACGTCTACGAGGGGTCCCTCGACGCGGCCGTCGGCGAGGCCGTCGAGGCCCCGGCCAACGACCCGTTCGCCTACGTGCCGGCCCTGGCCGAGGTCGCGCGCCGGCTGGCCTTCGTCGTCACCGCCTCCACGACGTACGAGCACCCGTTCTCCCTGGCCCGCCGCTTCGCCACGCTGGACCACCTCACGGACGGCCGGATCGGCTGGAACGTCGTGACGAGCTACCTCGAGAGCGCGGCCCGCAACTTCGGCCTCGACGGGCAGCTGGCCCACGGCGACCGCTACGCGCGCGCCGACGAGTTCCTCGAGGTCGTCTACCGCCTGCTGGAGGGCAGCTGGGCCGACGACGCCGTCGTGGCGGACAAGTCCGTGCCCGTCTGGGCCCGTCCGGGGTCCGTCCGTCCCGTCCACTTCGAGGGCGAGCACTTCCGCGTCCACGGGCCGGCGCTGACCTCACCCTCCCCGCAACGGACCCCCGTCCTGTTCCAGGCTGGCTGGTCCCCGCGCGGGCGGGAGTTCGGAGCCCGGCACGGCGAGGTGCTGCTGCTGCCGAAGTCCGACCCCGCCGAGATCCGCGCCGGGCTCGACGACACCCGCGCCCGGGCGGCCGCCCTCGGACGCGTCCCCGGCGACGTCCGCGCGCTGGCCCTGGCGCGCGTCGTGGTGGGCCGCACGGCCGCGGAGGCGCAGGCCAAGCTCGAGGACCTGCAGAGCACGTACCGCCTGCGCGCGCAGCTGGTCTCGTACTCGGGGGACACGGGCATCGACATCGCCCGCTACGCCGACGACGAACCCCTCACCACCACGACGAACGGGCTGACGAGCTACGTCGTGCGCGGCGACGGGGACCGCCCGCTGACGGCGGGCGACGTCAAGCGCCGGTTCGCCTCCGTCGCCCGCGGCGGGGACCTCTTCTTCGTCGGCACCCCCGACGAGGTCGCCGAGGCGATGAGCCGGCACGCCGGCGCCGCCGGTCTGGACGGGTACCTGCTCAACCCGCTGCTCAGCCCCGGCACCCTGGACGACTTCGCCGAGCTGGTCGTGCCGGCCCTGGCCGCGCGCGGGGCCTTCGACCCGACCCCCAAGGAGGGCACGTTGCGGGCCCGGTTGCGCGCCGACGGCCGGGACCGCCTGCCGGCGGACTTCCCCGGGGCCCGGCACCGCTTCGGCCTCGAGGCTTCCGCCGGCTGAGCGTCGGCGCCGGGTCCCGCGGGGCCCGGCGCCGGTCGCTTAGGCTGTGGCCGTGTTCGCCACGCTCTCCGACCGTCTCACCGCCACGTTCAAGTCGCTGCGCGGCAAGGGGCGGCTGACCGAAGCCGACGTCGACGCGACCGTGCGGGAGATCCGCCGTGCGCTCCTCGACGCCGACGTCGCCCTGCCCGTCGTGCGGGACTTCACCACGCGCATCCGCGAGCGGGCGACCGGGGCGGAGGTCGTGGGGCACCTCAACCCGGCCCAGCAGGTCGTCAAGATCGTCAACGAGGAGCTCGTCGGCATCCTCGGCGGCGAGACGCGCCGCCTGCGCTTCGCCAAGAACCCGCCCACCGTCATCATGCTCGCGGGGCTGCAGGGTGCGGGGAAGACGACGCTGGCCGGCAAGCTCGGCCGCTGGCTCAAGGGCAACGGCAACCGCCCGCTGCTCGTGGCCTGCGACCTGCAGCGCCCCAACGCCGTCAACCAGCTGCAGATCACCGGTGAGCGCGCCGGGGTCGACGTGTTCGCCCCCGAACCCGGCAACGGTGTCGGGGACCCGGTCTCGGTCGCCCAGCGCGGCATCGAGCACGCCAAGCGGCACCACTACGACGTCGTCGTCGTCGACACCGCGGGCCGCACGGGTGTGGACGCCGAGATGATGCAGCAGGCGATCGACATCCGCACCGCCGTGCAGCCCGACGAGGTCCTCTTCGTCCTCGACGCCATGATCGGCCAGGACGCCGTCGCCACGGCCGAGGCGTTCCGCGACGGCGTCGGCTTCGACGGTGTCGTCCTCACCAAGCTCGACGGCGACGCCCGCGGTGGGGCGGCGCTGTCCGTGCGCCACGTCACCGGCCAGCCCGTCATGTTCGCCTCCACGGGCGAGAAGCTCGACGACTTCGAGCCGTTCCACCCCGACCGGATGGCCTCCCGCATCCTCGACATGGGCGACGTCATGTCGCTCATCGAGCAGGCCGAGAAGGCGTTCGACGCCGACCAGGCCCAGGCCATGGCGGCCAAGTTCGCGGCCGACGAGGACTTCACGCTCGACGACTTCCTCCAGCAGCTGCAGGCCGTCCGGAACATGGGCTCGCTGAAGAAGATGCTCGGGATGCTGCCGGGCATGGCCCAGATGCGCCAGCAGCTCGACGCCTTCGACGAGCGCGAGTTCGACCGCATCGAGGCGATGGTCCGCTCCATGACCCCGCTGGAGCGCCGCCAGCCGCGCATCATGAACGGGTCGCGTCGTGCCCGGGTGGCCGCCGGTTGCGGTCAGAGCGTCTCGGCCGTCAACGACATGCTCGAGCGGTTCGGGCAGGCGCAGAAGATGATGCGCTCGCTGAAGAACGGCCTCGGCGGCGGCGGGCTGCCCGGGATCCCGGGGATGCCCGGCGGCGGTGGCGCGTCCAAGAAGCAGAAGGCGCGGGTGGCGGCGTCCAAGGGCAAGAAGGGCAAGAGCGGCAACCCCGCCAAGCGCGCCGCGGAGGAGAAGGCGGCCGCCGAACGCGCTGCGGCGCAGCCCGGTTCGGCCTTCGGGCTGCCCGACCCCTCCCAGGGGTTCGACCCGGCCGACCTGAACCTGCCGAAGGGGTTCGACAAGTACCTCGGGCAGTGACGCCGCGGTGAGCGAGGCGCTGCACCTCAGCGGCCCGGTCCTCGTCGGTCTCGACGAGGTCGTCGAGCAGGCGTGGGTCGTCGGTGGCCGGGTGACGTTCTCCCGGCCCGCGGCGGCGTCGACGACGCGCCTGGACGGCTGGGTGCTGCCCGGACTCGTGGACGCGCACTGCCACGTCGGCATCGGCCCCCAGGGGTGGGTCGAGGACGACGTCGCCCGCGCCCAGGCCGTCGCCGACCGGGACGCGGGCGCGCTGCTGCTGCGCGACGCCGGGTCGGCGTCGCAGACGCGGTGGATGGACGACGTGGAGGACCTGCCGCGCATCGTCCGCGCCGGCCGGCACCTGGCCCGCACGCGGCGGTACCTGCGGGGCCTGGCGCACGAGATCGAACCCGAGGACCTCGTCGAGCACGTGCGCGTCGAGGCCCGCCGCGGTGACGGTTGGGTCAAGCTCGTCGGCGACTGGATCGACCGGGGGACCGGTGACCTCGCGCCGTGCTGGCCGGCCGACGTCCTGGCGGCCGGGGTCGCCGCCGCACACGAGCTCGGTGCCCGCGTCACCGTCCACCAGTTCGGCGGGGACGGTGTCGAGGACCTGCTCGCCGCCGGGGTCGACGGCATCGAGCACGGCACCGGGCTGCGGCCCGACCTGCTCCCGAGGCTCGCGGCCGCCGGCGTCGCCGTCGTGCCGACGCTCGTCAACATCGCGACGTTCCCCGGCATCGCCGACCGCGGGGAGCTCAAGTTCCCCGCCTACGCGGCGCACATGCGGGCGCTGCACGCGCGCCGGTACGAGAACGTCGCCGCGCTCCACGACGCCGGGGTGCCCGTCTTCGCCGGCACGGACGCCGGCAGCGTGCTGCCGCACGGCCTCGTCGTCGACGAGCTGCACGAGCTCGTGGCCGCCGGGCTGTCCCGGACGGCGGCCCTGGACGCCGCGACGTGGGCGGCCCGCCGCTGGCTCGGCCACCCCGCCCTGGAGGAGGGGGCCAGCGCCGACCTGCTCGTCGTCGGCGGCGACCCCCGCGCCGACCTCGGCGTGCTCCGGGACCCCGTCGTCGTGCTGCGCGGCCGTGTCGTGGGCGGTGCGCGACCTCTGGCATGATGGTCGGGCACTCGTTCGCCCAGGGACCCTCTCACCCGGGGCAGACGCGTCCCTGAACTGCCCGTGCCGGCGTCCCCACACCGGAGCGGTCCGTTCGACACTCCAGAACCGGGAGACACCCCACACCGTGGCTGTCAAGATTCGCCTCAAGCGCATGGGCCAGATCCGTGCGCCGTTCTACCGCATCGTCATCGCCGACTCGCGCAGCAAGCGCGACGGTCGCGCGATCGAAGAGGTCGGCCTGTACAACCCGATGACGGACCCCTCGACCATCGAGGTCAAGTCCGAGCGCGTGCAGTACTGGCTCGGCGTCGGCGCGCAGCCGACCGAGCAGGTCGCTGCGCTGCTCAAGGTCACGGGTGACTGGCAGAAGTTCAAGGGCCTGCCGGGCGCCGAGGGCACCTACCGCACCCCGAGCACCAACACCAAGCCCCCGCGGATCCCCGCCGGTGGTGCCGCCAAGGCCGCGTCCGCGCCGGCCGAGGCGCCCGCCGCCGACGCCCCGGCCGAAGAGTCCTGACGCGGTGCTCGCGGACGCACTCGAGCACCTGGTGCGCGGCATCGTCGGTCACCCCGACGACGTGCAGGTGACGTCGAAGACGTTGCGGCGCGGTGCCTTGCTCGAAGTTCGCGTGCACCCGGACGACCTGGGCCGGGTCATCGGCCGTGCCGGCCGCACGGCCAAGGCGCTGCGCACAGTCATCGGTGCGCTCGCCGGCGGCAAGGCGGTGCGCGTCGACCTCGTCGACGTGGACCGTCGCTGACGCTGCGACACCAGCTCGAGCACGGACACCAGCACCACCTCCGGACGCCGGGGTCGCGCACGCGGCCCCGGCGTCCTGCCGTTCCGCCCCAGCCATCCCGGAGGACTTGTCGTGGAGTACGTCGTCGCCCGCATCGGGCGCCCGCACGGGGTGCGCGGTGAGGTCACCGTCGAGGTCCGCACCGACGACCCCGACGAACGCTTCGTGCCGGGTGTGGTCCTGCGCACCGAACCGGCCCGTGGGCCGCTCACCGTCAGCGGCAAGCGCTGGCACAACGGCACCCTGCTCCTCACCTTCGAGGAGGTCGCCGACCGCTCCGCCGTCGAGGCGCTGCGCGACACCCTCCTGCTCGTCGACATCGACGACGAGGCCGAGGAGACCGACGACGCCTGGTACCCGCACCAGCTGCGCGGGATGGCCGCCGTGACGCTCACCGGGACGCCCCTGGGCACCGTGGCCGACCTGCTCACCGGGTCCGCGCAGGACGTCCTCGTCGTCACGGGCACCGACGGCCGCGAGGTGCTCGTGCCCTTCGTGCGCGCCATCGTCCCGACCGTCGACGTGCGCCGCCGCAAGGTCGTCCTGGCCCCGCCCGGCGGGCTCTTCGTCGAACTGCCGGGGGACGAGGGCTAGTGCGCCTCGACGTCGTCACGATCTTCGCCGACTACCTCGCGCCGCTGCAGCTGTCCCTCATCCGCAAGGCGCAGACCCAGGGCCTGCTCGACGTCCGGGTCCACGACCTGCGCGAGCACACCCACGACCGGCACCGCACGGTCGACGACACCCCGTACGGCGGGGGTGCCGGCCTGCTGATGAAGCCCGAACCGTGGGGCGAGGCGCTCGACGCGGTCCTGGCCGACCCGCCGGCCGGGGTTCGCGAGGAGGGACCCGTCCTCGTCGTCCCCTCGCCCGTGGGGGAGGTCTTCAGCCAGCGGGCGGCCGTCGAGCTCGCCGCCGAACCGTGGCTCGTCTTCGCCTGCGGCCGCTACGAGGGCATCGACGCCCGCGTCGTCGAGCACTACCGGACCCGGATCCGCGTCCGCGAGGTCTCCCTCGGCGACTACGTCCTCAACGGCGGCGAGGTCGCCGTCCTCGCGATCACCGAGGCCGTCGTCCGCCTCGTGCCGGGCGTCGTCGGCAACGCGGCCTCCCTGACGGAGGAGAGCCACGCGCCCGAGCACGACGGCCTGCTCGAGCACCCCGCGTACACCAAGCCCGCCTCGTGGCGCGGGCTGGACGTGCCGGCCGTCCTGGCCGGCGGCAACCACGGCGCCGTCGAGCGCTGGCGGCGCGACGAGGCGTTGCGGCGCACGGCGTCCCGGCGCCCCGACGTGGTGGAGCGGCTCGACCCGGAACGGTGCGACACGCGCGACCTCGCCGTCCTCGCCGAGCTGGGCTGGACCCCCGGTGATCACGGATTCCGTCCGAGGACCACCGCTGTGGCAGACTGATCAGCTGACACCAACGAGCCGCGACGGCCGGTGACCGCTGCCCCCGGGTGGCGGAGGGTGCGCCTGCCACAGGGGGCCAGCCCCACCGGACGCCCGTCGCGGGACCAACGCCTGTGCCGATGACCTGTGGCAACGACAGGGGAAGTGAGCCACCACCATGAACGTGCTCGACAGCATCGACGCAGCCCAGCTGCGCAGCGACATCCCGGAGTTCCGGGCCGGCGACACCCTCAAGGTGCACGTCAAGGTCATCGAGGGCACCCGCTCTCGTGTCCAGGTCTTCCAGGGCGTCGTCATCCGCCGCACCGGCGGCGGCATCCGCGAGGCCTTCACCGTCCGCAAGGTCTCCTTCGGCGTCGGCGTGGAGCGCACCTTCCCGCTGCACACCCCGGTCATCGAGAAGATCGAGGTCGTGACCCGCGGTGACGTGAAGCGCGCCAAGCTGTACTACCTGCGCGACCTGCGCGGCAAGGCCGCCAAGATCAAGGAGCGTCGCGACTCGACCAGCCGCGGCTGAGTCCAGTCAGCTCCACCACGAGCCGGGTCCCGTCGGGGCCCGGCTCGTGTCGTTCCGGACGGGTTCCCAGGGGGCCCGTCTAGACTCGCCCAGCCGCCCGACCGCGGCACGCAGTCCCCGTGAGGCAGGAGTTCCGTGACGACCACCCAGCCGCGGCCGTCGGTCCCTCCCGGTGGGTCCTCCGGTGACGCCGCCGGACGCCGCTCCTCCCGCGGAGGACGGGCCGTCCTCGTGCTGGCCATCGCCCTCCTGCTCGTCCTGCTGGTGCGGACCTTCGTCGTGCAGACCTTCTCGATCCCCTCGGACTCCATGACGCCGACGTTGCGGCCGGGGGAGCGCGTCCTGGTCTGGCGCGTCGGGGCCGGCGACGTGCAGCGCGGCGACGTCATCGTCTTCGACGGCACCGGCACCTTCACCGACGCGCCGCCGGCCCCGCAGGGCCTGGCGAAGGTCGGTGCGGGTGTGGCGGGCCTCCTGGGCTTCCGGCCCGGGGAGTCCGACTTCGTCAAGCGGGTCGTCGGCCTGCCGGGGGACCGCATCACGTGCTGCGACGCCCAGGGTCGCCTCCTCGTCGACGGCAAGCCCCTGGAGGAGCCCTACGTGCAGCCCGGGGACGCCGCGAGCGACGTCGCGTTCGACATCGAGGTGCCGCAGGGCCGACTGTGGGTGATGGGCGACCACCGCAGCGACTCGGTCGACTCACGCTCCCACCTCGGGTCACCGGGCGGGGGCACCATCGCCGTGGACGACGTCATCGGTCGCGTCGTCGCCATCACCTGGCCGCTCGACGCGGTCGGCACCGTCGGACGGGGGAGCGCTTCGTGAGCGCCGAGGACACCGAGCAGGACGCACCAGCCCCCGGACCCGCCCCACGGCGGCGCACCTCCGGCGGGATCGTGGGTGCCGTCCGCGAGACGGTCCTCGTCGTCGCCGTGGCGCTCGTCGTGTCGCTGGTCGTCAAGACCTTCCTGCTGCAGGCGTTCTTCATCCCCTCGCAGTCGATGGAGCAGACGCTCGACATCGGCGACCGCGTCGTCGTCAGCAAGCTCTCCCCGGGGCCGTTCGACCTGCACCGCGGGGACGTCGTCGTCTTCTCCGACCCCGGCGGCTGGTTGGGGCAGACGGCCCCGCCCCAGCGCGGTCCCGTGGGCAGCGTCGTCGCCGACGCCCTGACGTTCGTGGGGCTCCTGCCGGAGGACTCCGACGACCACCTCATCAAGCGCGTCATCGGCCTGCCCGGGGACCACGTCGTGTGCTGCGACGCCTCAGGGCGCCTGACGGTCAACGACACCCCCGTGGACGAGTCCGACTACCTCGCCAAGGGCGTCGCACCGAGCGAGACCGCCTTCGACGTCACCGTCCCCGCGGGGGAGTTGTGGGTGATGGGCGACAACCGCGCCGAGTCGGCGGACTCCCGCTACAACCGCGACAAGCCGCACGGCGGGTTCGTCCCGATCGACCTCGTCGTCGGGCGCGCCTACGCGGTCGTGTGGCCGCTCCCGCACTGGTCCTGGCTCGGGACCCCCGACGACTTCGACTCCGTCCCCGGCCGCACGGGGGCGAAGTGAGTCCCACCGCGCGCGTGCCGGTCCGCCGGCGGCCGGCGCCCTCGCCGGCCACCCCGCCCTCGCTGCGCCTGGAGCGGCAGTTCCTGCGCTCCGGGCACACCCTCGTCGCCGGGATGGACGAGGTCGGCCGGGGCGCGCTGGCCGGCCCCGTGAGCGTCGGCGTCCTCGTCGTGGACGCCGACACCCGCACCGCCCCGACGGGCCTGCGCGACTCCAAGCTGCTCACCCCGGCGGCCCGGGACGCCCTGGCGCCCAAGGTCCGCCGCTGGGCCGTGGCGTGGGCCGTGGGGCACACCGAACCGGACGAGATCGACGCCGTCGGGATCATCGCGGCCCTGAGGCTGGCCGGGCGGCGCGCCCTGGCCCAGCTGCCGGTCCGGCCCGACCTCGTCATCCTCGACGGCAACCACGACTACCTCAGCGATCCGCGCGAGCCGTCCCTGCTCGACGAGCTCGACGGCCCCGACGGGGGCGGCGCGCCGGTCCCGCCGTGGGACGCACCGGCCGTGACCACCCGGATCAAGGCGGACATGTCGTGCGCGGCCGTCGCCGGGGCGAGCGTCCTGGCCAAGACGACGCGGGACGCGGTGATGGGGCAGCGGCACGCGCTGTTCCCGCAGTACGGGTGGGCCGGCAACAAGGGGTACAGCGCCCCCGACCACCTGCAGGCCCTCGCCGAGCACGGCAGCTGCGAGCAGCACCGGCGCAGCTGGCGGCTGCCCGGTCTGGCGGTGCCCGCACCGCGGGTCGACCCCCGTCCCGGCCCCCGTCCCGAAGGGGCGTCCCCGGAGGCGTTGGACCTCGGACTGCTGCAGGACGAGGCGTTCGCCGACCTCACCTCCCACACCTCGGGTGCCCGCCAGGCATGATGGTCTCGTGAGCGCCGAGGACCTGGAGAACTACGAGACCGAGATGGAGCTGCAGCTCTACCGCGAGTACCGGGACGTCGTCTCGCTGTTCTCGTACGTGGTGGAGACCGAGCGCCGCTTCTACCTCGCCAACTCGGTGGACCTGCAGGTGCGGACGGCCGACGGCGAGACGTACTTCGAGGTCACGCTGCACGACGCCTGGGTGTGGGACGTCTACCGCCCGGCCCGCTTCGTGCGCGACGTGCGCGTGGTGACGTTCAAGGACGTCAACGTCGAGGAGCTGCAGAAGCGCGACATCGAGGTCCCCGACGGGCCGGACCTGCGCGAGCGCTGACGGCGGCGTTGCGCCATCCAGGTGATGGATGGCGTGATCGGTAACGCTTGTGCACGCTCCGTCGATGTACCCGTGGGACGCGCCCCACTGCCGGGGGGTCGCTGGGGCGCGTTCCCTCTTCGTCCACCGCTCCCCGCGGTGCAGAGCACCTGTGGACGATGACGTCCGGTGCCGGACCGGTCTCCACAGGGTCGCCCCGTCCACACCCGGACGTCGTCCGCACCGCGGGCCCCGCCCACCGCCCCAGGCTGTCCGGCGGAGGTGGTGCACGTGAGCGCCAAGGACGCCGTGGGGCGGTACGGGGAACGGGTCGCGGCCCGGTGGCTGGCCGAGGCCGGCATGACGGTGCTGGAGCGGAACTGGCGGTGCCGGCACGGGGAGATCGACGTCCTGGCCCGCGACGGTGACGACCTCGTGGTCTGCGAGGTGAAGACCCGGCGCAGCACGAGCGCGGGCACGGCCGCCGAGGCCGTGACCCCCGACAAGCTGACCCGGTTGCAGGAGCTGGCCCAGGAGTGGCTCAAGGCCCACCCGGGGACCACCCCGGGCGGCGTCCGCTTCGACGTCCTGGCCGTCACCCCCGCCGAGCGGGGACCGGCCCGGGTCGAGCACCTGCGGGGGGTCTGCTGATGGCGCTCGCCCGCTCGCTCGCCGTCGGGCTGGTCGGTCTGGACGGGCACCTCGTCGAGGTCGAGGCCGACATCTCGCCCGGCATCCCCGCCTTCGTGCTCGTCGGACTGCCCGACGCGTCGCTGCACGAGGCCAAGGACCGTGTCCGCGCGGCCACGGCCAACTCGGGGTTCCCCCTTCCCCTGCAGCGCATCACGGTGAACCTGTCGCCCGCGACGCTGCCGAAGACGGGGTCCGCGTTCGACCTCGCCGTGGCGGTCGCGACGCTCACCGCCGCCGGTGTGCTGCCCCCCGAGGCGTCCGCCGAGACGGTGCACCTGGGGGAGCTGGGCCTGGACGGCAGCGTGCGGTCCGTCGACGGAGTCCTGCCCGCCGTGCTGGCGGCGGCCCGCGCCGGCGTGCGCCGCGTCGTCGTCCCGGAGGCGACGGCCGAGGAGGCCGCGCTCGTGCCGGGGGTGGCGGTGCGCGGGGTCCGCTGGCTGGCCGAGCTCGTCGCGGACTACCGCGGTGACCCGGCGCTGGACCTGCCCGACCCGCCCCGCGCCTTCGTCCCGCCCGAGCGGCCCCTCACGGGACGTCCGCTCGACCTCGCCGACGTCGTGGGGCAGAGCGAGGCGCGCTTCGCCCTCGAGGTGGCGGCCGCCGGCGGGCACCACCTGCTGATGAACGGGCCGCCGGGGGCCGGCAAGACGATGCTCGCGGCGCGCCTGCCCGGACTGCTGCCCGACCTGGAGGAGGAGGCCGCCCTGGAGGTGACCGCCGTGCACTCCGTCGCGGGGACGTTGCGCGGCCGTCCCGGTACGGCCCTCATCACGCGACCGCCCTACGAGGACCCCCACCACACGGCGTCGGTCGCCTCCGTGGTCGGCGGCGGCAGCGGTGTGCCGCGCCCCGGGGCGGTCTCCCGCGCCCACCGCGGGGTGCTCTTCCTCGACGAGGCACCCGAGTTCGAGGCGCGGGTGCTCGACGCGCTGCGCCAGCCGCTCGAGCAGGGTGAGCTCGTGCTGCACCGGGCGCGGGGCACGGCGCGCTACCCCGCCCGCTTCCAGCTGGTGCTGGCCGCCAACCCGTGTCCGTGCGGACGGGCGGTCGGCAAGGGGCTGGACTGCTCGTGCTCGCCCCAGGCGCGCCGCCGGTACGCGGCCAAGCTGTCCGGACCGCTGCTGGACCGGGTCGACGTCCAGCTGCAGGTCCAGGCCGTCACCCGGGCGGAGGTCGCCGAGGCCGTCGCCGGTGAGAGCACCGCGCTCGTCGCCGCGCGCGTCGCGGCGGCGCGGGCGGTCCAGGGCGAACGCCTGCGCCGCCACGGCGTCCGGACGAACGGCGAGCTCAAAGGCCCGCTCCTGCGCGGTCCCCTGCGCCTGCCCGCCGAGGTCACGCGCGACCTCGACCGCGCCCTGGACCGCGGGGTCCTCACGCTGCGGGGGGTCGACCGGGTCCTGCGGCTGGCCTGGACGGTCGCGGACCTGCGCGGTGGCGGTGCGCCCGGGCGTGACGACGTCGGCCGGGCCCTGGCCCTGCGCGGGGCGCTCAGCGCGGCGGTGGCCGCGTGAGCCGTGCCACCCCCTCCGCCCTGCGGGAAGCCCTGGAGGACGACCGGCTCGCGCGGGCTGCGTGGAGCCGGTTGGCCGAACCGGGGGACGTCGTGGCCGCCCGGCTCGTCGCCGAGGTGGGGGCCCCGCTGGCGCTGGAGGCCGTCGTCACCGGCCGCGGTCCGGACCGGTGGCGGACCCGGCTCGCCGACGTCGACCCGGCCGGTGACGTCGCGGCCGTGCGCGCCGCCGGGGGACGTGTCGTGGTCCCCGGGGACGCGGAGTGGCCGGCCGGGCTGGCCGACCTCGACCTCGACGCCACGGGGGAGCGGCCCCTGGGGGCCCCGTTCTGCCTGTGGGTGCGCGGCCCCGCACACCTGGCCGAGGTCAGCGCCCGCAGCGCCGCGCTCGTCGGCTCCCGCGCCGCGACGGCGTACGGGCAGCACGTGGCCGCCGACCTCGCCGTGGGGCTGGCCGACCGCGGGTTCGCCGTCGTCAGCGGGGGCGCCTTCGGCATCGACGCGGCCGCGCACCGCGCGGCCGTCGCCGTCGAGGGGACGAGCGTGGCGGTCCTGGCCTGCGGCGTGGACCGCAGCTACCCGCCCGGGAACACGGCCCTGCTGGCCCGGCTGGCCCAGACGGGGGCGCTCGTCTCGGAGGTCCCGCCGGGCAGCACGCCGACGCGCTGGCGCTTCCTGGAGCGCAACCGCCTGATCGCCGCGCTCACCCGCGGCACAGTCGTCGTCGAGGCGGCGTGGCGGTCGGGGGCCCTGTCGACCGCAGACCGCGCCGACCGCCTGCACCGCCCCGTGGGCGCCGTGCCCGGCCCCGTGACCTCCCCGGCCTCGGCCGGGTGCCACCGGCTGCTGCGCGACCGGGGCGCGGTCTGCGTCACGAGCGCCGAGGAGGTCGCCGAACTCCTCGGCGACCTCGGGGCCGAGGCGGTCACGGCGCCCACGGTCGCCCGGCGCCCCTTCGACGGGCTGGACCGCGAGGAGCTGCGGGTGGCCGAGTGCCTGCCGCGCCGCACCGGCGCCGGGCTCGACGCCGTGGCCCGGGACGCGGGTCTGGACGCGGCGGCCGTGCAGGCGCTGCTGGGTCGGCTGGAGCTGTCCGGCCACGCCGAGCGCACGGCCGACGGCTGGCGCCGGGCCGCCGGAGTCTGACCCCGCGCCGGTGACCGGACGGGAAAACCAGTGGGGGTGCGGGCGGCGGCTGCGTATCGTCGCTCTCCGTGCCTGACGCGGAAACCGTTGCCGTGCAGGCCCTGAGCAGAGAGGAACAGACTGTGGAACGGCTGGGGAAGAAGCTGGTGAACTGGGCGTCCGTGCTGGAGGAGGGGACCCGCCGGCAGGCCCAGGTCGCCGCCACCATGCCCTTCATCCACCCGCACATCGCGCTGATGCCCGACGCCCACCTCGGCAAGGGGGCGACCGTCGGGTCGGTCATCCCCACCGACGGCGCGATCATCCCGGCGGCCGTCGGGGTGGACATCGGCTGCGGCATGATCGCCGTCCGCACGCAGTTCTCGGCCGCCGACCTCGCCGGCCGGGACCTGTCGGTCCTGCGCACCTCGATCGAGGCCGCCGTGCCGCTGTCGGCGGGGGCGGCCAACCGCGAGGTGTCGGCCACGGCGGCGCCGCGCGTCGCCGAGCTCGAGGCGCTCGCGCCGGACCGCGCGGCGTTCCGCGAGCAGCTCGTGTCCCGCTGGCGGCTGGCGCTGGGGACGCTCGGGTCCGGCAACCACTTCATCGAGGTCTCCCTCGACGAGCAGGACCGGGTCTGGCTCTTCCTGCACTCGGGCTCGCGCGGGCCGGGCAACAAGCTGGCCACCCACCACATCGCGGTGGCCCAGCGCCTGTGCGCGCAGTGGTTCGTGCCGCTGCCCGACCGCGACCTCGCCTACCTCGTCGAGGGCACGACCGAGTTCGACGAGTACCTGGCGGACCTGCAGTGGGCGCAGCACTTCGCGCTCCTGAACCGCGAGGAGATGATGGACCGGGTCGCGGCCCGGCTCGCCGACTTCCTCGGGACGGGTGTGCAGGAGGCGGAGCGGATCAACTGCCACCACAACTACACGACGCGCGAGCGGCACTTCGGGCGCGAGGTCTGGCTGTCCCGCAAGGGCGCCATCGCGGCCGACGCCGGGCGCCCCGGGCTCGTCCCGGGGTCGATGGGCACGGCGAGCTACGTCGTCGTCGGGAAGGGCGACACGATGTCGCTGCACTCCTCCCCGCACGGTGCGGGACGCGAGTACAGCCGGTCGGCGGCCCGCCGGACCTTCACGCACGAGCAGCTGCGGGAGGCCATGAAGGGCATCGAGTACCGCGACACCGACGCGTTCCTCGACGAGATCCCGGCCGCCTACAAGGACATCGACCGGGTCATGGCCGACGCGGCCGACCTGGTCGAGGTCCGGCACACCCTGCGCCAGGTGGTGAACGTCAAGGGCGACTGACGGGGGTGACCGACGGGGGTACGGACGGGCCGGTGCCGGGGCACGGCTCCGGGACCACGCCGTCGACCGGTCCTCAGTGGCCGGCGGCGGCGTACTGCTCGACGACTTCGGCGGGCACCCGCCCGCGGGAGTTCACGGGGATGCCCTGCTCGCGGGCCCACGCGCGCACGGCACCGCTGTCGAGTCCCGGGCCGGTGCCCGTCCCGCCCGTCGCGTGCGCCGTGGCCGTGCGCCGCGACGTCACGGCCCGGCCGTGCTCGACGTACAGGGCGACGGCCCGGCGCAGGGCCGCGGCGTTGTCGGCCGACAGGTCGATCTCGTACGAGACGCCGTCGAGGCCGAAGCTGACGGTCTCCTCGGCCTCCGTGCCGTCCACGTCGTCGGAGAGCACCGTGTGCGTGCGCTGAACCACGGCGAGATCTTCGCACGGCCCGGTACCGAGGTCCGGAACGGGCGCCGCGTGGCGGCTTGCGTGGGCGCCGCGCACGCGTGACGGTGCTGCGGTGGGAGCAGACGTGGAGCGCGGCCAGGGCGCCACCGGGGGTCGGGGTGAGGACCTCGAGCAGCTGCTGACGGCCTTCGCCACGCACCTGCGGGCCGAGCGCAACCGGTCCGAGCACACCGTCCGGGCCTACTGCTCCGACGTGCGCGACCTGCTCACCACGGTGCTGCCCGCGGCCGACGACGGCGGGCTCGACCTCGCGCTGCTCGGGCTGGCCGACCTGCGGGCCTGGCAGTCCGCCGCCGCCGCCGACCACCGGCGGTCGACGCTGGCCCGCCGCGCGGCCGCGGTGCGCACGTTCACGGCCTGGGCGCACCGCACGGGCAGGGCGGCCGAGGACCCCGGTCTGCGCCTGCGGGCGCCCAAGCGCTCCCGGGACCTGCCCCGCGTCCTGGCGCAGAGCCAGGTCCGGGCCGCCCTCGAACCCGCGGTCGCCGCGCGCACGGACGCCTCGTCGGACCCCGTCGCGTTGCGCGACGGCGCGTTGCTCGAGCTGCTCTACGCGACGGGCTGCCGTGTCGGGGAGGTCGTGGGTCTGGACGTCGGTGACGTCGACCTGGGGCACCGGCAGGCCCGGGTGCTGGGCAAGGGGGACCGCGAGCGGGTCGTGCCGTTCGGCGAACCCGCCCAGCGGGCCCTGGAGGCCTGGCTGGAGCGGGGACGGCCGGCTCTGGCCGTGCCCACGTCCGGTGACGCGCTGTTCTTGGGCTCGCGAGGAGGTCGCATCGACCAGCGTCGCGTGCGGACCGTCGTCAACCGGGCCGTCGCCGCGGTTCCCGGTGCGCCGCACACGTCCCCGCACGGCCTGCGGCACGCGGCCGCGACGCACATGTTGGACGGACGAGCTGACCTTCGTAGCGTACAGGAGTTGCTCGGTCACGCTACGCTGTCAACGACTCAGATCTACACACACGTCTCCGTGGAGCGCTTGCGGAGTTCTCATCGTCAGGCCCATCCCCGGGCCTGACGGTCCGGGGGGAGGACCACGGTGGAAGCAGGAGCGGCGCGGGAACGGGCCACCACCGCGCAGTCGGAGCAGGGCTCCGGACTGCGAGTGGTCGACGACGGGATGGAGCGCGGCATCGACACCACGAGCACGGACCAGGCGAGCACGGACCAGGCGAACCCGGTCCAGACGGGCACCGACCAGGCGACCGACGGCGGCGCCGCCGTCGACACCGTCGAGGAGGTGCAGCCCGCGGGACGTCCGCAGGCGAACGCGCGCTTCACGAGCCGCAAGGGCAAGGGTCCGCTCACACCGGAGCAGGAAGCCGCCGAGGCCGCCCTGCGGGCGATGTGGGAGGACTTCAAGGCGAGCGCGGACCCCTACGTCCGCGAGAAGCTGATCATGCACTACTCGCCGCTGGTCAAGTACGTCGCCGGCCGGGTCGGTGTCGGTCTGCCGCCGAACATCGAGCAGGCGGACCTCGTCTCGTACGGCATCTTCGGACTCATCGACGCGATCGAGAAGTTCGACATCGAGCGCGCCATCAAGTTCGAGACCTACGCCATCTCCCGCATCCGCGGCGCCATCATCGACGAGCTGCGCGCCATCGACTGGATCCCGCGTTCGGTGCGCAGCAAGGCGCGCGAGGTGGAGCGGACCTACGCCAGCCTCGAGGGCGAGCTGCACCGGACCCCGACCGAGACCGAGGTCGCCGACCGCATGGGCATCGCCCTGTCGGACCTGCACCACATCTTCAGCCAGGTGTCCTACGTCAACGTCGTGGCGCTCGACGAGCTGCTCAGCGTGTCGGGGGAGAAGGGCGACAAGCTCTCCCTCGTCGACACCCTCGAGGACACCAAGGCCGAGGACCCCGTCGCGGCGTTCGAGAGCGAGGAGACGAAGTTCCTGCTCTCCCGCGCGATCAACCAGCTGCCCGAGCGGGAGAAGATCGTCGTCACCCTCTACTACTACGAGGGCCTCACCCTCGCCGAGATCGGCCGCGTCCTCGGGGTCACCGAGTCGCGCATCTGCCAGATGCACACCAAGGCCGTCCTCCAGCTGCGGGGCAAGCTCTCCGACGCCAGCTGACCCCATCGCCGACGCCGACGTCACGGCCGGCGTCACGGTCGCCCCAGCGGCAGCAGCACCGGTGGGGCGCCGCGCAGCCGGCTGAGCGGGTCGAGGTAGGTCTCACCCGCTCGCAGGCCGAGGTGCAGGCACGACGAGGCGCAGTGCACCGGCTGCGTCGCGACGGTTCCCAGCGGGGCCCCGACCACCACGGGCTGACCCGGGCGCACGGACGCGTCGAGGGGTTCGTACGTCGTGCGCAGCCCGTCCGGGTGGGCGACGACGACCACCCCGCGCCCGGCGACGGGCCCCGCGAACGTGACCTCGCCGTCCGCCACCGCGACGACCGTCGTGCCCGGAGCGGCCGCGAGGTCCACCCCGCGGTGGCCGGCTGCGTACCGGCCGACGTCGTCGAACGTCCGGACGACGCGGTGCGGGTCGACCGGCCATGTCCACGCGCCCACCGCAGTCGTCGCCCCGGCGGGAGGCGTCGGCGGCGGGGACGCGGGGGAGGGTGCGACGACGACGGCCGCCGCGAGGCCCGCGACCGCGACGGACGCCAGCGCGGCGGCGACTCCTGAACCCATCACGACGGCAGCCTGTCCCGGCGTGGTGCCGATGCCGGAACGTCCGCGGTCCGGGTGTGGACGACCTGAGGTCCACCGGGGTTGTGGAGCCCCGGACGACACCGGCCGCCGTCGTCCCCAGGGCCGCGTCGACCGGGACGTGTCACGTGGGTGTCCCGCGGGGGTGTCCCGACGGGACCGGGTGTGGGACCGGGCGTGGGAACGGGACGGCCGTCGCTCTGACGACGTCGGCGCCGTCCCCACACCCGCACCCACGGGGGGCCGGGTGTGGGGCCGGGGCTACCGCCGCACCTGCCCGGCGCACTCGACGCACGTCGTCGCCCACGGCCTCGCGGCGAGGCGACCTGCGGCGATGGCGCGGCCGCACTGCTCGCACAGGCCGAACCCCGGCTCCCCGAGACGCGCCAGGGCTCCGTCCAGCGCGGTCAGCCGCTCGCGCACCTGGTCCAGCACCGCGGCGACCTGCTGCCGTTCGAAGGCCGTCGTCGATCCCTCCGGGTCGTGCTCGTCGTCGGCGGTGCCCTCCGCGGCCGCCTCGAGGGCGCTCGCGAGCTCGCGCTCGAGGGCCGCGACCCGGTCGACGGCGTCCGCCTGCTCGGCCTCCAGCACCCGCCGCAGGTCGCCGTCGTCCGCGGGACCGCTCACCCGCGCAGCGCCTGCAGGCGGTCGCAGGCCTCGTGCAGGACGGCGTCGGACTTGCAGAACGTGAAGCGCACGAGGGCGGTCGTCACCTCCGCGGCCGCGCCGCCCGGGGTGCAGAAGGCGCTGATGGGCACCCCGACGACCCCCGCGAGCTCGGGCAGCCGGCGGCACAGCTCGGTCCCGTCGCCGAAGCCCAGCGGCACCGGGTCGGCGACGACGAAGTAGGTCCCCGCGGGGATGCGGACGCCGAACCCGGCCGAGCGCAGGCCCTCGACCAGCAGGTCCCGCCGGCGCTCGAGGTCGGCGGCCTGCTCGGCGAAGAACGCCTCGGGCAGGTCCAGGGCCTTGGCGACGGCGGGCTGGAACGGCGCGCCGTTGACGTAGGTGAGGAACTGCTTCACGGCGCGCACGGCCGCCACGAGGGGCGCCGGGCCGCTCACCCAGCCGACCTTCCAGCCCGTCACGGAGAACGTCTTGCCCGCCGAGGAGACCGTCAGCGTCCGCTCGGCCATCCCCGGCAGCGTGGCGATCGGCACGTGCCGGTGCTCGTCGAAGACGAGGTGCTCGTAGACCTCGTCGGTGACGACGACGGCGTCGTGCTCCACGGCCAGGCGGGCGACGAGGGCGAGCTCCTCGTCGGTCAGGACCGTCCCCGTCGGGTTGTGCGGGGTGTTGAGCAGGACGAGCCGGGTCCGTTCGGAGAAGGCGGCCGCGAGGGCCGCGCGGTCGAGGGCGAAGCCGTCGGCCGTGGGCAGCAGCGGGACGGAGCGCTGCACGGCGCCGGCGAGGGCGATGAGCGCGGGGTAGGCGTCGTAGGCCGGTTCCAGGACCACGACCTCGTCCCCCGCCTCGCACAGGCCGAGCAGCGCGGCCGCCGTCGCCTCGCTGGCGCCGGCCGTCACGAGCACCTCGGTGTCGGGGTCCGGCCGCAGCCCGTAGAAGCGCTCCTGGTGCCGGCTCACGGCCTGGCGCAGCTCCGGCACGCCGAGGCCGGGCGGGTACTGGTTGGCGCCCGAGCGCAGCGCCGCCACGGCGTCGTCGAGGAGGGAGGGCGGGCCGTCGCTGTCGGGGAAGCCCTGCCCGAGGTTGACCGCCCCCGTCCGCTGGGCCAGCGCCGACATCTCGGCGAAGACCGTCGGCCCGAAGCGGCGCATGCGGGCGACGCCGACGGGCGCCCCCGGGCTCCGGGAGGCGGTGCCGGAAGGGGTGGACGCGCCGCGGTCGAGACCAGTGCTCACGCGTCGTAGACTACGAGGGCACCCGATGCGTCCTGCCCGCTCTCCCGCGGCCGGTGACGTCCAGGTGACATCGCGTTCCCGCTCTCCGCAGCACGCGGAGGGGAGCACCCTCTCGGTCCACCGGGGTCCACCCGGTGGTCGGGTGCGCACGGGGACCAGGCGCGGCAGGCCGACCGGCCCGCTGCGGGACAACCGATCGGCCCCAGCAGGGGGCCGGCACGAGGAGGACCACCCATGGCCGTCGTGACGATGCGCCAGCTGCTCGAGTCCGGTGTGCACTTCGGACACCAGACGCGTCGCTGGAACCCGAAGATGAAGCGCTTCCTGTTCACGGAGCGCAACGGCATCTACATCATCGACCTGCAGCAGTCGCTGTCCTTCATCGACCGCGCGTACGACTTCGTCAAGGAGACCGTCGCCCACGGCGGCACCATCCTGTTCATCGGGACGAAGAAGCAGGCGCAGGAGTCCATCGCCGAGCAGGCCGCTCGCGTGGGCATGCCCTTCGTCAACCAGCGCTGGCTCGGCGGCATGCTGACGAACTTCCAGACCGTCTCCAAGCGCATCTCCCGCATGCGTGAGCTCGAGGAGGTCGACTTCGACGACGTCGCCGCCTCCGGCCTCACCAAGAAGGAGCTGCTCGTCCTCCGTCGCGAGTACGACAAGCTGACGAAGACGCTGGGCGGCATCCGCGACATGACCAAGGTGCCCTCCGCGGTGTGGATCGTCGACACCAACAAGGAGCACCTCGCGGTCGACGAGGCCAAGAAGCTCAACATCCCGGTCGTCGCGATCCTCGACTCCAACTGCGACCCTGACGACGTCGACTACCGGATCCCCGGCAACGACGACGCCATCCGTTCCGTCACGCTGCTGACGCGGGTCATCGCCGACGCTGTCGCCGCGGGCCTGCAGGTGCGTCACGGCGGCAAGTCCGACGCCGACGCCGAGCCGCTGGCCGACTGGGAGCAGGACCTGCTGGCCGGCAACGAGGGCGAGCAGGCCGGCGGCTCCGAGTCGACCGCGACCGCGGAGGGCTCCACCGCCCCCGAGGCCGCCGAGGCGACCGCCGCCGAGGGTCAGCCGGCCGAGGCCGCTGCCGAGGCTTCGACCGAGGCCGAGACCTCCACCGAGGCCGAGACCGCCGTCGAGGCCGAGCCGGCCGAGGCCACCGCGCAGGCCTGACCTCCGTCAGGTACGACACAGGACGCCTGTGGTGACGCCCCGGGCCCATGGCCCGGGGCGTCCGCGCGTCCGCCCCCAGACCAGAAGTTCACGGAACGACGAGAGGACAGACCGTGGCTGCGTACACCGCCGCTGACGTCAAGGCCCTGCGCGAGAAGACCGGCGCCGGCATGCTCGACTGCAAGAACGCGCTCGTGGAGACCGACGGCGACGTCGAGAAGGCCATCGAGCTGCTGCGCATCAAGGGGCAGAAGGGCGTCGCCAAGCGCGCCGACCGCGACGCGTCGAACGGCCTCGTGGCCGTCCACGTCGACGGTGGCCTCGGCGTCATGGTCCAGGTCAACTGCGAGACCGACTTCGTCGCCAAGTCCGAGGGCTTCGTGACCCTGGCCAACCAGGTCCTCGCGCAGGCCGTCGCCGTGGGCGCGACCGACTCCGCCACGCTGCTCGCCTCCGAGATGGACGGCAAGACGGTCCAGGTCGTCCTCGACGAGGCGAACGCGACGATGGGCGAGAAGATCCTCGTCCCCAACGTCGCGCGCATCGAGGGCACGCACGTCTCCGCGTACCTGCACCGCACCGCGACCGACCTGCCGCCGACCATCGGTGTCCTCGTCGCCCTCGACAAGGCCGACGACGCCCTCGGCAAGGACATCGCGATGCACACCGCCGCGATGAGCCCGACCTACCTCAGCCGCGACGAGGTCCCGGCCGAGAAGGTCGAGTCCGAGCGCCGCATCGCCGAGGAGACCGCGCGCGAGGAGAAGAAGCCCGAGGCCGCGCTGCCCAAGATCATCGAGGGCCGCGTCAACAGCTTCTTCAAGGACAACGTCCTGCTCGAGCAGCCGTTCGCCAAGGACCAGAAGGTCACGATCACCAAGCTGCTGGCCGCGGCCGGCGCTCAGGTGACCGCGTTCGCGCGCTTCCGCGCGGGCGTCTGAACGACCCGCTGAACGGGGTGGGGGGACCACGGTCCTCCCACCCCGTTCGCACGTCCGGACCAGTCACGACTCACCGAGCGTGACCTCCGGCACCCGACTGGGGCAGACTGCGTCCGACCTCAGCCGTCCAGACCTGCCCAGATCCCGCACGACCACCCGAGGAGCCACCGCGTGAGCGAGCCGAGCCTGACCGTCGACCTCGAGGCCGGGACGGTGCAGCCGCGCCCCGCGTACCAGCGGGTGCTGCTCAAGCTCTCCGGTGAGTTCTTCGGCAACGGCCAGGTCGGCGTCGACCCGGACGTCATCGCGCAGGTGGCCCGCGAGATCGCCGGTCCCGTCAAGCAGGGCGTGCAGGTCGCCATCGTCGTCGGCGGCGGCAACTTCTTCCGCGGTGCCGAGCTGTCCCAGCGGGGCATGGAGCGCAGCCGCGCCGACTACATGGGCATGCTGGGCACGGTCATGAACGCGCTGGCGCTGCAGGACTTCCTCGAGCAGCAGGACGTCGCCACGCGCGTCCAGACCGCCATCACGATGGGCCAGGTCGCCGAGCCGTACATCCCCCGGCGCGCCATCCGGCACATGGAGAAGGGCCGCGTCGTCATCTTCGGCGCCGGCGCCGGCATGCCGTACTTCTCGACCGACACCGTCGCCGCGCAGCGGGCGCTGGAGGTCCGCGCCGACGCCGTCCTCATGGCCAAGAACGGTGTCGACGGCGTCTACACGGGCGACCCGCGCAAGGACCCCTCCGCCACCAAGATCGAGACGATCAGCTACGCCGAGGCGCTGCAGAAGAACCTGCGCGTCGTCGACACGACCGCCTTCAGCCTGTGCATGGACAACCGGCTGCCGATGATCGTGTTCGGCATGGAGGGCCAGGGCGTGGCCCGCGCCCTGCGGGGTGAGAGGATCGGCACGCAGGTGATCGCGGACTGAGGCTCTCGGGCCCGTCCGCACGCTGCGGGACTGCGGGGGCGCGGCACGCGCCGGGACGAAGGACGAAGGGACCACCGTGATCGACGACACCCTCCTCGAGGCCGAGGAGAAGATGGAAAAGGCGGTCGAGGTCGCCAAGGAGGACTTCGGCGCCATCCGCACGGGGCGGGCCAACGCCGCGATGTTCCACAAGGTCATGGTCGACTACTACGGGGCGCCGACGCCGCTGCAGCAGCTGGCGAGCTTCCAGATCCCCGAGGCGCGCTCCGTCCTCATCACGCCGTTCGACCGCGGGGCCATGAGCGAGATCGAGAAGGCGCTGCGCAACTCCGACCTCGGGGTGAACCCGGGCAACGACGGCAACGTCATCCGCATCGTGCTGCCGCAGCTCACCGAGGAACGGCGCAAGGACTACATCAAGCTGGCCCGCTCCAAGGCCGAGGACGCGCGTGTCTCGCTGCGCAACGTCCGTCGCCGCGCCAAGGAGGAGCTGGACCGCATCGTCAAGGACGGCGAGGCCGGCGAGGACGAGGTCGGGCGCGCGGAGAAGGAGCTGGAGTCGGTGACGAAGAAGCACGTCGACGCCGTCGACGACCTGCTGAAGAACAAGGAAGCCGAACTCCTCGCGGTCTGAGCCCTGCCGGTGACCAGTGACACGACGTCCCCCACCCGCCCGCCGCGGCGGGCGGGCCGCAACCTCCCCGCCGCCATCGGCATGGGCGTGGCGATGGGGGGTGTGCTGGTCGCCAGCCTCTTCGTGCGCCGCGAGGCCTTCGTGGTCCTCGCCTGCGCCGCCATCCTGTACGCGACGGTGGAGATGGTCCGGGCCTTCCGGTCCCGGCACCTGCGCATCGCCGTCCTGCCGCCCGTGGTGGGCACCCTGGCGATGGTGCCGGGCGCCTACCTCGGTGGTGGGGAGACGCTCTTCGCGGCCTACGCGCTCACCGTGGCGGCGGTCGTCGTCTACCGCCTCGTCGACGACGGGGGCGACCACGGCTCACCCGTGCGGGTCCCGCCCGTCCGCGACGTCGCCGGCGGGGTCTTCGTCGTCACGTACGGCCCGTTGCTGGCCGGCTTCGCGATGCTCATGCTCGCGGCGAGCGACGGCCCGTGGCGCGTCCTCGTCTTCGTCCTGCTCGTCGTCGCCAGCGACGTGGGCGGCTACGCGGCGGGCGTCCTCTTCGGCCGGCACCCCATGGCGCCCTCGGTCAGCCCCAAGAAGTCGTGGGAGGGCTCGGCCGGGTCGCTCCTCGTCGGCATGGTCGCCGGCGCGGTCGCCCTGCCGCTCGCCCTGGGCGCCTCGTGGTGGCAGGGCGTCCTGCTGGGTGCCGTGACGGTGGTCGTCGCCATCGGCGGGGACCTGTCGGAGTCCATGCTCAAGCGCGACCTGGGCATCAAGGACATGGGGACGCTGCTGCCCGGGCACGGGGGCGTGATGGACCGGCTCGACTCGATCCTGCCCGCGGCGCCCGTCGTGCACCTGCTCCTCCTGTGGTTCCTCGGGCCCTGACGGCAGCGCCGTACCATGGAGCCGATGTCCACTCCCACCCCCACGTCCTCGGACGCCGCGACGAACCCCGCCCAGCCGACCCGTGAGCCGCTCCCGCTCGCTCCCGCCGGCCCGGGCAAGCTCGTCATGTCCGCCCCGCGCCGGGGCAAGCCGCCGCGCCACTTCGTCGACCTCGAACCGGCCGAGCGCGGCCCGGCGATGGTCGAGCTGGGGGAGAAGGCCTTCCGCGGCAAGCAGCTCGCCACGCAGTGGTTCGAGCGCCTCGAGGACGACCCGGAGAAGATGACGGACCTGCCGGCGGCCAGCCGGTCCCGCATCGCCGACGCGCTGCTGCCGACGCTCCTGACGCCGCTGCGCACCCTCACGGCCGACCAGGGCACGACCGTCAAGACGCTGTACCGCCTGCACGACGGCGCCCTCGTGGAGTCGGTGCTCATGCGCTACAAGAACCGCGACACCCTCTGCATCTCCAGCCAGGCCGGCTGCGGGATGAACTGCCCGTTCTGCGCCACCGGTCAGGCCGGGTTGACGCGCAACCTGTCGACAGCCGAGATCGTCGAGCAGGTCACGGCCGCCTCGCGCGCCCTGGCCCGCGGCGAGGTCCCCGGTGGCGAGGGGCGCGTCGGCAACGTCGTCTTCATGGGCATGGGGGAGGCGCTGGCCAACTACAAGTCCGCCGTCGCCGCCGTGCGCCGGCTGACCCAGCCCGCCCCCGACGGCCTCGGCATCTCCGCGCGCGGGATCACGATGTCGACGGTCGGACTCGTCCCGGCGATCGACAAGTTCGCGGCCGAGGGCATCGCGGCGACGCTGGCGCTGAGCCTGCACGCCCCCGACGACGAACTGCGCAACGACCTCGTGCCGATCAACCAGCGCTGGAACGTGGCGGAGGCGCTGGACGCGGCCCGCCGCTACTTCGAGGCGACCGGCCGCCGCGTGAGCATCGAGTACGCGCTCATCCGCGACATCAACGACCAGGCCTGGCGCGCGGACCGCCTCGGCAAGCTGCTCAACGCCCGCGGCCGCGGCTGGGTGCACGTCAACCCGATCCCGTTGAACCCGACGCCCGGCTCGAAGTGGACGGCGAGCGACCCGGCGGTGGAGAAGGCGTTCGTCGCGGCGCTGGAGGCGCGGGGCATCCCGACGACCGTCCGCGACACCCGCGGCAGCGACATCGACGGCGCCTGCGGGCAGCTCGCGGCCATCGGCCCCGAGCAGCCGACGGCGTGAGCCCCGCGTGAGCACGCAGTCCCTGCCCCTGACCGACCTCGTCCGGGAGCGGCCGGCCCGCGCGACCGGGTTGCGCCGCGGCTACAAGGTCGCCGACGTCGACCTCTTCCTGGACCACCTGGAGACGTCGTTGCCCACGGGCCGGGTGGCCTCGGCGCAGGTGCGCGCCGTCGGCTTCGGCTCCCAGTTCGGCGGGTACGACGTCGCCGACACCGACGCGCTGCTGGCCGAGGTCGAGGACGCCCTCGCCCAGCGCGAGCGGTCGCGCGCGCTGGCCCAGGACGACCAGCGGGCCTGGGCCGACCGGCGCGCGGCCCTGGGGCAGGCCGTCGCGGGCCGCCTCAAGGAGCGGCGCGGTGAGCGGTTCCCCCGCGCGCGCGGGCTGCGCCGCGGTTATCACCCGCGCGACGTCGACGACCTGTGCGAGCTGCTCGTGCAGCACTTCCGGGGCTCGACCACCCTCACCGCCGACGAGGTCCGCGACGCGCTCTTCCGGCCGCGGCGCGGGACGCGCGGCTACCGGGAGGCGCCCGTCGACGCCTTCCTCGACCGGGTCGTCGAGCTGATGGTCAGCTACCGCTGACGCAGGTCCCTGCAACGCCCGTCAGTCCCGGGCCCGTCAGTCCCAGGCCCGTCGGTCCCGTGCCCGTCAGTCCCACGGCGGGACGGACCCCAGCACCCGGTCCACGGTGAAGACCACGACGACGCGGGCCGGGTTCTCCCGGGGCACGCGGTAGCGGCTGGCGTAGCGCTCCTCGGCGTCCCGCACCGACGCGGGGTCCTCCAGCACGCGCCCGGTGCCCTCGAGGGACAGCCAACGGCGGCCGTCGACCTGCGAGACGACGCACCGCGACCCGCGGGCCGCGTGGACGGCCTTGCGCGAGGTGCCGGACGTGATGACCCGCACCTCGCGGGTGCCCGCGTCGAAGGTGAAGCCGACGGGGACGACGTGCGGCGAACCGTCCGCCCGCAGCGTCGTGAGGGTCGCCAGGTGGCGTTCGCTGAGGAACTCCAGGGCGGAGTCGGGCAGGTCGGCGGGGTCCAGGGCCACCCGCGAAGTCTGTCAGGGGGGTCTGCCGGGTGGGGCGGTCAGGGGTTCCCCCGACGCCCGGGTCGTGGCCAGCGCCAGCCACAGTTCCGCCCGGTCCGTCGGGTCCTCCAGCGACACCCCGAGCCGCTGCTCGGCGCGGGAGAGCCGCTGCCGCAGCGTGTTGCGGTGCACGCCGAGGGCGTCGGCCGCCGGCTGCCGCGCCCCGTGGTGGGCGAGGAAGACCTCCAGGGTGGCCCGCAGGGCGTCGTCCAGCCCGGCCAGGCGGGCCGCGGCCCACGCGTCGAGCCCGGCCGGGTCGAGGCGGTCCGCGAGCGTCGAGCCGTCGGCGTGGACGACCGGCCGCTGCGCGCTCGTGCGGGCCCAGGCCGTGTCCGCCGCCCGCCGGGAGGCCTGGGCCAGCGGGACGGGACGGGCGACCCCGGCCCGGCCGCCGTAACCGCGCAGCGCGGCGGCCACCGCGTCGGGGGAGCCGAGCGCGTGCCGCTCCCCGCTCGGCAGGTCGGGGGGCACCGGACCGCTCCAGCGCACGACGACGACCGGGTCGGGCAGCCGCAGCCCGACCGCCGTCGCCAGCCGCCCGGCGACGTCGCCACGACCATCCAGGAGGAGGTCGACGACCTCGGCCGTCACCGCGCGGGCCAGGGCGGCGGCGCCCAGCCCCGGGCCCGCCGTCAGGAGCTCCAGGAGGGCGGCGGCCGTGCCGACGGTGCCCTGGGCGGCGCGCGGGACGTCGGCACCGCCCGCGACGAGCAGCCACCGCGTGCTCCCGCTGGCCCGCAGGGTGAGCGTCCCCGCCGCCGTCACCTCCGTCCAGGCCGCCCGGGCGCCCTGGTCCCGCACCCGCCGCAGCCCCTCGAGGGCGGCCTGCGGCGGCGCCTGCGAGGAGGTGGCCGCCAGCACGGACCCCGCCGCGTCGAGCCACCACGCCGACCCGTGCACGGCCCGCGCCGTGCGGCGCAGCACCGCGAGCGCGCCGTCCGGACCCGCGGCCGCGGCGGCGAGGTCGCGGCCGGCGCGCGCGGCCGCGGCCTCGGCCTCGTTCTCGCTGCGTCGCAGCAGGTCGGCCAGGCGGCGGGAGACCGCGATGAACGGTGTCGGCACGGGCACCTCGACGACGGCGAGACCGGCCGCCGAGGCCGCGGCGACGAGGGTGCGCGGCACGGTCCGGTGCGAGAGCCCCACCCCGAACCCGACACCCGCCGCACCGACCTCGACGAGCCGTCCCACCCAGCGGGCCCACCCGTCGCGGGGTGTGCGCAGCCCCGTCGTCAGCAGCAGCTCCCCGCCCTCGAGGAAGGGGGTCGGGTCGTCGAGCTCGCTGGTGGCCACCCAGCGCACGGGGACGTCCGGGTCGCCCCCGACGAGCCGCAGGTCGAGGGAGGCGGTCGAGAGCAGGTCCGCGAGCAGCACCACGGCGCCATGGTGCCCCCCGAGCTGTCCGGTCTGCACCCCCCGACGCCGGCGCAGATGTGCAGGCCCGACACTGACGTCGGGCCCGCGGAGGCCTACCGTCGAGCCATGACGACGCTCACGCCTGGGCTCAGCCCGCAGGAGACGGCCGCCGCGACCACCCCGCAGGGAGGTCCCGCGCTGCCGCAGGAGATCCGCCTCGTCACCGAGGTGCCCGGCCCCCGCTCGCGCGAGCTGGCCGCCCGCCGGACCGCGGCCGTCTCGGCCGCCGTGGGCTCCTCGATGCCGTTCTTCGCCCAGGCCGCCGGCGGTGGCGTCGTCGTCGACGTCGACGGCAACTCCTTCGCCGACCTCGGGTCCGGCATCGCCGTCACCACGGTCGGCAACGCCGCGCCGGCCGTCGTCGCGGCCGTCACCGAGCAGGTCGCCCGGTTCACCCACACCTGCTTCATGATCACCCCCTACGACTCGTACGTGGAGCTCGCCGAGCGCCTCGCCGAGCTGACCCCCGGCGACTTCGCCAAGAAGAGCGCGTTCTTCACCTCCGGCGCCGAGGCCGTCGAGAACGCCGTCAAGATCGCCCGCGCCCACACCGGTCGCCAGGCCGTCGTCGTCTTCGACCACGCCTACCACGGCCGCACGAACCTCACGATGGCCATGACGGCCAAGAACATGCCGTACAAGAACGGGTTCGGTCCCTTCGCGCCCGAGGTGTACCGCGCGCCGCTGAGCTACCCGTTCCGCGACGGCCTCGACGGGCCGACCGCCGCCGCACGCGCCATCTCCCTCATCGAGAAGCAGGTCGGCGCCGCCAACCTCGCGGCCATCGTCGTCGAACCCGTCCAGGGCGAGGGCGGCTTCATCGTCCCCGCGCCCGGGTTCCTGCCCGCCATCGCGGCCTGGGCCAAGGAGAACGGCGTCGTCTTCGTCGCCGACGAGGTGCAGACCGGTGTGGCGCGCACCGGGGCGTGGTTCGCCAGCGCGCTGGAGGGGATCGAACCCGACCTCGTCACCATCGCCAAGGGCGTCGCCGGCGGGCTGCCGCTGTCCGCCGTCACCGGCCGCGCCGAGATCGTCGACGCCCCCGTCACCGGCGGCCTCGGCGGCACGTACGGCGGGAACCCGCTGGCCACCGCCGCGGCGCTCGCCGTCCTGCGCACCGTCGAGGACGAGGACCTGCTCGCCCGCGCCCGGCAGGTCGAGGACGTCCTGTTCCGCCGGCTGCGCGCCCTCGCCGCCCGCGACCCGCGCGTCGGGGACGTCCGCGGCCGTGGCGCCATGGTCGCCGTCGAGCTCGTCCGCCCCGGCACGACCGAACCGGACGCGGCCCTGGCCAAGAAGGTCGCCACGGAGGCCGCCCAGCGCGGCGTCATCGTCCTGACCTGCGGCACCGACGGGAACGTCCTGCGGTTCCTGCCGCCGCTGAGCATCGGCGACGACCTGCTGGAGCAGGCCTTCGACGTCCTCGACGGCGTCTTCGCCGCCAGCTGACCCGCGCCGACCCGCGCCCGACCACCCCGAGAGGACGGCCCGCATGACCAGCACCACGGAACCCACGACGGCACCCACCACGACGAGCGCCCGCGAGCGGGAACTGCTCGCCCGCGTCCCCACCGGCCTGTTCATCGGCGGCACCTGGCGGGAGGCGAGCGGCGGCGGCCGCATCGCCGTCGAGGACCCGGCCACGGGCCGCACCCTCGTCGAGATCGCCGACGGCACGGTCGAGGACGGGGCGGCCGCGCTCGACGCGGCCGTCGCCGCGCAGGCCGCGTGGGCGCGCACGCCGACCCGGCAGCGCGGGGAGGTCCTGCGCCGGGCGTTCGACCTCATCGCCGCGCGGGCCGAGGACTTCGCCCTTTTGATGACCCTGGAGATGGGCAAACCCCTGGCCGAGGCCCGGGGCGAGGTCGCCTACGGGAACGAGTTCTTCCGCTGGTTCTCCGAGGAGGCTCCCCGCATCGCCGGTCGCTACGCGCAGAACCCCGCCGGCGGGTCCCGCCTGCTGACCCTGAAGCAGCCCGTCGGCCCCGTCCTGGCGATCCTGCCGTGGAACTTCCCCCTCGCGATGGGCACGCGCAAGATCGCGCCGGCGCTCGCGGCGGGCTGCACCATCGTCGTGAAACCCGCGACGCAGACGCCGCTCACGACCCTCCTGCTGGCGCAGGTCCTCGCCGAGGCCGGGGTGCCCGACGGCGTCGTCAACGTCGTGACCACCTCCACCACGGGCAAGGTCACGGCCCCGCTCATCGCCGACCCGCGGCTGCGCAAGCTGACGTTCACGGGCTCGACCCCCGTCGGCAAGAAGCTCGTCGAGCAGTCCGCGGAGCAGCTGCTGCGCATCTCGATGGAACTCGGCGGCAACGCGCCGTTCCTCGTCTTCGACGACGCCGACCTGGACAAGGCCGTCGACGGCGCGATGGCCGCCAAGATGCGCAACCAGGGCGAGGCGTGCACCGCCGCGAACCGGTTCTACGTCCAGCGCGGCGTCGCCGAGGAGTTCTCCCGCCGGTTCGCCGAGCGCATGGGCTCGCTCGTCGTGGGCCGCGGCACCGAGGACGGCGCCCAGGTCGGTCCCCTCATCGACGCCCGCGCCCGCGACGACGTCGCCCAGCGCGTCACCGAGGCCGTCGACGGCGGCGCCCGGGTGCTCACCGGCGGCGGTCCCGTCGGCGACGCGGGGTACTTCTACGCCCCGACCGTCGTCGTCGACGTCCCGGCCGACGCACGGCTGCTCACCGAGGAGACGTTCGGGCCCGTCGCGCCCGTCGTGGTCTTCGACACCGAGGAGGAGGGGATCGCCCTCGCCAACGACACCGAGTACGGGCTCATCGCCTACGCCTTCACCCAGGGCCTGGAGCGGGGGATGCGGGTGGCCGAGGCGCTGGAGACGGGCATGGTCGGCCTCAACGCCGGCGTCGTGTCCAACGCCGCCGCCCCGTTCGGCGGCGTCAAGGCCAGCGGTTTCGGCCGCGAGGGCGGCCTGGAGGGCATCGAGGAGTACCTCGAGACGAAGTACGTGAACTTCCCGCTCTGACGCGGCGACACGACGAGGGCCCCGCCGGAGTTCCGGCGGGGCCCTCGTCGTGTCGATGTGCGGGAGAATGTGCGGGAGAGGCGGTCAGGCGTTCGCGGCCCGCGTGTAGACGTCGCGGACGACGCTGCCGAACCTCGGCCCGTAGAGCACCGAGGCGTTGTCGTCGTAGCTGAAGCTCACGACGGACGTCAGCGTCCCGCTGCCCGTGGCGGGGTCGACGTCGCGCAGCCACGGACCGCCGCTGGAACCCCCGCCGAGGTCGCACAGGGTGGCGACGTCGCTGGTCCCGCCGGCGCCGTTGTCGGTGAACTCCGTGCCCGTGCAGAACTGCAGCGTGAACCCGTCGGCGGTGCGGCTGCGGCCCGGGTAGCCGAGGACCGTGACGCGCGAGAGCGGGCTGTCGAACGCGATGGGGTAGGCGCCCACGGTGTCCTTGAGCGACTTGCCCGCCCGGGGGGAGACGAGGGCGAAACCGACGTCGTAGTTCAGCGCCGCCGCCGACTGCTGGTCGCCCGTGCGCCACTGCGTCGTCGTGAACGTCTGGCCCACGGCGAACTGGCCCTGCGGTTGGCTCGTCCCGGCCAGGCCGGGGACGAAGACGAGGTTCTTGGAGTCCAGCCCGCCCTCGGTCACGCAGTGGCCGGCCGTGGCGATGACGTTGCCCTTGGGGCTGTCGACGCTGCTCGCGGTGCACTCGAACTGGCCGGCGCCCTGCGTGAAGTAGAGACGGCCGACGGTCGGCAGGGCCGGGCCGGTCCAGTTCCGGGCGGTGCTGACGGCGTCGCCCGTCACCACGCCCGCGGTGGCGCGCGGCCCCCGGGGCAGCACGGGGGCGTCACCGGTCGTGGCCGAGGTCGAGCGGGGCTGCGCCGCCGGGGCGGACGGTGCCGCGGGGGCCGGGGTGCCCAGCGTCGCGGCCGTGCCGGGAGCGCCGGCGCCGCGGCCGGTGACGACGCGGTCGACCGGGACGGCCTGCGCGAGCCGCTCGGGCGTCCAGTAGGCGAGGGCGGCCTGCTGGCCGGCCGCGTCGACCCTGGAGAGCAGGGACACCCCCGCGCCCGCCCCGGTCGACCCCGAGGGGGCGGCGGTGGCCGTCGTCGCGGCGAAGGTCGCCGCGCCACCGAGGGTGACGACGACGGCCGAGGACGCGGCGATGAGCCTCCGCGTGAGGTGCGTGCGCATGGCGGGTGTCCCTCCCGAGTGGTCGTGCTGCCGGGGTCATCCTTGCCGATCCCGTGCAGATCCGCTGCAGCGTGCCCGTCACGGCGCGTGGCGGGTCGCGTCGTCAGGCCATGATGGGCGCGTGAGTTCCGTCCGCCCGCCCCGTCACGCCGCGACCCCCACCGAGAGCCCGGGTGGCACCGTCCGCGAGGTGGTCCTGCTGGGCAGCACCGGCTCGATCGGCACCCAGGCGCTCGACGTCGTGCGGGCGGCCGAGGGGGCGGCCGACGCGGGGGGCCCCGGCTTCCGGATCGTCGCGCTCGCCGCGGGTGGCGCCGACGTCGCGACCCTCGCGCGCCAGGCCCTCGACCACGGGGTCGCGCTCGTCGGGGTGGCCCGCGAGGACGCCCGCGGACCCCTGGAGGACGCGCTGCGCGCCCAGGCCGCCGGGCGGCCGCTGCCCCGGGTCGTCGCCGGGCCGGACGCCGCCACCGAGGTCGCCGCCCACCCCTGCGACGTCGTGCTCAACGGCATGACGGGATCGGTGGGCCTGCGCCCGACGCTCGCCGCGCTCGCGGCGGGCCGGACGCTGGCGCTGGCCAACAAGGAGTCCCTCGTCGCCGGCGGCCCCCTCGTGACGCGGGCGGCGGCGCCGGGGCAGGTCGTGCCCGTCGACTCCGAGCACTCCGCCCTCGCGCAGTGCCTGCGCGGCGGGACCGAGCAGGAGGTCGCCCGCCTCGTCCTCACCGCCAGCGGTGGCCCGTTCCGCGGCCGCACGCGCGCCGAGCTCGCGGACGTCACGCCCGAGCAGGCCCTGGCGCACCCCACCTGGTCGATGGGGCCGGTCGTCACGACGAACTCCGCCACCCTCGTCAACAAGGGGCTGGAGGTCATCGAGGCCTCCCTGCTCTTCGGCATCGGCTACGACCGCATCGACGTCGTCGTCCACCCGCAGTCGGTCGTGCACTCGATGGTGGAGTTCACCGACGGCTCGACCCTGGCGCAGTGCTCCCCGCCGGACATGCGGCTGCCCATCGCCCTCGGGTTGTCCTGGCCGGACCGGGTGCCGGGCGCGGCCGCCGGCGTCGACTGGACGCAGGCCGCGAGCTGGACCTTCGAACCCGTCGACGCGCAGGCCTTCCCGGCCCTCGACCTCGCCCGCGAGGCCGGCCGTCGCGGCGCCACCGTCCCCGCCGTGTTCAACGCGGCCAACGAGGAGTGCGTCGCCGCCTTCCACGCCGGCCGGCTGCCGTTCCTCGGGATCGTCGACACCCTCGCCCGGGTCGTGGGCGAGCACGAACCGTCGGGGGAGCCCCGCGACGTCGAGGACGTCCTGGCCGCCGAGGACTGGGCCCGCGCCCGGGCCCGCGAGCTGACCGGGCTGGCCGGACGGTGAACGAGGTCCTGCTCTGGGTCGTCGGCATCCTCGCCGCGGCCGTCGGCGTCGCGGTCTCCATCGCGCTGCACGAGGTCGGTCACCTGCTGCCCGCCAAGCGGTTCGGCATCAAGGTCACCCAGTACATGGTCGGTTTCGGCCCGACGGTGTTCTCCCGCCGCCGCGGGGAGACCGAGTACGGGGTCAAGGCGATCCCGCTCGGCGGCTACATCCGCATGATCGGGATGTTCCCGCCCGGTCCGGACGGGAAGGTCCGGGCCTCGACGACGGGTCGCTGGGCGCTCATGGCTGAGGAGGCCCGGCAGGCCAGCTTCGTCGAGGTGCAGCCGGGGGAGGAGCACCGCACCTTCACCGCCAAACCCGTCTGGCAGCGCATCGTCGTGATGTTCGGCGGCCCCTTCGTCAACCTCCTGCTCGCGCTCGTGCTGACGGCGATCGCCGCCAGCGCCATCGGCCAGCCCGGCTACGTCCCGCGCCTGTCGGCGGTCTCGCAGTGCGTGCTGCCCGCGGGCAGCACGGCCACGACGTGCTCGGCCGGGGATCCCGCCGCCCCCGGGGCCGCCGCGGGCCTGCGCCCGGGCGACGAGGTCGTGGAGTTCGACGGGACCCCCGTGCAGAGCTGGGACCAGCTGTCGGCCGCCATCCGCCACCACGGCGGCCGCGCCGTCGAGCTCGTCGTCCTGCGCGACGGTCAGCGGGTACCGCTCACGGTCACCCCCGTCAGCACCCAGCGCGAGGTGCTCAGCGCCACCGGCCGCCCGACGGGCCGCACCGAGGAGGTCGGCTTCCTCGGGGTCTCCCCGTCCATCGCCGTCGTGCGGATCGGCCTCGACGAGGTGCCGGGCGTCGTCGGGCAGCAGATCGAGGGCGTCGCCGCCATCGTCGTGCGGCTGCCGCAGCGGTTGTACGACGTGGCCCAGGCGGCGTTCGGGTCCGCCCCGCGCGACCCGAACGGTCCCATCGGCGTCGTCGGCATCGGCCGGCTCGCCGGGGAGATCAACGCGCTGCCCGCCGTCATCCCCGGCGACGAGGTCGCCGAGCGGACGTCGCGCCTCGTCTCGCTGCTCGCCGGGCTCAACGTCGCGCTCTTCGTCTTCAACCTCATCCCGTTGCTGCCCTTCGACGGCGGCCACATCGCCGGGGGCCTGTGGGAGCTCCTCAAGAAGGGGATCTACCGGCTGCGGCGGCGTCCGGACCCCGGACCGGTCGACGTCGCGAAGGCGATGCCGGTGGCCTACGGCGTCTCGATCCTGCTCGTGGGGATGAGCGTCCTGCTGCTGTACGCGGACATCGTGCGACCGGTGACGCTGAACCAGTGAGGGTCCCGAGGGGGAGGGGAGGCTGGATTCGTCCTCGCCGCGGTACGGGTTGATACTGAGGCCCGTGAGCGTCAGCCTCGGTCTCCCCGCCCTCCCCCCGCCCGTCCTGTCCCCGCGTCGCAAGACCCGGCAGATCCAGGTCGGCAAGGTCGGGGTCGGCAGCGACTCGCCCGTGTCGGTGCAGTCGATGACCACCACGCCGACGACGAACATCAACGCCACGCTGCAGCAGATCGCCGAGCTGACCGCGTCCGGCTGCGACATCGTCCGCGTGGCGTGCCCGACGAACGACGACGCCGAGGCGCTGCCGATCATCGCGAAGAAGTCGCAGATCCCGGTCATCGCCGACATCCACTTCCAGCCGAAGTACGTCTTCGCGGCCATCGAGGCCGGCTGCGGTGCGGTGCGCGTGAACCCCGGCAACATCCGCAAGTTCGACGACCAGGTCAAGGACATCGCCCAGGCGGCCAAGGACGCGGGCGTCTCGATCCGCATCGGCGTCAACGCGGGCTCCCTCGACCCGCGCCTGCTGGAGAAGTACGGGAAGGCGACGCCGGAGGCCCTCGTCGAGTCGGCCGTCTGGGAGGCCTCGCTCTTCGAGGAGCACGACTTCCACGACTTCAAGATCTCGGTCAAGCACAACGACCCCGTCATCATGGTCCGCGCCTACGAGCTCCTCGCCGAGCGCGGCGACTGGCCGTTGCACCTCGGCGTCACCGAGGCCGGACCGGCGTTCCAGGGGACGATCAAGTCCGCGACCGCGTTCGGCGCGCTGCTGAGCAAGGGCATCGGCGACACCATCCGCGTGTCGCTGTCCGCGCCACCGGTCGAGGAGGTCAAGGTCGGCATCCAGATCCTGCAGTCGCTCAACCTGCGTCCGCGCAAGCTGGAGATCGTGTCCTGCCCGTCCTGCGGGCGCGCGCAGGTCGACGTCTACTCCCTCGCCGACGCCGTCACCGAGGGCCTGGAGGGTCTGACCGTCCCGCTGCGCGTCGCGGTCATGGGCTGCGTCGTCAACGGTCCGGGGGAGGCCCGCGAGGCCGACCTCGGTGTCGCCAGCGGCAACGGCAAGGGCCAGATCTTCGTCAAGGGCGAGGTCATCAAGACCGTCCCCGAGCACGCGATCGTCGAGACGCTCATCGAGGAGGCCAACCGCCTGGCCGCCGAGATGGGCGAGCCAGAGGACGACAGCACCGCGGGCGCGCCGACCGTGACGGTCGGCTGACGGGACGCTCCGGGGTGTCCGCCTCGACCGGGACGGTCGGAGCGGGCAGGATGCGGGAGTGTCCCTGATGAACTCGGCCGCTCCCGGCTCCGCCGCGTCGGGGACCCTGCGCGTGCTCGGCGGCGCCGACGCCCCGGCCCTGTTGCGGCTGTGCGACCGCGATCCCGTCGCGAACCTCTTCGTCTCGGCCCGCCTGCTGGGGCTGCTCGCCCGTCCCGGCACCGACCTCGGCGGTCAGGTGTGGGGCTGGTTCGAGGACGGTGTGCTCGTCTCGGCGTGCTGGGCGGGCGCCAACCTCGTCCCCGTCGAGGCGACGCCCGCGGCCCTCGACGCGTTCGCCGCCACGGCCCGTGCCGAAGGCCGTCGCTGCTCCTCCCTCGTCGGTCCCGCCGAGCAGGTGCTCGCGCTGTGGCGCCGGCTGGAGCCGACCTGGCGGGGCGCGCGCGAGGTGCGCGCCCACCAGCCGCTCATGGTGTGCGACACCGAACCGTCCGTGCGTCCCGACCCCGCCGTGCGGCGCGCGACGCTGCGTGAGCTCGACCTCGTCGTCCCCGCCTGCGTCGCGATGTTCACCGAGGAGATCGGCTATGCGCCCGCCCCGCCGGACGGCGGTGGCGCCTACCGCGCCCGCATCGCCGAGCTCGTCTCCACCGGCCGGTCCTTCGTGCGGATCGACGCCGGCCGCTCCGGTCCCGAGGTCGTCTTCAAGGCCGAGCTCGGCGCCGTCTCGCCGAAGGTCGTGCAGGTGCAGGGCGTGTGGGTCCCGCCGCACCGTCGCGGGGAGGGCCTGTCCGAACCCGGGATGGCCGCCGTCGTCGAGGCCGCCCGCGCCGACGGCGTGCAGCAGGTGTCGTTGTACGTCAACGACTACAACGCCCGCGCCCTCGCCGCCTACC
Source organism: Kineococcus sp. NPDC059986 (assembly GCF_040702905.1). NCBI lineage: Bacteria > Bacillati > Actinomycetota > Actinomycetes > Kineosporiales > Kineosporiaceae > Kineococcus > Kineococcus sp. NPDC059986. Next base: position 93,945 of record NZ_JBFBND010000001.1, on the reverse strand, counting down.
GCCGCGTCGGGTTCCGCGAGGTCGGGTCGTTCGCGACCGTCCTGTTCTGACCCCAACCCCCCGGCCGGTGCGGGCGAGCGCGGTGAGGACGGTCCGGGGGCGCCGGTAGCCTGTCGGGCGTGCTGATGCGGATGTCGACGCTGTTCCTGCGGACCCTGCGGGAGGACCCGGTCGAGGCCGAGGTCGCCAGCCACAAGCTCCTCGTGCGGGCCGGGTACGTCCGCCGCGCCGCGCCGGGGATCTACACGTGGCTGCCGCTGGGACTGAGGGTCCTGCGCAAGGTCGAGGACGTCGTCCGCGAGGAGATGGACGCGGCGGGCGCGCAGGAGGTCCACTTCCCGGCGCTGCTGCCCCGCGAACCGTACGAGGCGACGAACCGCTGGAGCGACTACGGCGACGGCATCTTCAAGCTGCGCGACCGCAAGGGCGCCGACTACCTCCTCGCGCCCACGCACGAGGAGATGTTCACGCTGCTGGTCAAGGACCTGTACTCCTCGTACAAGGACCTGCCGCTGTCGCTCTACCAGATCCAGACGAAGTACCGCGACGAGGCGCGTCCGCGCGCGGGCATCCTGCGTGGGCGCGAGTTCACGATGAAGGACTCGTACAGCTTCGACGTCGACGACGCCGGGTTGGAGAAGTCCTACGACCTGCACCGCGAGGCGTACATCAAGATCTTCGCCCGCCTCGGCCTGGACTTCGTCATCGTCTCGGCGGTGTCGGGCGCCATGGGCGGCTCGCGCAGCGAGGAGTTCCTGCACCCCACCGCGATCGGGGAGGACACGTTCGTCCGCTCACCCGGTGGGTACGCCGCGAACGTCGAGGCCGTCACGACGCTGGCGCCCCCGGCGGTCCCGTTCGACGGCCTGCCCGCCGCGCACGTCGAGGACACCCCCGACACCCCGACCATCGACACGCTCGTCGCCGTCAGCAACGAGAAGCACCCGCGCGCCGACCGTCCCTGGACGGCCGCGGACACCCTGAAGAACGTCATCGTCGTCCTCAAGCACCCGGACGGGACCCGCGAACCGCTGGCCGTCGGCGTGCCCGGGGACCGCGAGGTCGACCTCAAGCGCCTCGAGGCGGCCGTCTCGCCGGCCGAGGTGGAACCCTTCGAGGCGGCGGAGTTCGCCAAGCACCCCTCGCTCGTCAAGGGCTACATCGGCCCCGGGGTCCTGGGTGCGGAGAACGCCTCCGGCATCCGCTACCTCGTCGACCCCCGCGTCGTCGACGGGTCGGCGTGGGTGACGGGCGCCGACGCCCTGGGCCGGCACGTCTACGACCTCGTCGCCGGTCGTGACTTCACGCCCGACGGTGTCGTGGAGGCCGCCGAGGTCAAGGCCGGGGACGAGGCACCCGACGGTTCGGGTCCCCTGGAGATCGCCCGCGGGATCGAGATCGCGCACATCTTCGCCCTCGGCCGCCGCTTCGCGCAGGCGCTCGACCTCAAGGTCCTCGACGAGAACGGCAAGCAGATCGTCGTGACGATGGGCTCGTACGGCATCGGCGTCACGCGGGCCATGGCCTGCGTCGCCGAAGGCAACCACGACGAGAAGGGCCTCGTGTGGCCGCGCGCGCTCGCGCCGGCCGACGTGCACGTCGTCGCCACCGGCAAGGACGCGGCCGTGTTCGAGGAGGCCGAGCGGATCGCCGGTGAGCTCGTGGCGCAGGGGATCGACGTCCTCTACGACGACCGCCCGAAGGTCTCGCCCGGGGTGAAGTTCAAGGACGCCGAACTCGTGGGCGTCCCGACGATCCTCGTCGTCGGCAAGGGCCTCGTCGAGGGCACCGTCGAGCTCAAGGACCGCCGCAGCGGCGACTCCGAGCAGGTGCCGGTCGCGGACGCGGTCAGCCGCGTCGCAGCCGTCGTCCGCGGCTGAGCAGGCGCGCCGCCACGGTGGTCCCGGCGACCACCGCGGCGGCGATCCCCGCGCTCACGGCCACCGTGGTCGAGGTGTTCTGCTCCACCCCGCCGCGGGCGGCCGCGACCCACCCCAGCCCCCAGGCCAGCCCGGCGCCGTAGGCGAGGCGGCCGCGGCTGCGCACGGCCGTGAACACCCCGACACCGCTCGCCACGGCGAGGACACCGACGGCCCAGCCCGTCTCCCCGCTCGTCAGCCCACTGCTGCGCAGGGCCGCGGCGACGTTCGCGACCGTCGCGATGGAGACCCAGCCGAGGTACAGCCCGATGCTGCCGTCGACGAGGACGGCCTCGACGCGGGTGCGGGGACGGTCGGCGAGCAGCGTCCCGAACGTCTTCACGAGCACGAGCAGCAGCACGGTGATGACGACGACGGACAGCCACACCGACCCCAGCTGCACGCTGCCGATCCAGACGGCGTTGAGGACGAGCGATGCCGCCGTCCACCAGCCCGTCGCGCGCTGGCGCCGGTCCTCGCGCTGCGCCGGGAGTGCCTGCCAGACGGCCAGTCCCGCGAGCCCGGTGTAGATCACGGACCAGATCGCGAACGCGGGCCCGCCCGGGGCGACGAGCGTGGAGTCCGCGCTGAGCGCACCCCCGGCCGCCGAGGCGATGGGCGTCCCGCCGAACGCGCCCGAGCCGACGGTGGCGCCGACGATCCCGAGGACGGCGCTGGCCGCGACCACGCCCTGCCGGAGGGTGTCGGACGTGCCGTGGCCGGTCAGGGCGCCGCTGCGGCGGGGGGTCGGGGACGCGTCGCTGCTCACGCGAGCATGGTCGCGCTCCCGGTCCCGTCCTGCACGTCGTCGGGACCCTCGACCGGGGACGGGCCCACGGCGGCCCGGATCCGGTCCTCGGTGATGCCGAAGTGCTCGTGCGCCACGGCACCCGCGCGTTCCGCGTCCCGGGCCAGGACGGCCTCGACGAGCGCGGCGTGCTCGGGGAGCGCGCGCTCGTAGTCGGCGCGCGTGAACGGTTCCCAGACGAGGCCGAGGTTCACGCGGGCGAGCAGCTCGCGGCTGAGCCGGGCGAGCTGCGAGTTGTGCGCGGCGGCGCACACGGCGTCGTGCAGGGCCGCGTCGGTGCGCCGGGAGGTGTCGGGGTCGCCCGCGGCGTCGACGTAGGCGGCCAGGGCCGCGCGCAGCCGCTCGGCGTCGTGGGCGGTGTGCCGCTGCGCGGCCGTGCGGGCGATGGTCGCCTCGACGAGGCGGCGCAGGTCGAAGGACTCCTCGAGCTCGGACCAGCTCGGCCGCAGCGTCCGTGCGACGGCCCCGGCGGTCCGCTCGTCGCTGCCCTCCAGCACCCAGGTGCCGCCCGCGCGGCCCCGGCTCGTGGCGACGAAGCCGGCGCGGGTCAGCTCGTCGAGGGCGGCGCGCAGGGTGGGACGGCTGACGCCGAGCAGTTCCGCGAGCTCGCGCTGGGCGGGCAGCCGTTCCCCGGGGGCGAAGTCGCGGACCGCGATGGCGGTGATGAGGCGGTCGACGACGGCCTCGACGCTCGTGCGCGGCCGGGCCGGGGCGAGGACGGGTCCTCCTCGGTCGCTCGGCATGGGCCGATCATCGCAGGCTCGCCTCGCGTTACGTTCTGGTTAATGGTCTTGTCCATTGACCATTCAGTCGGCACGCTCGTCGCCATGCCCTCCACGACCAGCTCTGCCCCCGTGCGCGAGCTCACGCTCCCGTTCGGTGAGCACTCGACCGCCGTCCGCGTCACCGGCGACCTCCGCGCTGCCACCCGCCGCCCGCTCGTCGTCCTGCACGGCGGCCCCGGCTGCACCATGGACTACCTGCTGGCGCTCGCGGACCTCGCCGAGCGCGGGATCCCCGTCGTCCACTACGACCAGCTCGGCAACGGCCGCTCGACGCACCTGCCCGACGCCGACCCCGCGTCCTGGACCCCGCAGCTCTTCCTCGCGCAGCTGGACTCCGTCCTGGCCGGGCTCGGCATCGCCGACGAGTACGACCTCCTCGGACAGTCCTGGGGCGGCATGCTCGCGGCCGAGCACGCCGTCCTGCGACCGGCCGGGCTGCGCTCCCTCGTCATCGCGAACTCGCCGGCCTCGATGGACACCTGGTCCCGCGCCGCCCTGGCCCTGCGCGCCGACCTGCCCGCCGACGTCCGCACCGCCCTGGACCTCCACGAGGCCGACGGCACTCTCGACCACCCCGACTACCAGGCCGCGACCGCGCAGTTCTACGCCCGGCACGTCTGCCGCGTGCAGCCGATGCCCGCGGACGTGGCGCGGACGTTCGCCTGGATCGACGAGGACCCGACCGTCTACCACACCATGAACGGCCCCACGGAGTTCCACGTCACCGGCACCAACACCGGCTGGACGATCGAGGACCGGCTGCCGCGGGTGCAGGCCCGCACCCTCGTCCTCAACGGCCGGTACGACGAGGCGACCGACGAGTGCGTCGCCCCGTACGTCGAGCGCGTCCCGGGGGCCACCTGGGTCCGGTTCGAGGAGTCCAGCCACATGCCCCACGTCGAGGAACCGCAGCTGTACCTCGACGTCGTCGACGCCTTCCTGGCCGGCGCCCCCCTCCCCGCAGGAGTCGTCCGATGAGCACACCGTCCGGTGCGGCCGAGCTGTCCGAGTTCGGCTACGCGCAGGAGCTCAAGCGCGGGCTGAAGCTGCGCCACCTCGTCGTCTACGGCATGGTCTTCATGGTCCCGATCGCGCCGTTCTCGATCTTCGGTGGGGTGTTCGACGCCTCCCACGGCATGGTGCCGCTGACGTACCTCATCGGGTTCGTGGCCATGGTGTTCACGGCCGTCAGCTACCAGCAGATGTCCCGCGCGTTCCCCGTCGCCGGGTCGGTCTACGCCTACGCCGGCCGCGGCATCGCCCCGCCGGTCGGGTTCCTCGCCGGCTGGGCGATCCTGCTCGACTACCTGCTCGTCCCGACGCTGCTCTACGTCATCGGCGCCAACGCCATGGCCTCGGTCGTCCCCGGCGTCCCGCAGCAGGTCTGGATCGTCGGGTTCGTCCTGCTCAACACCGTCGTGAACCTGCGCGGCGTCGAGACGACGAACCGCGCCAACATGGTGTTCCTCGTGGCGCAGCTCGCCGTCCTCGTGGTGTTCGTCGTCCTCGCCGTGTCGGCGATCTCCCGCGGGGTGGGCGGGGCGCACTGGTCGACGTTGCCCTTCTACAACCCCGCGGAGTTCTCCACCCCGTTGGTGTTCACGGCGCTCAGCGTCGCGGTGCTGTCGTTCCTGGGGTTCGACGCGATCTCCACCATGTCGGAGGAGACGACGGGTGGGAACCGCGTCGTGGGCCGGGCCACCCTGCTCGCCCTCGTCGTCGTCGCGTTCCTCTTCGTGCTCCAGACGTGGCTCGCCTCGCTGCTGGTCCCCGGGATCACGGCGTTCCCGGACGCGGACGCCTCGAACAACGCCTTCTACGACATCGCCCGGACCATCGCGGGCCCGTGGCTGCAGGTCGTCATCGCGATCTCCGTCGCCGTGGGGGCGGCCATCGCGAACTCCCTGGTGGCCCAGGCCGCCACGTCCCGGCTGCTGTTCTCGATGGCCCGCGACCGCCAGCTGCCCCAGTTCCTGCGTCGCGTCGACCCCGTCCGGCAGGTGCCGCAGCGCGCCATCCTGCTCGTGGCCGGGCTCAGCCTCGTCCTCGGTCTGTTCTTCGTCGGGCAGATCAACCTGCTCGCCTCGCTCTGCAACTTCGGGGCGCTGACGTCGTTCCTGCTCCTGCACGTCTCGGTCGTCTCGCACCACCTGCTGAAGCGGCGGCAGAAGACCTACGGCGTCCACCTCGTCGTGCCGCTCGTCGGGTTCGCGATCATCGGGTACGTGCTGTGGAACGCCGACGTGCACGCCAAGGTCGGCGGTCTCGTGTGGCTCGCCGTCGGCGGCGTCGTGCTGCTGTTCCTGCACCGCGCGGGACGCTCGGTCTCCTTCGAGGCCACGGACGCCGCCGTGGGGGAACGGGTCTGATCCCGCCCGCCGTCGGGGTGTGCGATGCGCACACCCCGGCGGCTCCACCTGGGCCGTCCGCCCCGTGACGGCCCGGGGGCGACGCGCCTAGCGTCCCTCCCAACCCGCCCTCCCCGCCCCTCCGGACCTCGGGAGCCCCCCATGTCAGGTGCAGCAGGACACACCGCCGACGACCACGCGCTCGGTCGCGTGCCCCAGACCGCCCGGTACACGTGGTGGTCGGTCGCCATCCAGCGCTTCGGCCAGGTCTCGGCCCTCAGCCAGTTCCTCCTCGGCGCCACGCTCGGGTTCGGCATGAGCTTCTGGACCGCGTTCTGGGCCTTCACCTTCGGCGCCGTCATCCTCGAGGTCGTCTCGATCTTCGTCGGCATCATCGGCGCCCGCGAAGGCATGTCCACCTCGATGGTGGCGCGCTGGCTCGGCTTCGGCCGCGGCGGCTCCGCCCTCATCGGCCTGGCCATCGGCATCAGCCTCATCGGCTGGTTCGGCATCCAGTCCGCCGTCTCCGCCCAGGGGCTGGCCAGCAGCCTCGGCGGCCTGCCCGCGTGGGGCTGGTCGATCCTCTTCGGCCTCGTCGTGACCGCCATCTGCATCTTCGGGTTCGGGTCGATGGCCTGGACCGCGTACGTCACGGTCCCGGCGTTCCTCGTCCTCGTCGGCTGGGCGATCATCGCCGAGCTGTCCAAGAGCGACGTCGGCGCGCTCATGTCCACCCCGCCGCCGGGGGAACCCATCAGCCTGGCCACCGGGACCACGCTCGTGGCCGGCGGGTTCATCGTCGGCGCCGTCATCACCCCCGACATGACGCGCTTCAACCGGACCAGCGCGGACGTCGTCAAGCAGACCGTCGTCGGCTTCACGCTGGGGGAGTACGTCATCGGGATGTCCGGGGTGCTGCTCGCGCACGCCGTCGGCTCGAGCGAGATCACGACGATCCTCACGTCCTCCGTGGGCTGGGTCGCCGTCCTCGTCGTCCTGCTCGGCACCGTGAAGATCAACGACTGGAACCTCTACTCCTCCGGCCTCGGCGTCGTGAACTTCATCGGCACCGTCACCGGCCGCCGCGTCAACCGGGCCGTCACCACCGCCGTCATCGGCGTCGTCGGCAGCCTGCTCGCCGCCTTCGGCATCCTCGGCCAGCTCACCGGGTTCCTCATCGTCCTGGGCGTCGTCTTCCCGCCCATCGCCGGGATCATGGTCGCCGAGTACTTCGTCGTGAAGAAGTGGCGCGGGGTCCTGGAGTCCTCGCGCGCCGACGCCGACGCCGTGCCGGAGAGCTCCCCGACGTGGGTCCCCGCGACGCTCCTCGTGTGGGCCGTGGCCTCGCTGTTCGGGTACTTCGTGCACGTCGGCCTCGGTTCGGTGAACTCCCTCGTCATCGCCTTCGTCCTCTACGTCGTCGCCGGCCGCACGGGCCTGCTGCGCGAGGTGGGGACGAGTCGCACCACCGACGGCGAGGTCGTGGAACCGGCCCCCGCCACCACCACCCCCGCGACCGCCTGACCGACACCCCGCAGCACCCCCGCAGCACCGAGAGGAAACCCCCCATGCGCATCGGCATCGACGTCGGCGGCACCAACACGGACGCGGTCCTGCTCGACGACGACGGTTCGGTCCTCGCGGCCGTGAAGTGCTCGACGAGCGCGGACGTCTCGGGCGGGATCGTCGCGGCCCTGTCCGGTCTGCAGGCCCAGCGGGCCTTCGACCCCGCCGGGGTGCGGGCCGTGATGATCGGCACGACGCACTTCATCAACGCCCTCGTCGAGGCCCGCCGGCTCGCCCCGACCGCGGCCCTGCGCCTCGGCCTGCCCGCCACGGCCTCGCTGCCGCCCATGGTGGACTGGCCCGAACGCCTCGTGCAGGCCGTCTCCGGGCGCGCCTACCTCGCCCACGGCGGGCACGAGTTCGACGGCCGGACGATCTCCGACCTCGACGAGGACGAACTGCGCCGGCACGCGGCGGACATGGCCGCGCACGGGGTCCGCAGCGTCGCCATCACCTCGGTGTTCTCGCCCGTCAACACCGAGTTCGAGCTCCGCGCGGCCGAGGTCCTGGCCGCCGAACTGCCCCACGTCGCGATCTCGCTGTCGCACGAGATCGGGCGGATCGGGTTGCTGGAGCGGGAGAACGCCACCGTCGTCAACGCGGCCCTGCGCGAACTCGCGAGCGGGATCGTCGACGGGTTGCGGGCCTCGGTCGCCGGGGCCGGGATCGACGCCCCGATCTACCTCAGCTCCAACGACGGCACCCTCCTCGACGTCGAGCACGCCCGCCGCTACCCGGTGTCGACGTTCGCGTCGGGACCGACGAACTCCATGCGCGGGGCGGCCGTCCTGTCCGGTGTGCACACGTGCGCGGTCGTGGACGTCGGCGGGACGACGTCCGACGTCGGCGTCCTGCAGCGGGGTTTCCCGCGCGAGGCCACGACCGAGGTGAGCGTGGCCGGGATCCGCACCAACTTCCGGATGCCCGACGTGCTGTCCATCGGCATCGGCGGCGGGTCGCTCGTCCGTGGCGGCGGGTCCGACGTCCGGGTGGGGCCGGACTCGGTGGGGTTCCGGCTCGTCGAGCAGGCCCTCGTGTTCGGCGGGTCGACGCTGACGGCCACCGACATCGCCGTCGCGGCGGGACGCGCCGACATCGGCGACGCCTCCCTCGTCGCGCACCTCGACCCAGCCCTCGTCCGCGCGGCCCTGGACCGCATCGCGGTCGACGTCGCCGACGCGGTGGACCGCATGCGCACCTCCGCGCAGCCGCTGCCCGTCGTCGCCGTCGGCGGCGGTTCGGTCCTGCTGCCCGACCGCCTCGCCGGCGCCGGGGAGGTGCTGCGGCCGGAGAACTTCGCCGTCGCCAACGCCATCGGCGCCGCCATCGCCCAGGTCGGCGGCGAGGTCGACCGGGTGTTCTCCATCGAACCCGGCAAGCGCACCGAGGTGCTCGACACCGCCCGCGCCGAGGCCGCCGAACGCGCCGTCGCCGCCGGTGCGGACCCCCGCACGGTCGAGGTGCTCGAGGTCGACGAGGTGCCGCTGCCGTACCTGCCCGGGGGCGCGACGCGCATCCGCGTCAAGGCCGTCGGGGACCTGCAGCTCGCGCCGGCCCGCCGGGAGGCCGTGCATGCCTGACGCGCTCGGTGGCACCGCCACCAGGACCCGGGTCGGGATCGAGGACCTCGCCGACATCGGCCGGGGCGCAGCGGTCCTCGGCACCGGGGGCGGCGGCGACCCGCACATCGGCGGGCTGCTCGCCGGGGCGGCGGTGCGCGCGCACGGACCCGTCGAGCTGGCCCCCCTGGCGGACCTGCCCGACGACGCGGTCGTCCTGCCCGTCGCGATGATGGGCGCACCGACCGTCATGGTCGAGAAGCTGCCGTCGGCCGACCAGGTCGGTCGGGCGATCCGCGTCCTCACCGACCACCTCGGGCTCGAGGTGACGCACCTGGCCTGCATCGAGGCCGGGGGCGTGAACTCCCTCATCCCGTTCGTCGCGGCCGCCGAACTCGGGCTGCCGCTGCTGGACGCCGACGGCATGGGCCGGGCGTTCCCGGAACTGCAGATGGTCCTGCCGACCGTCTACGGCATCCGCGGCACGCCCATGTCCATCGTCGACGAGAAGGGGAACTCCGGGGTCCTGGACACCGTCGACAACCGCTGGGCTGAACGCTTCGCGCGGTCGGTGACCATCGACATGGGCTGCTCGGCGATGATCAGCAACTACTGGATGACCGGTGCGCAGGCCCGGCGGTCCCTCGTCCCGGGGACCCTGTCGCTGGCCGCCCGCATCGGTCGCACGCTCACGCAGGCGCGCACCAGCGGTGCCCCGGCCGAGGCCGTCGCCGACCTGCTCGGCGGGACGGTCCTGTTCACCGGCAAGGTGACCGACGTGGCCCGCCGCACGACGACGGGTTTCGCCCGCGGTGAGGCGCGCCTCGACGGCACCGGTGCGGACGCCGGGTCCGACCTGCTGCTGGAGTTCCAGAACGAGTTCCTCGTCGCCGTCCGCGACGGTCGCACGGTCTCGACCGTCCCGGACCTCATCTGCGCCCTCGACACCCAGACCGGGGAGGCCGTGCGCACCGAGGGGCTGCGGTTCGGCCACCGGGTCACGGTGGTCGCGGCGCCGTGCGACGAGCGCTGGCACAGCCCGGCCGGACTGGCCCTGGCCGGTCCCCGGGTCTTCGGCTACGAGGGCGACCCCGTCCGCGTGAGCCCCGAACCCCCCGACCCCGGACCGCTGCTGACCCCGACGGAGGCGCACCCGTGAGCTGGATCCTCGACGAGACCCTGCTGCCCGACCTCGCGCGGGGCGCCGCCCTGCTCGGCACCGGCGGTGGCGGCGACCCGTACATCGGCCGGTTGCTGGTCCAGCAGGCGATCCGGGAGAACGGCCCGATCACCGTGCTCGACCCCCAGGACGAGGCGGAACTGCCCGACGAGGCGTTCGTCGTGCCGACCGCCATGATGGGTGCGCCCACCGTCATGGTCGAGAAGATCCCGCGCGGCACCGAGGCCGTCGTGGCGCTGCGGCGCCTGGAGTCCCACCTCGGCCGCCGCGCCGAGGCGACGATGCCCATCGAGTGCGGCGGCATCAACTCGATGATGCCGCTGCTCGTCGGCGCCCGGACGGGGTTGCCCGTCGTCGACGCCGACGGCATGGGCCGGGCGTTCCCGGAACTGCAGATGGAGACGTTCAGCGTCTACGGCGTGTCCGGTTCCCCCATGGTCGTGGCCAGCGACCGCGAGGAGACGGTGCTCATCGACACCGGGACGGACGACGTCCGGATGGAACGCTGCTCGCGCGCCATCGCGATCCAGTTCGGCGGGGCCGCCCTCATCGCGGAGTACTCCATGACGGGTGCCGACGTCCGCCGCACCGCGATCCCGCACACGATGTCGATGTCGCTGGGCGCCGGTCGAGCGATCCGCGAGGCCCGCGAGAGCCACAGCGCCCCCGTCGACGCCCTCGCGGAGTTCTTCGCCACGACCGTCTACGAGAACGTCCGGACGCTGTTCACCGGGAAGGTCGGCGACGTCGAACGCCGCACGACGGGCGGTTTCGCCCGTGGGCACGCCGACCTGCGCGGGCACGACGGTTCGCACCTGCGGTTGTCGTTCCAGAACGAGCACCTCGTCGCGGTGCTCGACGGCGAGGTCGTGTGCGTCGTGCCCGACCTCATCTGCGTCCTGGACGAGCAGACGGGAGAACCCATCACGACCGAGGGGATGCGCTGGGGCCAGCGGGTCGTCGTCGTCGCCATCTCGACGCCCCCGATCATGCGCACCCCCGAGGCCCTCGCGGTGTTCGGGCCGCGCGCGTTCGGTCTGGACCGCGACTTCACGCCCGTGGAGCAGCTCGTGCCGGGCCCCTCGCTCGCACCTGCCTGAGCGCGGGTGCGGCAGGATCGCCGCCGTGGAGCTCACCGCCGCCGACGTCCCCGCCCTCGTGCGGGGCGCCGAGGTGCTGGGTTCCGGGGGCGGGGGTGACGCGCGCGCCGGCGGCGTCCTCGTCTCCCGGCTCCTGCGCGGCGGGGCCGTGGACCTCCTCGACCCGGCCGCCGTCGACCCCGACCTCCTCGTGGCCGCCGTCGGGATGGTCGGGGCGACGGTCGTCTTCACCGAGCAGCTGCCCGGCGGCGGGGAGTTCGCCCGCGCCCTGGCGGCCGCCGAGCGCTGGACGGGCCTGCGGGCCGGGGCGCTGGCGAGCATCGAGGCGGCCGGGCTCAACGCGGCCACGGCGCTCGTGACGGCGCTGGCCGGTGCCGGACCGGACGGCGCCCTCCCGGTCGTCGACCTCGACCTGTGCGGCCGCGCGCTGCCCCGGCTGGACCAGTTCTCCCTCGCCGTCGCCGGCTCCGACATCACCCCTCTCGCCCTCGCGCTGCCCGGGGGGCAGGTCGTCGTCGTCGACGGTGGGGACGCCGTGACGACCGAGCGCAGCGTCCGCAGCGTCCTGGCCGGCGGCGGTGGGTGGGCCGCGCTGGCGGTCGCGCCGCGGCCCGTGCGCGAGCTGCTCGAGCACGCGCTGGCGGGCACGACCCGCCGGGTCCTCGACGTCGGCCGCCGGCTGCTGGCCCTGCCCGACGCCCCCGCACCGGCGGCCCTGGCCCGGGCCGCGGACGGGGAGGTGCTCGCGGCGGGGCGCGTCCTGGAGGTCGTCCGGCACCGCGGGGCCGGCGGCGGGTTCGGTGGGGGGTTCGGCCGCGGGAGCCTCGTCGTGCGCGACCGGGGGACGAGCACGCTGCTGCGGCTGGAGATGGAGAACGAGTACCTCCTCGCCCTGGCCGACGGCGACCTCGTGGCCACGACGCCCGACGTCCTCGCCGTCCTGGACCGCCGGGCCGCGCGGCCGGTCTCCTGCGACCGCGTCCGGCGCGGGGACGACGTCGTGGTCCTGCGCCTGGACGCCCCCGCGTTCTGGCGCGACCCCGCGCGGCTGTGCGCCGTCGGGCCCCGCGCCTTCGGCTACGACGTCGACCCCGTCCTCGTCGACCCCGTCTCGGCCGCCGAGGCCCACCCGTGAGCGCACCGGGTCTGCCCGCCCTGCTGCACCTGCCGGGCTGGCGCGACGGCGTGCGGCACGTCGCCGGGCCCCTGGACGGCCCGGCCCCCACGTCCGTGGTCCTCGCCGACGGCGCGGGCGCCACCGTCGTCCCCGACGCCGGCCCGGGCACGCTGCTGTGCCTGACGGGGTCGGTGGGGATCGCGGCCGCCGACGCCTGGCGGCTGGAGGCGCAGCTGCGCCGCGCGGCGGACGCGGGGGTCGTCGCCGTGCTCCTGCCCGCGACCGCCCAGCCCTCGGGGGCGACCCGGTTGCTGTGCTCGCGGCTGGGGGTGGCGCTCCTGCTGGCCGACGAACCCGTCCTGCAACGGGCGCTGGAGGCGGCCGTCGTCCTCGCCGCGCCCGACGTCGAACGCGCCCGGGCGACGCGCGCCGTCTCCGCCGCCGTCGCCGCGGGCAGCGGGGTCGACGGACGCGGGCTCGTGCGCCTGCTCGGCCGCCTCCTCGACGTGCCCGTGGCCCTGCTCGACGGCCGGGGCGCCGTCCTGCACGCGGGGTCCGTCGCGGTCCCGGCCGCAGGCCTGCGCACCGGCGAGCCGGTTCCCCAGCGCGTCCCGGTGGCGGCCGCCGAGGGGGGCGGCACGCTCGTGGCCCACCCCGTGCTCCTGCCCGGCGTGCGGGCCGCGCAGCGCTGGTTCGCCGGGGCCGCCCCCGCGTGGGCGGACGTGGACGCGGTGGCCGACTGCCTGGCCGTGGCGGCCGCCGGCCTCGCCGGCCGCCTCGGTGTCGACCGGTTGGGGCTGGAGCGGGACGCCCGGGCCCGGGCGGCGCTGCTGACCGACGTCCTCGCCGCGGGCGAGGGACCGGACGCCGAGCTGCGCCGCCGCGCCGCGGGGGCCGGGTGGGCGTTGGACGGCTGGCACGTCGGCGTGCGCATCGGCACCCCGGCCACGACCGACACCGCCGGGTCGCGCGACGAGGTGGCGGCCGTCTTCGCCGACGGCGGCCTCGCGCCCGTCGTCGTGGAGCACGGGGACGGCTGGAGCGCCTGGATCACCCTGCCGCGCCCGCCCGGCGCGGAGACCGTCCGGGCCCTGGCCGAGGACCTGCGGCAGGTGCACCGGACGCTGCGCCGGCACCTGCGCTGCTGGACGGGGGTCGGGCGCCCGCACGCCGGCCCCGGGGGTGTGGCCCGGTCGCTCGCCGAGGCCACGGACGCGGCGGGTCTGGCGGCCGGTCGCACCGAGCAGGGCTGCTTCCTGCACGTCGACCAGCTCGGGGTCGCGCAGACGCTGCTGGCGTGGACCCGCACGGGCACGTTCCCGCCGGCCGCGCGCAGCCTGCTCGAACCGCTCGGCCCGCCCGAGTCCGACCTCGTGACGACGCTGACGGCCTACCTGGACCAGGAGAGCTCGCTCGTGCAGACGGCCGCCGTCCTGGGGGTGCACCGCAACACCGTCGCGGCGCGGATCGCGCGCGTGCAGCAGCTGCTCGAGGTGGACCTCACCGACCGCGACCAGCGGCTCGCGCTGCACCTGGCCTGCCGCGCGGTCGCCGGCTGAGGGCCAGGGCCTCAGGCCTGCAGGTCCACGAGGACGGCCGTGTGGTCGCTGGCCCACACCCCGTCGACGGGGTCGACGGCGACGCGCCGCACGTCGAGGACGGACCCCTCACCCGTGAACGGCGCCAGCCCCACGAGGACGTGGTCGATCCGGGCGTCGGGCTGGTGGATGCGCGCCACGAACGGGTTGCGCCGGTCCCACGTGAACCCGGGGTCGGCCGGGTCGGCGAAGCGCCAGGAGTCGACGAGGACGAACCCCGGGACGGGGCCGGCCGTGAGGTAGCCGTGGCACAGCCGCAGCTCGTCGGACTCGGCCACCGCGTTGAAGTCGCCCGTCAGCACGGGCGGGTAGTGGGTGCCCTTGGCCCGCGTCCGCGCGACGAAGGGGACCAGCTCGCGCACCTGCGCCACCCGGACGGCCGACTCGGCCGGCGAGGAGTTCAGGTGCGTCGTCGTGAACGGCAGCGGCCGGCGCGGTGCGTCCACGAGCACCTGCAACGCCGTGCGGCCCTCGTCCTCGTGCCCGCCCGCGGGCAGTTCGAGGACGTCGGTGCGAAGGAACGGCCAGCGGCTCAGGACGGCGTTGCCGAACTGCAGGGACTCGGCCGACTCGTCCCCGTGCTGGCGCAACCGGCGCCGCCAGCGGTCGGGGGCGGGGGAGGGGGACCACGCGGCGTGGAACCCCAGGCGTTCGGCGAGCCACTCGGCGAGGTTCTCGTCGTCGTCGGCCCAGACCTCCTGCAGGCCCACGACGTCCGGCTGCTCCGCGCGCAGGACCGCGAGCACCGCCTCCCGGCGGGCGCGCCAGTCCCCGAACCGCCACCACACGTTCCACGTCATGATCCGCAGCGGCGCGTCGGTCGCGCGGGGGCGCCGGTCGGCCGGGGGCGGGGGTGCGCTGCTCATCTCGCGCGCAGTCTCCCAGCCGCGCGCGGGAGGGCGGTCAGGGGGTCGCGGACGGGGTGGGGCTGCTCGTCGCGAGGGGGCGGCCGTCCTCGCCGAGCCACGGGGCGCCCGGGAACGCGACGACCGTCGACCCCCACCGGTGCGCCGACCGGGCCGCGGTGACCGCGCGCCGCGCCGTGGCCGCCCGGTCGGTCCCGGCGGTCGGGACGAGGTCCACGCGCAGCGTCGTCGTGCGGTCCTCGACGGCGGCCGCGAGCGCGAGGGCCGCCTGCGCCGTGGGGGCGGCGACGTCGTACCCCGCCAGCGCTTCCACGGGGGTGACGCGCAGCGCCGTGAGCTCGTCGACGAGGTCGTCCCGGGCGACGCGGTGCGCGGCGAGGTCGCCGAGCGCCTCCTCCCGGCGCGGGGACGTGAGCCGGGCCACGACGAGGCCGTAGGCGTAGACCGTGGCGTGCTCACCGGCGAGGGCGGCCTGCAAGGCCTGGACCCGGGCCGAGGAGCCGCTGGCCGTGGCGGTGTCCGTAGGGGTGTCCGTGGGAGTGGCGGTGGCGGAGGGGGTGGGGCCGACGTCCGGGGTGGCCCCCGCGTCCCCGCCGGCGCTCGTCGTGTCCTCGGGCCGCACGACCGCGCCCGTCGCCACGGCGACCGTGTCGGCGAGCACCGCCCGGGACGCCGCGAGCGCGGTGAGCAGGCGGGCCGTGCCGGCGCCCGGCGCCCGCCCGGTCGCGGGGGTGAGCTCGGCGACGGCCGCGGCGCTGGCCTGCGTCAGCCGGTCCGTCACCTCCTGCGCCGTGCCCGGGCCTGACGGGGGGCTCACCGAGGGGCTCACCGAGGGGCTCACCGAGGGGCTCACCGAGGGGCTCACCGAGGGGCTCACCGAGGGGCTGGCCGAGGGGCCGGCCCCCAGGGCGAGGAGGTGGGCGCGGCAGACCTGCGCCGCGTGGGCGGCGACGGCCTGCAGGGGGGCGGGACCCGTCGCCGCCGGGTCGAGGACCGCCAGCAGCGCGAGGGCGTCCGCGACGGCGGCCTCGCGCGCCACGTCGTCCGGACCGCGCTCGGGCGTGGGGGTCGGTTCGTCCCCGACCACCCAGCGGACCCCGCACGCGCCGAGCACCGGTGCCAGTCCCAGGGCGGCCAGCGACCCCAGCACCGCACGGCGCATCGGCCGCGGCGAGCGGCCGGGGGCGGTGGCGGGCGGGCGGGGCTCGGGCGGCACGGTCGACGATCGTGCCAGGTGGGGCGGCGTCCGCCGCGCGGCGGGAGGGGGGTCCGTCAGCGTCTAAGCTGTCCCGTCGTGCCCGCGCCGGGATCCGGTGCGGCCGTCAGGACAACTCGAGAGCAGGGAGGGGCGGTCGTGGCGACGCTGGAGGAGACCGTCCGGAGGGCCCTGGCTCCCGTCTTCGCCCCCGGCTCGGAGGTGGGTGAGGCTCTCGTCCTCGACGACGTCGACGTGAGCACCGCCGGCCGGCGCCACGTCGTGCGCGTCGTCGTCGACGGCGCCGGGGACGAACCCGGCGACCTCGACCTCGACCTCGTCGCCACCGCGTCCACCGCCGTCTCGCAGGCCCTCGACGACGCCGGGGTGCTGGGGCAGACCCCGTACACGCTCGAGGTGACCTCGCCGGGTGTCGACCGTCCGCTGACCACCCGGCGGCACTGGGCCCGGGCCCGCGGCCGCCTCGTGCGGGCCGTGCTGGCCGACTCCTCCTCCGTGCTCGTCCGCGTCGTCGCCGTCGACGACGAGGGCGTCCACGGGACGGGGGAGCCGCAGATGGTCAAGGGCCGGCCGCCGCGGGCCAAGGACGTGGGCGCACCGCACGACCTCGCCTGGGCCGACCTGGTGCGCGGTGAGGTGCAGGTGGAGTTCCGGCGCGCGGACGAGCTGGACGACCCGGACGACCTGACCGCGGACGACCTGGACGACCTGGACGACGACGAGCTGGACGAGGACGAGGACGAGCAGTGAACATCGACATGGCCGCCCTGCGGATGCTGGAGCGGGACCGCGAGATCCCCTTCGAGACGCTCGTGCGGGCGATCGAGCAGGCGCTGCTCGTGGCCTACCACCGCACCGAGCACACCGACCACAAGGCGCACCCCGACGCGCGCATCGAGCTCGACCGCGGCACCGGTGAGGTGCGGGTCCTGGCCAAGGAGCGCGACGAGGAGGGGACCGTCGTCGGGGAGTTCGACGACACCCCGACCGGTTTCGGTCGCATCGCGGCGACCACCGCGCGCCAGGTCATCCTGCAGCGCCTGCGTGACGCCGAGGACGACGCCGTGCTCGGCGAGTACGCCGGCACCGAGGGCGAGATCGTCTCCGGCGTCGTCCAGCAGGGCCGGGACCCGCGCATCGTGCAGGTCGACCTCGGCGCCCTGGAGGGCATCCTGCCCCCCGCCGAGCAGGTGCCGGGGGAGAAGTACGAGCACGGGTCGCGGCTGCGCTGCTTCGTCGTGAGCGTCAAGAAGGGCCCCAAGGGTCCCCAGGTCGTGCTGAGCCGCTCGCACCCGCAGCTGGTGCGCAAGCTCTTCGCGCTGGAGGTCCCCGAGATCGCCGACGGCACCGTGCAGATCAACGCGCTGTCCCGCGAGGCCGGCCACCGCTCGAAGATGGCCGTGCACGCCACGCGCTCCGGGATCAACGCCAAGGGCGCGTGCATCGGTCCGATGGGCCAGCGCGTGCGTGCCGTCATGGCCGAGCTGCGGGGGGAGAAGATCGACATCGTCGACTTCAGCGAGGACCCCGCCCGCTTCGTGGCCAACGCCCTCTCGCCGGCCCGGGTCACGTCGGTGGAGGTCGTCGACCTCGCCGCGCGCTCGGCCCGCGTCGTCGTGCCGGACTACCAGCTGTCGCTGGCCATCGGCAAGGAGGGCCAGAACGCCCGGCTCGCAGCGAAGCTCACGGGCTGGCGCATCGACATCCGGCCCGACACGCAGGCGGACGCCGAGCCCGACGCCCAGCCCGACGCCCAGCCGGACGCGTAGTCCCGGGACCGGCCCCGCGGCCCGGCGGGACCAGGGCCGCGCGGCCCGCCCGTTGGAGGGTCGCGCCGACCCTGCGCGGGAAGGGCTAGACTGTCCCCATCGTTACACTGCCTGCGACCGGTCCTACCGACCGGCGGTCCGACCACGCCCCGCGTCCACCAGCTGGACCGGTGCGCACGTGCGTCGGGTGCCGCCGCCGGGGTGACCGGTCGTCGCTGCTGAGAGTCGTCGTCGCACAGGACGAGGCGGGAGTCCTCCTCGTCGACGTGCGGCGCCGGCTCCCCGGCAGGGGCGCGTGGCTGCACGACAGCAGCGCGTGCCTGGAGCTGGCGGACAAGCGCCGGGCCTGGTCCCGTGCGTTGCGCCGTCCGGCTCCCCTCGACGCCTCGGGAGTACGGTCCTTCCTGGACTCGTCCCCGTCCGGGGCCGTCGTGTCCACCACCACCGATGAGAGCGGGTCGAACAGCTGATGAGCACCCGATGAGTCTCCAGCGATGAATCCCCCCCACTGATGACGGTCCGCGCCCGGTAGAGACGAGCCCGGACCGAGACAGGAGAGATGTGGCGAAGGTCCGGGTCTACGAGCTCGCCAAGGAGTTCGGAGTCGAGAGCAAGGTCGTGCTGGCCACGCTCAAGGAGATGGGTGAGTTCGTGCGTTCCGCGAGCTCGACCGTCGAACCGCCGGTCATCCGGCGGCTGAAGGACAAGTTCCCCAACGAGGGCGGCGCGAGCGCTGCCGCCCGACCGGGTCCGGCGGTGAAGCCGGGTCCGCGCGTCCCGAGCGGTGCCCGTCCGGGTCCCGCCCCCGCGCCGCGTCCGGCGGCGACCCCGGCCCCCGCTCCGGCGCCCTCGCGCCCGGAGCCCTCGGCCGGTGCCCCGTCCGGTGCACCCGCCCCGTCGGCGCCCGCGCCGTCGCAGGCTCCCGCCCCGTCGGCTCCGGCTGCCCCCGCTCCCGCGGCGGCCTCCGGTCCGGCGTTCCAGGCGCCCCCGAGCGCTCCGGCCGAGCGTCCCGCCGCCCAGCGGCCGGCCGCGCCCGGTCAGCGCCCGACGCCCGGTGCGCGTCCGTCCACCCCGCCGTCCTCCGGCGGTCCCGGTCAGGGTGCCCGTCCGGGTGCCCGTCCCAGCCCCGCTGGTCCGGGTGCCCGTCCGGGTGGTCCCGGCGCCGGTGGTCCCGGTCAGGGTGGTCCCGGTGGCCCGGGTGCGCGGGGTCCGCGCCCCGAGCGCGGTGACCGTCCCGAGCGTCCGGGTGGCGACCGTCCCGAGCGTCCCCGCGGCGACCGCCCGCAGGGCGACCGTCCCCAGGGCGACCGTCCGGGCCGTCCCGGTGCCGGTGCCGGTGCCCCCGGTGGTGCCGGCCGTCCCGGTGGCGGCTCGCCGCGTCCGGGCAACAACCCCTTCGCGACGAGCCAGGGGATGCCCCGTCCCCAGGGTGGTCCCCGTCCGGGCAACAACCCGTTCGCGGCCAACCAGGGCATGCCGCGTCCCCAGGGCGGTCCCCGTCCGGGCGGTGCGCCCGGTCCCGGTGGTCCCCGTCCCGGTGGTCCGCGTCCGAACCCCGGCATGATGCCGGCGCGCCCGACGGTCGGCCGTCCGGGTGCGGGTGCCGGTCGTCCCGGCGCTCCGGGCCGTGGTGGCCCCGGTGGCGCTCGTGGTGGCGGCGGCGGTTTCGCCGGTCGCCCGGGTGGTCCCGGTGGCGGCGGCGGCGGTTTCGCCGGTCGTCCCGGTGGTGGTGGTCGTCCGGGCAACCGCGGCGGCACCCAGGGTGCGTTCGGTCGCGCCGGCGGCAAGCCGGCCAAGGGCCGCAAGTCCAAGCGCGCCAAGCGCCAGGAGTTCGAAGCGATGGCGGCGCCGTCCGTCGGCGGTGTCTCGGTCCGGCGCGGTGACGGCTCGACCGTCATCCGCATCCGCCGCGGCGCGTCCGTCAGCGACTTCGCCGAGCGCATCGACGCCGACCCCGCGGCGCTGGTGACGATCCTCTTCCACCTGGGAGAGATGGTCACCGCGACGGCCTCGCTGGACGAGGACACCTTCCAGGTGCTCGGCCAGGAGCTCGGGTACGTCATCGAGGTCGTCTCGCCCGAGGACGAGGAGCGCGAGCTGCTCGCGGGCTTCTCCATCGACCTCGACGCCGAACTCGAGGCGGAGGGCGACGAGGAGCTCGTCGCTCGTCCCCCGGTCGTCACCGTCATGGGTCACGTCGACCACGGGAAGACGAAGCTGCTCGACGCCATCCGCTCCACCGACGTCGTGGCGAAGGAGGCCGGTGGCATCACGCAGCACATCGGCGCCTACCAGGTCGTCAAGGAGCACGAGGGCATCGACCGGCCGATCACCTTCATCGACACCCCGGGTCACGAGGCCTTCACGGCCATGCGTGCCCGTGGTGCCAAGGTCACCGACATCGCGATCCTCGTGGTGGCGGCCGACGACGGTGTGATGCCCCAGACCATCGAGGCGCTCAACCACGCCCAGGCGGCCGACGTCCCGATCGTCGTCGCGGTCAACAAGGTCGACAAGGAGGGCGCGAACCCGGACAAGGTCCGGCAGCAGCTCACCGAGTACAACCTCGTGGCCGAGGAGTACGGCGGCGACACGATGTTCGTCAACGTGTCCGCGAAGCAGGGCATGGGCCTGGACGACCTCCTCGAGGCCGTCCTGCTCACCGCCGACGCCTCGCTGGACCTGCGGGCGAACCCGGACAAGGACGCTCGCGGTGTGGCCATCGAGGCCAACCTCGACAAGGGTCGCGGCCCCGTCGCCACGGTCCTGGTGCAGTCCGGGACGCTGCGCGTCGGCGACGCGATCGTCGCGGGCACCGGCTACGGCCGCGTCCGCGCGATGATCGACGAGAACGGCGACACGGTCCAGGAGGCCACGCCGTCCCGTCCGGTCCAGGTCCTGGGTCTGACGTCGGTGCCGGGTGCGGGGGACACGTTCCTCGCGGCGCCCGACGACCGCACCGCCCGTCAGATCGCGGAGAAGCGCGAGGCGCAGGAGCGCAACGCGGCTCTGGCGAAGGCGCGCAAGCGCATCTCGCTGGAGGACTTCACCGCCGCGCTGCAGAAGGGCAAGGTCGAGAGCCTCAACCTCATCCTCAAGGGTGACGGTGCGGGTTCGGTCGAGGCCCTCGAGGACGCGCTGTACAAGATCGACGTCGGTGAGGAAGTCGAACTGCGGGTGATCGACCGCGGTGTCGGTGCGGTGACGAAGAACAACGTCAACCTCGCCGTCGCCTCGAACGCGATCATCATCGGGTTCAACGTCCGGCCGGAGCAGCAGACCAAGGAGTTCGCCGACCGCGAGGGCGTCGACATCCGCTTCTACTCGGTCATCTACGCGGCCATCGAGGACGTCGAGGCGTCCCTGAAGGGCATGCTCAAGCCCGAGTACGAAGAGGTCCAGCTCGGCACGGCGGAGATCCGCGAGATCTTCCGCTCGTCGAAGTTCGGCAACATCGCCGGCTG
The DNA here is from genome assembly GCF_040702905.1 of Kineococcus sp. NPDC059986. Lineage (NCBI taxonomy): Bacteria > Bacillati > Actinomycetota > Actinomycetes > Kineosporiales > Kineosporiaceae > Kineococcus > Kineococcus sp. NPDC059986. The sequence goes on along the minus strand of NZ_JBFBND010000001.1, from coordinate 72,650 downwards.
CCTCGTCCGGTCGGGTCTCATCCGCCGCAACACCAAGGCGCGCGTGCTGCGCCGCGGTGTCGTGCACGGGGACAACCTCACCATCGAGTCGCTGCGACGGTTCAAGGACGACGCCACCGAGGTCCGCGAGGGCTACGAGTGCGGTATCGGCCTCGGCTCGTACAACGACCTCCAGATCGACGACGTCATCGAGACGTACGAGATGCAGGAGAAGGCGCGGGGCTGACCCGCCCTCGACCCGGTGGCCGGGGCGGGACCGACGAGGTCCCGCCCCGGCTGTCACCCCCCAGGTAGCTGATGTTCACCGCAACGCTCACCGTCGACCTGCTGCTCGGCGACGTCCACTCCCTCAAGGGCAAGCGCAGCCTCGTGCGACCGCTGGTCGCCGACCTGCGCCGGTCCTTCGAGGTCGCCGCCGCCGAGACCGGCCACCTCGACCTGCACCGCCGGGCCGAGGTGGCGGTCGCCGTGGTGGCCCCGGACGCCGCCCGCTGCACCGACGTGCTCGACCGGTGCGAACGCCTCGTGGCCTCGCACCCCGAGTTCCAGATCCTCTCCGCCCGGCGCCAGTTCCTGTCCTCCGACGACGACTGAGGACGGCCCTGACCCCGGACGCTCGATCCCGACCCAGCAGGAGTTCCCCGTGGCGGATCCCACCCGTGCCCGCAAGCTCGCCGACCGCATCAAGGTCATCGTCGCCGACGCCCTCGAGAAGCGCGTCAAGGATCCCCGCCTGGGGTTCGTGACGATCACCGACGCCCGGGTGACGAACGACCTGCAGCACGCGACGCTGTACTACACCGTCTTCGGCAGCGACGAGGAGAAGCTCGGCACCAAGATCGCGCTGGAGTCGGCCAAGGGCGTGCTGCGCGCGGAGGTCGGCAAGCGGACCGGCATCCGGCTCACCCCCACGCTGACGTTCACGGCCGACGAGGTGCCGGAGACGGCGCAGCAGATCGCCGACCTGCTGGCCAAGGCCGCCGAGGAGGACGCCCGCGTGGCCGCCCTCGCCGCCGGCGCGAAGCCCGCGGGCGACCCCGACCCGTACAAGAAGCCCGTCGACCCCGACGAGGAGTGGGACGAGGATCCCGACGCCGCAGCCGAGGTGGAGCCCGCCGACGGGAACGCCCCCCGCGGCTGACGTCCCGGTGGCACGCTGGCCCCATGGATCCGCAGTTCCCCGGCCTCGACGTCGGCACTGACCTCAGCGCCGACGTCGGGGGTGGCTCCGGCGTGCCCTCGTTCTTCGTCGTGGTCTTCGTGGTCATGGCCCTCGTCGGGCTGGCCGTCGTCCTCGGCGGGGTCCGCAGCTCGGTGCGGGCCCGTCAGCGGTCCCAGGACGCCTCCCGGCTCACCACCGAAGGGGTGTCGACGACGGGCACCGTCGTCGACAACCGCATCACGAGCCACCACGAGCACCGCATGACCTTCTCGCCGATCGTGCGCTTCGAGGCGGACGGCCGTGAGGTGACGGTCGTCGGTGAGCAGGTGTGGAACAAGTCGTTCGTCACCGGCCGTCCCGCGAAGGTCGTCTACGACCCCGCCGACCCCGACCGCGCGCACGTGCGCGCCGAGGGCGGGTCCCTGTTGGGCAACGGGCCCACGGGCGTCGTGGTCGCGGTCGTCGGCGTGGCCTTCCTCGTCGTGGTCGTCGTGATGTTCGGCTTCGCGCGGTCGGTGTTCGAGCAGTTCCCCTGACCGGGTCGCCGTCCGCGCACGGCACACTGCTCCCTGTGCCGATCCCCCCTCCCACCGCCCCCACCCCGCGCGGAAAACACTCTTTCCGCCCTTCGCAGGCCGCTTCGGGGGGCGGAAAGAGTGTTTTCCGCCCTCGGGGGGCGGCCGGCGAGGGCGGAAGGAGTGCTCTCCGCCGGGGCCTCGAGGTCGGGGGGGCCGCGTGAGCGGGGTGGGTGACGGCATCCTCGTCGTCGACAAACCCGTGGGCTGGACGAGCCACGACGTCGTGGGTCGTTGCCGGCGGCTGCTGTCCACCCGGCGCGTCGGGCACGCCGGCACGCTGGACCCGGCGGCGACGGGTGTCCTCGTCCTCGGCGCCAACCGCGGCACGAAGTTCCTCACCCACCTCGTCGCCCACGACAAGGCGTACGCGGCGACGGTGCGGCTCGGTGTCGCGACGGTCACCGACGACGCCGAGGGGGAACCCGTCGGCGACCCGGTCGACGCGACGGGGGTGGCGGACGACGCGCTGGCCGCGGCCGTGGCCGCGCTGACGGGCCCGATCCAGCAGGTCCCGAGCTCGGTGAGCGCCATCAAGGTCGACGGGCAGCGCAGCTACGCGCGGGTGCGGGGTGGGCAGGACGTCGAGCTGCCGCCGCGGCCGGTCACGGTGTCCCGCTTCGACGTCCTCGACCGCCGTGTCGAGGGCCCCTTCCTCGACCTCGACGTCGTCGTCGAGGTCTCCAGCGGCACCTACGTCCGCGCCTTGGCCCGCGACCTCGGCCGGGCGCTCGGCGTCGGCGGACACCTGACGGCGTTGCGCCGCACCCGGTCCGGCCCCTTCACCCTGCAGGAGGCGTCGACCCTGGAGCAGGTGGAGGCCGACCCGCGGGTCGAACCGCTCGCCGCCGTCGCGCGGCGGCTGTTCCCCGTGCGGGAGGTCGACGAGCGCGAGGCGGCGAACCTCGCGCACGGGGGGTTCCTGTCCGCGACGGGACAGGACGGGCCCGTCGGCGCGTTCGCGCCCGACGGCACGCTGGTGGCGCTCGTGGGCGACACCGCGCGGGGTGCCAAACCCCTGCTGGTCCTCACGTCCGCCGGGTGAGCGACGGGCCCGGCCCGGGGACGACGTGCGTCCTCGGACCGGGCCCGTGGTGGGGGATCAGACGGCGACGGTCTCCCGCACACCCTTGCGGTCGTGGAAGCGGGCCAGGTCCAGCAGCCCCTCGCGCCGGGCGACGATCGTCGGGACGAGCGCCTGGCCAGTCACGTTGAGCGCGGTGCGGCCCATGTCGAGGATCGGGTCGATGGCCAGCAGCAGCCCGACCCCGGCCAGCGGCAGACCGAGGGTCGACAGCGTCAGGGTCAGCATGACGGTGGCGCCGGTGAGCCCGGCCGTCGCGGCGGACCCGACGACGGACACGAACGCGATGAGCAGGTAGTCCGTGATGGACAGGTGGATCCCGAAGAACCCGGCCACGAAGATCGCGGACAGCGCCGGGTAGATCGCCGCGCAGCCGTCCATCTTCGTCGTGGCGCCCAGCGGGACCGCGAAGGAGGCGTAGGACTGCGGGACCCCGAGGTCCTCGGTGACGCGCTGCGTCACGGGCAGCGTGCCGATGGAGGAGCGGGACACGAACCCGAGCTGGGTCGCGGGCCACACCCCGGCGGCGAAGCTGCGCACGCTCAGGCCGTGGGCCTTGAGCAGCACGGGGTAGACGACGAGCAGGACGAGCGCGAGACCGGCGTAGACGTCGACGACGAAGACGGCCAGGGGGCTGAGCGCGTCCCAGCCGTAGGTCGCGACGGCCTTGCCGAGCAGGCCGACGGTCCCGATGGGCGCCAGGCGGATGACCCACCACAGGACGGTCTGGACCACGGTCAGCGCCGAGCGGGCGAACGTCAGGACGGGTTCGGCCCTGTCGCCGACCTTGAGGACGGCCACCCCCAGCACGACGGCGATGACGAGCAGCTGCAGCACGTTGAAGTTCAGCGAGATGCTGCCGTCCTTCGCCGCGGACGCCTCGAGGCCGAACGTGTTGCCCGGGACGATGCCCTGCAGGAAGTCCAGCCACGAACCCGTCGACGACGGGTCCTTCGCCGCGCTCGCCGCGACGGAGGAGCGGGCGCCGGGGTCGGTGAGGACCCCGATGGCGATGCCGATGCCGACGGCGATGAGCGCCGTGATCGCGAACCACAGCAGGGTCTGCCAGGCCAGGCGGGCCGCGTTCGTCACCTGGCGCAGGTTCGCGATGGAGGTGAGGACGGCGAGGACGACGAGCGGCGGCACGAGGACGCGCAGCATCGTGACGAACGTCGACCCGACGGTGGTCAGGGTCGTCGTGAGCCAGTTCGGGTCCTCCTCGGTGCCGCCCATCGAGCGGGCGAGGGCGCCGAGCGCGATGCCGAGGACGAGACCGATGAGGACCTGCACGCCGAAGGGCGTGCGGCGCAGGCGGGTGAGCAAGGGGGACTCCTGGGACGACGGGACGGGCGGTGACGGCGAAGTGCCGTCCCGCTACCTGGCGCTCTGCGCCCGTCCGAGGTCGATGTGGAGCCGCTCGGTGAAGTCCTGTGCCATGTCCATGCCGAGTACCGGAACCGTGTCCCCGGCGCACTTGTTCCCGCCGCCCCGCTCCGCTCGGGGACGGATCGTCGGCCCCGCGCTCCCGTCCACCGGGAGCGAGGGGCCGACGAGGCGGACCCCGGCGGCGCGCGGAGGGTCAGAAGACGGTGTAGCCCCCGTCGGTGACGACGACCGCTCCCGTCGAGAAGCTGGAGGCCTCCGAGGCCAGGTACACGACGGTCGAGGCGATCTCCTCGGGGCTCGCGTAGCGCTGCATGGGCGCGTCCTCGATCCACATCCGGCGGAACTCGGGCCGGTCCACGGGCGCCATCTCCGTCTTGACGTACCCCGGCGCGACGGCGTTGACGCGGATGCCCAGCGGCGCCCACTCCGCCGCGAGCGACTTCGTCAGCTGGTGCACCGCGGCCTTGGAGGCGTTGTAGACCGGCTGCCACTGCGGCCGGTTGACGATCGAGCCGCTGATGGAGCCGATGTTGACGATGCTCCCGCCGCCGTGCTCGGCCATCCAGCGCGCCGCGACGGTGCTCGGCAGCCAGACGCCCTTGAGGTTGGTGGTGATGACGTCGTCGTACTCCTCGTCGGTCACCTCCAGCGCGGGACGGTGCACGCAGGTGCCGGCGTTGTTGACGAGGACGTCGAGGGTGCCGAACTCCTCGGTGGTGCGGGCGACGGCCGCCTCCACCTCGGCGCGGGACGTCACGTCGAGGCGGAGCCCGAGCGCGCGGCGGCCGGTGCTCGCGGCGATCTCCGCGGCGGCGGCCACCGAGGCCTCCTCGTTGCGGGCGGCGACGACGACGTCGGCACCGGCCTGGGCGAGGGCCTGCGCGAACGCCCGGCCCAGCCCCTTGTAGCCGCCGCTGACGAGCGCGACCTTGCCCGACAGCGAGAACTTCTCCAGAACGGTCATCTCTCAGTTCCCCTCGGGTGCGTTGACGACGACGACGGCCTTCATGCTCAGCGGGTCGGAGTCGGCGTTGAGCGCGTCCTCCACCTGCTCCAGCGGGTACCGCGCGGTGACCATGTCGTCGAGGTGCACGGCGCCGGACGTGGTGAGTTCGATGCCGCGCGGCCAGGTGTCGACGTACCGGAACACCCCGGTGACGGTGATCTCGCGGGTCGCGATGAGCTGCACGGGCAGCGGCATCTCCTCCGCCCCGAGGCCGACGAGGACGACGGTCCCGCCGCCGCGGGTCGAGGCGATCCCCGACAGCACGGCCGGCGTCGCGCCCGAGCAGTCGATGAACGCGTCGGCGCGCAGCGCGGCGATCTCCTCGGCGTCGGCGACCGGGTGCAGCGCACGGGATCCCCCGAACGACGTGATCCGCTCGCGGCGGGACTCGACGAAGTCGGTGACGACGACGTCGGTCGCGCCCCGGGCGCGGACGGCCTGCGCGCACATCGCCCCGATGGGCCCGGCGCCGGCGATGAGCACCTGGTCGCCCGGGCCGACGGCGGCCTTGTGGGCGGCCCACAACCCGACGCTGAGGGGTTCGAGCAGCGCGGCGGACTCGTCGGACAGGCTGTCCGGCACGGTGTACGCCTGGTCGGCGGGTGCGGTGACGTAGTCGCAGAACGTCCCGTCGAACGGCGGCGTGGCGTAGAACTCCATGAACGGGCAGAGGTTCGAGCGGCCCGTCTTGCACTGCCGGCACTGCCGGCACGGGACCTGCGGGTCGATGGCCACCCGGTCGCCGACGCGGGACTCCGGAACTCCGCGGCCGACGGACACGACGGTGCCGGACACCTCGTGCCCCAGCACGAGCGGCGCGGTGACGACCATGTCGCCGATGCGGCCGTGCTTGTAGTAGTGGACGTCGGAACCGCAGACGCCGACGGACCCGACGCGGACGAGGACCTCGCCGTCCCCGGGGGTCGGCACGGGCCGTTCCTGCATCTCGATGACGCCCTGCTCCAGCAGGACGCTCGCCCTCATCGTGGTGGGGAGGCTGGTCATGGTTCTTCTCCTCGTCGAGGTTCGGGCTGGTGGTGGGCCGGGGGAGGGTTTCCGGTCGTGCGGGTCAGCGGACGGTGTACCCGCCGTCGACGACGAGGTCGTGGCCGTTCACCATCGCCGCGCCCGGTCCGGTCAGGTAGAGCACGGCGGCCGCGACCTCGTCGGGTTCGGCGAACCGGCCCACGGGGATCTGCGCGCGCAGTGCGTCGCCCGCCGCGTTCTCCCAGTTCGGCCGGGCCAGGGCGGTGAGGACGACGGTGGGGGAGACGGTGTTCACGGTGACGCCCAGCGGCCCCCACTCCAGGGCGAGGGTGCGGGTCATCCCGAGCAGGCCGGCCTTCGACGCCGCGTAGGCGACGTGCCCCTCGAGCCCGACGGTCGCGGCCTGGGAGGCGATCGTCACGATCCGGCCGCCGCCGTGGGCGACGAGGTGCCGGGCCACGGCGCGGGCCACGACGAACGTCTCGGTGAGGTTCACCTCGACCGTGCGGGCCCACCCGGCGAGGTCGATGTCGAGCGCGGGCGCGATCGTCGCGGTCCCCGCGCAGCCGACGAGGACGTCGAGCCGGCCGGCCTGCCGCACGACGGTGGCGACGGCCTCCTCGACGGCCGCGGGATCGGTGACGTCCGCGCTGACGTGGAGGTCACCGTCGGCCCCGGCGAGCGCGCGCTCGTCGCGGTCGAGGACGGCGACGCGGGTGCCCTGCGCCGCGTAGGCCGCGACGACGGCCGCGCCGATGCCGCCGGCACCCCCGGTGACGAGGGCGACGCGCGGTCCCGCGGCGGCGCGGGAGTCCTTCGGGCTCACAGGACCGAATGCTGGGCACGGGCGAACGGTGGGTCAACCGCTCTGCTCACGTGAGCAGAGGCCTGCGCGTCCGAGCCGTCGTCGGCGACGATGGGCGCGTGGGTCCGGAGGAGCTGACCGAGGTGGTGGCCATCGCGCGCCGGCACTACGTCGACGGCGTCTCCCGCGTCGACATCGCCGCCGAACGCGGGCTGTCCCGCTTCAAGGTCGGGCGCGTCCTGCAGGCCGCGCGGGCCGCGGGCATCGTCCGCATCGAGGTCCGGGCCCCCGCGGGCATCGACTACGCGGTCTCCGACGAGTTGCGCGCCCGCTACGGCCTGCGGCGGGCGCTCGCGGTCCAGACCCCCGACGAGGACCGCGTCCGCGAACCGCTGGGGCAGGTCGCCGCCGACCTCCTGCGCGAGGTCGTCACGGCCGACGACGTCCTGGGCATCGACTGCGGCCGGACGCTGCGCGCCATGACGGGCCACCTCGACGGCATCGCGAGCTGCGACGTGGTGCAGGTCGCCGGGATCGTCGGGCAGCTCGGCGACACGGCCACCGACATCACGCGCGTCGTCAGCGAGGCCTCCGGCGGCCGCGTCTTCTCCCTCTTCGCCCCGCTCGTCGTCGGTGACGAGCGCACCGCAGCGACGCTGCGCGCCCACCGCGCCCTGCGACCGACCCTGGCCGCGCACGCCCGGGTGACCCGGGCCGTGGTGGCGCTCGGGGCCTGGTCGGGTGAGCACTCCCAGGTCCCGGCACTGCTCGGGGAGGACGAGGTGGCCCGGTTCGCGGCCGCGGGGGTGGTCGCCGAGACCTGTGCGCTCCTGCTGGACGCCGAGGGGCGGCGGGTGCCGGGGCTGGACGACCGGCGCCTGGGGATCTCCGAGCGGGACCTGCGCGCCGTGCCGGACGTCATCGGGGTCGGCGGCGGGCGCGGGAAGACCGACGCCGTCCACGCGCTGCTGCGCTCGGGGCTGCTCACCTCCCTCGTCACCGACGTGCACCTCGCCCGCCGGCTGCTGCGCCGGGAGGACTGAACCGTGGACCCCGACCCGCACCCCGACCCGCACCCCGACGACGACGAGGTGCCCTTGACCGGTGGCGGACGGACGGTGGTCTCCCGGCGGGGTGACGTCGTCCTGCGACCCGCCACGCCGTGGTCGGCGGCCGTGCTCGCGCTGCTGCGGCACCTCGCCGACCGCGGGGTCGCCGGGGCGCCACGGCCCGTCGGGACGGGGTTCGCGGCCGACGGCCGGGAGGCCCTGGAGTTCGTGGCCGGTGAGGTGCTGGCCCCGGCCCCGTGGAGCGAGGAGGCCGTCGGCGGTGTGGGCGTCGTTCTGCGCGACCTGCACGAGGCCGTCGCCGGCTTCGTCCCGCCGGCCGGGGCGCGGTGGCAGCCGTGGTTCGTCCGCGGGCTCGGCCGCGGCCCGCGGATCGTCGGGCACGGCGACACCGGCCCGTGGAACTGGGTCTCCCGCGGCGGCCGTCCCGTCGCCCTCGTGGACTGGGAGGCGGCCGGTCCGGTGGACCCGCTCGTCGAGCTCGCGCAGGCGGGCTGGCTCAACGCCCAGCTGGTCGGCGACGTCGTCGCCCAGCGGCAGGGCCTCGGGACCCCGCGGGAGCGGGCCCGGCAGCTGCGGCTGCTGCTCGACGGGTACGCGCTGCCCCTGGCCCGCCGCGAGGAGCTCGTCGACCTGCTCGTCGAGGTGGCCGTGGCCGACGCGGCCGCGCAGGCCGACGAGGCCCACGTCCGGCCCGGGAGCACCGACCCCGAACCGTTGTGGGCGATGGCCTGGCGCACCGACAGCGCGCGGTGGATCCTGCGCCACCGCGCGCTGCTCGTGCGGGAGGCGTTGCGGCCCTGGTGATCCGGGCCGCTCCGGGTCAGCTGCCGGTCGGCCCCACCGCGGCGCCCGGGACGACGTCCCAGTGCTCGACGACCTTTCCGTCCACCACGCGGAACAGGTCGGCGGCCGTGAACTGCTCCGCCGGGCCGCCGACGGGACGGGAGAACGTCCACACGACGTCCCCGTCGGCCAACGACAGCGCGGACTCCTGGGGTGGGAACGACGAACCGGCGAAGAACTGCTTCAGCGGCGCGGTCCCGTCCGGGACCAGGGGGTTGTGCTGGCGGTAGGCGGGGTCGAAGGACCGGTCGAGGACGGTGGCGTCCCGGTCGCGGAACAGCGTGTCGTACGCGCCGACCGCGAACTGCCGCTGCTGCTCCTCCTGCGCCTCGGTGAGGGCCACGGGGGCCCCGGTCCAGGCGTCGTCGAACATCGTGTGGCCGCTCGCGCCGGCGGCCGGGACGGCCTGCGCCAGCGCCCAGTGCTGCACGACGGCACCGGCCTGCAGGCGGAAGAGGTCCACGCGCGCCGTCCCGTTCCAGGGGTGAGCGGGGTCCGGCGTGTCGTGCCAGTGCACGGCGACGTAGGGGCCGTCGGCGGCGGTCCGGGCCACGACGGCGCGGTTCCCCGGCGTCAGCCCGGGCGGGGTGGTCGCGAAGAGCCGGTCGACGACGGCGAGGTTCGCCTGCTCGGCCGCGCGGTCGAGGCGGTCCCGGCCGGAGGCGGACGGGGAGGCCGAGACGGCGGCGGACGAGGACGCGGGGGCCGGGCCCGCCACGGACGAACCGCTGCACCCGGCGAGGAGCGCGGTCGCGAGCCCGGTGGCGGCGAGGGCGAGGAGTCGGGTTCTCACGTCCCGGACACGGCGACCGGCCCCGTGACGTTCAGGTTTCCTGACGTGATGCCCGTCACGCGGAGGGGTGGCCGGGCTGTACGAGGGGTGCCACAGTGGGATCAGCGGACCGGAGGCCCGGGTGGAGGAGGAGCAGGTGGACCAGGTGCAGGTGGACCAGGCGCAGGTGGACCGGACGACCGGGGCCCTCGACCCGCGGGCCCGGTGGCGCACGCTGCCGCCGCGCACCCGGCTGGAGGACACCGTCGCCGAGCTCGACGTCGGCCCCGTCCCCGAGCTCGGGCCCACGGAGGACCCGAACCGGGCCGCGGTGCTGCGCTTCCCGTTCCCCGGCGTCTGACCCGGTGCGGCCGACCCGGGGCCCGCGCGTCCGGTCGCCCCGGCTCGTCGGCCGCCGCTGGCTCGGCTCCGCGCCGCTCGCGGCGGAGGACCTGCGGGGGCACGTGGTGCTGCTGGACTTCTGGACGAGTTCCTGCGTGAACTGCGTGCACGTGCTCGACGAACTGCGGCCCCTGCAGGAGGAGTTCGCGGACGTGCTCGTGACCGTCGGCGTGCACTCCCCGAAGTTCCCGCACGAGGCGGAGCCGGCCGCGCTGGACGCGGCCGTGGCCCGGCTGGGGGTGGACCACCCCGTCCTCGACGACGCGGACCTGCACACGTGGCGGGCCTTCGCCGCCCGCGCCTGGCCCACCCTCGTGCTCGTCGACCCCGAGGGGTACGTCGTGGCCACGCTGTCGGGGGAGGGGTACGCCGCGGAACTGCGGGTGCTCGTGGCCGACCTCGTCGCCGAGCACGGGCGACGGGGAACCCTGCGCCGCAACGGGTCTCCGACCCCCCGGCCGGCCCCGGCGGCGTCGGCCCTGCGGTTCCCCGCCCGCGCCCTGGCGCTGCCGGGCGGGACCGTCCTCGTCGCCGACACCGGGCACCACCGGCTCGTCGAGCTCGACGGGGACCTGGGCGCCGGACTCCGGCACATGGGCACGGGGGAACCCGGCCTCGTCGACGGGACCGGTGCGCGGTTCACGACGCCGCAGGGGCTGGCGCTGCTGCCCGGTCCCGTCGCGGCCCGCGTGGGCTACGACGTCGTCGTCGCCGACACCGGGAACCACGCGCTGCGCGGCGTGCGGCTCGCCGACGGAGCCGTCCGCACGGTGGCTGGGACCGGCCGGCCCCTGCGACGTCGCGAAGGGGGCGGACCCGCGCTCGCGCAGGACCTCTCCAGCCCGTGGGACGTGACGTGGTTCGACGGTCAGGTCGTCGTCGCCATGGCCGGGGTCCACCAGTTGTGGGCGTTCGACCCCGTGCCCGGTGTGGTGCGCGTCCTGGCCGGCACCACCGCCGAGGGGCTGCGCGACGGCCCCGCCGAGAGCGCCTGGTGCGCACAACCCTCGGCGCTCGCGGTCGGCCCCGACGGGGACGTCCTGTGGTTCGTCGACGCCGAGACCTCCTCGCTGCGCAGCCTGCGCCGCACCGGGTCCGGTGGGGAACCGGACCGGTCCGTGCCGGTGGTCACCGACCACCGGTTCGCGAACGTCGACCCCGTCGCCCGCCCCGGCCACACGGTCCGGACCCACGTGGGGACGGGGTTGTTCGACTTCGGGTTCCGCGACGGACCGGCCGGTCGGGCCCTGTTCCAGCACCCGCTCGGCGTCGCCGTGGACGCCGACGGGACGGTGCTCGTGGCCGACACGTTCAACGGCGCCGTCCGCCGCTACGACCCGGTCGCGGACGAGGTGAGCACCGTCCTCGCCGGTCTGGCCGAACCCGTCGACGTGCTGCCCGGCGCGGGGGTGCTGACGACCGTCGAGAGCGCCGCCCACCGGCTGGTCCGGGACGTCGCCCCCGCCCGCGACGTGCGGACCGCGGTGCCGCCGCACGACCTGCGGGCGGGGGAGCTCCGGGTGGACGTGACGTTCACCTCGCCCCCCGGGGCCCGGCTGGACGACCGCGGGGACGGCGGGACCCACGTCGAGGTCACCGCGACGCCGAGCGCCCTCCTGGTGGAGGGACCGCTTGCGGGACACGGGCTCTCCCGCCGGGTCGTCCTGGGGGACGGCGCGGCCGGGGGAGTGCTGCACGTGGTCGCCCGGGCGGCCACGTGCGACGCGGTCGGGGATCCGGGGGCGGTGTGCCGGCTGCACCGCGCGGCGTGGGACGTGCCCGTGCGGGTCGTCCCGGGCGGTGGCGACCGCCTCTCGCTCGACCTCCCGGCCACGGGAGGCACCCCTTCACATCGTTGGACGGACGAGGCAGGGTGAGGGCCGACCCGACCTCGACGACGAGAGCGAGACGACGCCGTGGACGCCTCCACCCCCCGCACCGCCCGACCCCGTCGCCCTGTGAGGCGCCGCCGCACGAGCGCCGCGGCCCTCGCGGTGCTGGCGCTGTCCGTCCCGGCCGCGACGGCCACGGCGGCGCCGCACCAGGGCCCACCGCCCACCGGCAAGCTCGTCATGACCGGCGCCGTCGGCGACTACGTGCCCGGTGTCGTCGACGACCCCGTGCACGACCCGACGTTGTTCTCCGACCGCGGCACGTACTACGTGGCCTCCACGGGGATCGCGAACCCCGACGACCCCGGCGGGATCTTCCTGCGCCGGTCCGACCGTTCGCTCGGCGGCCCGTGGGTCTCGCTCGGCGCGATCGCCCTGCCGGCGTGGACGCGCGACTACGGCGTCGCCCACCTGTGGGCCCCGCACGTCGTCGAACGCGGCGGGACGTTCCACCTCTACTACGCCGCCAGCAGCTTCGGCACGAACCGGTCCGCCATCGGGCTCGCCACGACGCGCACGCCCGGCGACCTGCGCAGCTGGGTCGACCACGGTCCCGTGCTGACCTCGGACGCCGGCGACGACTGGAACGCGATCGACCCCGACGTGTACCAGGCCGGCGGGAGGTGGTGGATCGCCTTCGGTTCGTTCTGGAGCGGGATCCAGGTGCAGGAACTGCGGCACATGGACACCCCCGTCGGCCCGGTCCGGCACCTGGCGAGCAACCCGCAGGTCCCGCCGAACGCCATCGAGAACCCGCAGGTGTTCCGGCACGGCGGGTACTGGTACCTCACCGCCAGTTGGGGCTTCTGCTGCCGCGGGGTCGACAGCACGTACGAGACCGTCGTGGGCCGGTCCGCGAACCCGACCGGCCCCTTCGTCGACCGCACCGGACGCCCCCTGGCCGACGGCGGCGGGACGTCGCTGCTGCGCACCCGCGGGAACGAGGTCGGACCCGGCGCCCTCGACGTGCTCGAGGACCGCGGCCGGACCTACGCCGTCCACCACTACTACGACGCGCGCACGGGCGGGACGATCCGCATGCAGGTGCGCGAGGTCGAGTGGGCCGACGGGTGGCCGGAGTTCTCCTACGGTCCGGGCGACGGGCAGCCGCCCGCCTGAGGTGCACCGCCGCTGCGGGGTCCCGGTGGGACCCCGCAGCGGCGACGTCACCCGCCCGTCAGTTGCTGCGGTGCTCCAGGTAGTAGCGGATGAGCGACCCCGTCGAGGGGTCCTGCGCGTCGAGGGCAGCGGTGTCCCCGGTGAGCGCGGGGGCGATCTCCATCGCGAGCTTCTTGCCGAGTTCCACCCCCCACTGGTCGAAGCTGTCGATGCCCCACACGGCACCTTCGACGAACGTGATGTGCTCGTACAGCGCGATGAGCTGGCCGAGCACCGACGGCGTGAGGGACGGCGCCATGATCGACGTCGTCGGCCGGTTCCCGGAGAACACCCGGGCCGCGACGACGTCCTCGGCCGTCCCCTCCGCGCGGACCTCCTCGGCGGACTTGCCGAACGCCAGGGCCTTGGTCTGGGCGAAGAAGTTCGCCATGAACAGGGCGTGCACGTCGGCGTCGCCGGCGTCGTGGTCGACCAACGGGTGCGCCGGGGTGGCGAACGCGATGAAGTCGGCCGGAATGACCCGGGTGCCCTGGTGGATGAGCTGGTAGAACGCGTGCTGGCCGTTGGTGCCGGGTTCGCCCCAGAACACCTCGCCGGTGTCGGTCGTGACGGGTTCGCCGTCGTAGCGGACGGACTTCCCGTTCGACTCCATCGTCAGCTGCTGCAGGTAGGCCGCGAACCGGTGCAGGTACTGCGAGTACGGCAGCACGGCGTGCGTGTGCGCGCCGAGGAAGTTCACGTACCAGACGTTCAGCAGACCCATGAGCAGCGGGACGTTCCGGGCCGGTTCGGCCGTGCGGAAGTGCTCGTCGACGGCGTGGAACCCGGCGAGGAACTCGCGGAAGTTCTCCGGGCCGACCGCCACGGCGAGGGAGGTGCCGATCGCGGAGTCGACGGAGTACCGGCCCCCGACCCAGTCCCAGAACCCGAACGCGTTGGCCGGGTCGATCCCGAACGCCGCGACCTTGTCCAGCGCGGTGGAGACCGCGACGAAGTGCTTGGCCACGGCGTCCTTGCGGGCCTCGTCGGAGTCGGCCAGGACACCCGCACCCGACAGCCCGCGCCACAGCCAGGCCCGGGCCAGCCGCGCGTTGGTGAGCGTCTCCAGGGTCCCGAACGTCTTGGACGCGACGATGAACAGCGTCGTCTCGGGGTCGAGGTCCTTCGTCGTCTCGGCGACGTCGGTCGGGTCGATGTTCGAGACGAACCGGCACTCCAGCCCCGCCTGCGCGTAGGGCTTGAGGGCCTCGTAGGCCATGACCGGGCCGAGGTCGGACCCGCCGATGCCGATGTTGACGACGTGCGTGATGGTCTTGCCGGTCACGCCCTTCCACTGCCCGCCGCGGACGGCGTCGGCGAAGGCGAACACCTTGGTCAGCTCGGCCTGGACGTCGGTGTCGACGTCCTGCCCGTCCACGACGAGGGCGGGGGAGGCGCCCGCGGGCCGGCGCAGCGCGGTGTGCAGGACGGCGCGGTCCTCGGTGACGTTGATGTGCTCACCGGCGAACATCGCGTCGCGCCGGGCCAGCACCCCCGTCTGCTCGGCGAGCTGCAGGAGCGTCTCGACGGTCTCGCTCGTCACGAGGTTCTTCGAGAGGTCGACGAAGAGGTCGGCGACCTCCAGGCTCAGCCGCTGCGCCCGCTCGGGGTCGGCCGCGAACCAACCGGCGAGGTCCGGCGTCGTGGCCTCCCGGTGGGCGCTCAGCGCGGACCAGGCCGCCGTGGTGGTCGGGTCGACGGGTCCGGTGCTCATCTGCGTCCTCCTGGGCTGCGGCCCGTGGGCCGCTCGTGTGGATCGGTCATCGGTCGGTCGGTCGTGCGAGTTGCGTTGCGTCGGTCCGCGGCGGTGGGTCCCGACCCCGACGCTAGCCAGCCCGCGTTCGGGGTGCGCGACCGGCTGCTGGCACAGTGTCTGCGTGCAGCGGTGGGAAGACCTGTCAGACGTCGAGCCGGGGTTCGGCCGGTCGGTCGTCACCATCGGCAACTTCGACGGGGTCCACCGGGGTCACGCCGCCGTCCTGCGCCGGGTCGTGGACCTGGCCCGCGGCCGGGGGCTCGGATCGGTCGCCGTGACGTTCGACCCCCACCCGCTGCAGGTCCTCGACCCCGACCGCGCCCCCGGGCTCCTCACCGGCCTGGACCACCGCCTCGACCTGCTGGAGAGCACGGGGCTGGACGCCGTCCTCGTCATGCGCTTCACGCGCGAGCTCGCCGGCTGGAGCCCCGAACGCTTCGTCGAGGACGTGTTCGTCGGGGCCCTGCGCGCCCAGGTGGTCGTCGTGGGTCACGACGTGCGCTTCGGCAAGGCCAACACGGGCGACCTGGCGACCATGCAGGAGCTGGGGCGCCGCCACGGCTTCGAGGTCGTCGTCCTCGACGACCTGGGCGACCCGGGCACGGGCGAGCACCGCGTCAGCTCGACGGCCGTCCGCGAGGCCCTGGCCGCCGGGGAGGTCGAGCGCGCCGCGCAGATGCTGGGCCACCCGCACCGCATCAGCTCCACGATCGTGCACGGCGACCACCGCGGCCGGGAGCTCGGCTACCCCACCGCGAACCTCGACACCGACGCGTCGCTCGGGCTCGTGCCGGCCGACGGCGTCTACGCGGGCTGGCTGACGCGGCCCTCGGGGGTGCGGCTGGCCGCGGCCATCTCCATCGGGACCAACCCGACGTTCGACGGCGTCCGCCGCCAGGTCGAGGCGTTCTGCCTGCCCGGCCAGCCCGGCGCCGGGCCCGACGACGCCCTGGACCTGTACGGCGAGCTCGTCGACCTCGACTTCGTCGCCCACCTGCGCCAGACGCTGCGCTTCGAGGGCGTCGGCCCGCTCGTGGAGCAGATGGAGCGCGACGTCGCGCGGTGCCGGGCCCTGCTCCTCGGCTGAGGGGCTGGCGGGCTGAGGGGCCTGGTCGGGGCCTCGACGGGCCGCTGGTAGCCTGGGCACTGCCGTTCGATCGGCCGCGGACCCAGAGCGCCCGGGTGGATCAGCCCCGAGGCACCGCGCAACGAGTGCAAGGAGAGACGAGTGCCCCTCGACGCCGCCACGAAGCAGAAGATCATGGCCGAGTACGCCACCAGCGAGGGCGACACCGGCTCGCCCGAGGTCCAGGTCGCGATGCTGACCCAGCGCATCCGCGACCTGACGGAGCACTTGAAGATGCACCAGCACGACCACCACAGCCGCCGTGGGCTGCTGCTGCTGGTCGGCCAGCGTCGCAACCTCCTGAAGTACATGGCCAAGAAGGACATCAACCGCTACCGCTCGATCATCGAGCGACTGGGCATCCGTCGCTGACCCACCGGTCAGGGACCTGACGCGACAGGGGTGGTCCCGCTACTGCGGACCACCCCTGTTGCGCGTCCGTGCCGCACGCGCGGCAGACTCGCTGGTGCACCACCTGCGAGCAGCACACCCAGCGGTACCGCGCAGCGTCGCACCGGTCCTCGGTAGTGGCCTCCGGACGTCCCAGGAACTCCTGGGCCCTCCGTGGGTCTCGATCGAAGGCCGGGGCGCGCGGGTACCGCGAGAACCCGGAGGAGGAACCCCTTGGAGGGTCCTGAGATCACCGCCGCCGAAGCCGTCATCGACAACGGCTCGTTCGGCACCCGCACCGTCCGCTTCGAGACCGGCCGCCTCGCCAAGCAGGCCGCCGGCTCCGCGAGCGTCTACCTCGACGGCGAGACGTTCCTGCTGAGCGCCACGACCGCCGGCAAGTCGCCGAAGGAGCAGTTCGACTTCTTCCCCTTGACGATCGACGTCGAGGAGCGCAGCTACGCCGCCGGGAAGATCCCCGGCTCGTTCTTCCGCCGCGAGGGTCGCCCCTCGACCGAGGCGATCCTGGCCTGCCGCCTCATCGACCGCCCGCTGCGTCCGAGCTTCGTCAAGGGCCTGCGCAACGAGGTCCAGGTCGTGGTGTCCGTCATGGCGATCCACCCCGACGACGCCTACGACGTCGTGGCCATCAACGCCGCGTCGCTGTCCACCCAGCTCTCGGGCCTGCCGTTCTCCGGCCCGGTCGGTGGCGTGCGCGTCGCGCTCATCGATGGCCAGTGGGTCGCGTTCCCGCGCCACTCCGAGCTCGAGCGCGCCGTCTTCGACATGGTCGTCGCCGGCCGCGTCGTGACCGCCGCGGACGGGTCGCAGGACGTCGCGATCATGATGGTCGAGGCCGAGGCGACCGAGGGTTCCTGGAACCTCATCAAGGACCAGGGCGCCACCGCCCCGACCGAGGAGGTCGTGGCCTCCGGTCTCGAGGCGGCCAAGCCGTTCATCGCCGAGCTGGTCCGCGCGCAGGCCGAGGTGGCCGCCACGGCCGCCAAGCCGACCGCGGCCTTCCCGACGTTCCCGGACTACGCCGACGACACCTACCAGGCCGTCTTCGACGCGTCCGCGACCGAGCTGGCCGCCGCGCTGACCATCGCCGGCAAGCAGGAGCGCGAGACCCGGATCGACGAGATCAAGGACCGCGTCAAGGGCGAGCTCGCCGAGGCCTACGCGGGCCGCGAGAAGGAGATCTCCGCCGCGTACCGCTCGGTGCAGAAGTCGCTGATCCGCCAGCGCGTCCTCAAGGACGGCGTGCGCATCGACGGCCGCGGCCTGGCCGACATCCGGACGCTGTCCGCCGAGGTCGAGGTCCTGCCCCGCGTGCACGGTTCGGCGCTGTTCGAGCGCGGCGAGACCCAGATCCTCGGGGTCACGACGCTGAACATGCTCCGCATGGAGCAGCAGCTCGACACGCTCTCGCCCGTGACGCGCAAGCGCTACATGCACAACTACAACTTCCCGCCGTACTCGACCGGTGAGACCGGTCGCGTGGGCTCGCCCAAGCGTCGCGAGATCGGGCACGGCGCCCTCGCCGAGCGCGCCCTCGTCCCCGTCCTGCCGGCCCGCGAGGAGTTCCCCTACGCGATCCGTCAGGTCTCCGAGGCACTGGGCTCCAACGGCTCCACCTCGATGGGCTCGGTCTGCGCCTCGACGCTGTCCCTGCTCAACGCGGGTGTCCCGCTGCGCGCGGCCGTCGCCGGCATCGCCATGGGCCTCATCTCCGACACCGTCGACGGTGAGACCCGCTACGCGGCGCTCACCGACATCCTCGGTGCGGAGGACGCGTTCGGGGACATGGACTTCAAGGTCGCCGGGACGAAGGAGTTCGTCACCGCGATCCAGCTCGACACCAAGCTCGACGGGATTCCCGCCTCGGTCCTGGCCGGGGCGCTGACCCAGGCCCGCGACGCGCGCCTCTACATCCTGGACGTCATGGCCGAGGCCATCGACACCCCGGACGAGATGTCGCCGACCGCGCCGCGGATCATCACCGTCAAGGTCCCCGTGGACAAGATCGGCGAGGTCATCGGGCCCAAGGGCAAGATGATCAACCAGATCCAGGAGGACACCGGCGCCGACATCTCCATCGAGGACGACGGCACGGTGTTCATCGGGGCCGTCGACGGTCCCTCGGCGGAGGCGGCCCGCGCAGCGGTCAACGCCATCGCCAACCCGACGATGCCCGAGGTCGGCGAGCGCTACCTCGGCACCGTCGTCAAGACGACGACCTTCGGCGCGTTCGTCTCGCTCATGCCCGGCAAGGACGGCCTGCTGCACATCTCGCAGCTGCGCAAGCTGTCCGGTGGCAAGCGCGTGGACAACGTCGAGGACGTCGTCTCGGTGGGCCAGAAGGTCCAGGTGGAGATCGCCGAGATCGACCCGCGCGGCAAGCTGTCGCTCGTGCCGGTCGTCGCCGAGGACGCCGCGGCCGAGGGTTCCGCCGACGCCGCCGAGACGGCCGACGCCTGACGTGACGTCGAACCCGACCGGGAACCCCGTCGAGCTGCCCACCGTGGCGGCCGGCGGGGTTCCCGCTACCACCGTCCTGTCGGACTCCGGCGGGGCCCTCGTGACGCGCACCGTGCTGCCCTGCGGGGCGCGCGTGCTCACCGAGGCGATGCCGGGCCAGCGCTCGGCGAGCATCGGTTGCTGGGTCGGTGTCGGTTCGCGCGACGAGACGAAGGGCCACTTCGGCTCGACGCACTTCCTCGAGCACCTGCTCTTCAAGGGCACCGAACGGCGCGACGCGATGGACATCGCCTCCGCCTTCGACGCCGTCGGCGGTGAGGCGAACGCGGCCACCGGCAAGGAGCACACGACGTACTACGCGCGCGTGCTCGACACCGACCTGCCGATGGCCATCGACGTCGTGACCGACATGGTCACCTCCGCCGTCCTGGACGACGACGACTTCACCAGCGAACGCGAGGTCATCCTCGAGGAGCTGGCGATGAACGACGACGACCCGGGTGACGTGGCGCACGAGCGCTTCGCCGAGCTCGTCCTCGGCGAGCACCCGCTGGCCCGGCCCATCGGGGGCACCCCCGACACCATCCGGGCCGTGGGCCGCGACGACGTGTGGGCGCACTACCGCGAGCACTACCAGCCCTCGACGCTCGTCTTCACCGCCGCCGGTGGGCTCGACCACGACGAGGTCGTCGCGACGGTGCAGCGCGAGCTGGACCGGGCCGCCGGCGACCTCGGGCAGGCCGCGCCGCGTGCGCGCCGGGTCTCGGGGGAGGTGGCCGGCGGTCTGGACCGCGGGCGCGCCCTCGTGGTCGACCGGCAGACCGAGCAGGCGCACGTCCTGCTGGGGATGACCGGCATCACCGCCACGGACCCGCGCCGGTTCACGCTGTCGGTGCTCAACGCCGTGCTCGGGGGCGGGATGAGCTCCCGGTTGTTCCAGGAGGTGCGCGAGAAGCGCGGCCTGGCCTACTCGGTGTACTCGTTCAACGCGAACTACGCCGACTCCGGCTACGTCGGCCTCTACGCCGGGTGCTCCCCGGCGAAGGCGGCCCAGGTCAGCGACCTCATGCTCGCCGAGCTCGTGAAGCTCGGCGAGGCGCCGCTGGAGGCCGAGGAGCTGGCCCGCGGCATCGGTCAGCTCACGGGTGGTCTCGTGCTGGGCCTGGAGGACTCCGGGTCGCGCATGAACCGCCTCGGCAAGTCCGAGCTGACCCACGGGCAGTTCCTCGACGTCGACGCCGTCCTGGCCCGCATCCGGTCCGTGAGCGCCGAGGAGGTCCAGGCCATGGCCGCGGACCTGCTGGCGCGTCCGCGGTCGGTCACCGTCGTCGGCCCGTTCGGCGACGACACGGGCTTCACCGGGGTCGTCCAGTGACGAGCCCGGCGCCGGTCCCGGTGAAGGTGTCGGTGGCGGGGGCGCGCGGGCGGATGGGTTCGCTCGCCGCCGCCGCCGTCGAGGCCGCGCCGGACCTCGAGCTCGTCGCCGCCCTCGGCCGGGGCGACGACCTCGCCGCCGCGGCCGGCAGCGACGTGTTCGTCGACCTCACCGTGCCCGACCAGGTCATGGCCAACGTCGAGTGGGCGCTCGGGCAGGGGATGCACGTCGTCACGGGCACGACGGGGTTCACCCCCGAACGCGTCGAGCAGGTGACCGCCTGGGCGGACGCCGCGCAGCGCAACGTCCTGGTGGCGACGAACTTCGGCATCGGTGCCGTCCTCGTCATGCAGCTGGCGGCCAAGGCCGCCCGGTTCTTCGAGTCCGTCGAGGTCGTCGAGCTGCACCACCCGGACAAGGTCGACGCCCCGAGCGGGTCGGCGATCCGCACGGCCCGGCTCATCGCCGCCGCCCGCGCCGACGCCGGACTCGGCGACGTGCCCGACGCCACGACGAGCGAGCTGCCCGGGGCGCGCGGGGCCGTCGTCGACGGCATCCACGTGCACGCCGTCCGGATGCGGGGGATGACCGCGCACCAGGAGGTCGTCCTCGGCGGTCCGGGGGAGACCCTGACCCTGCGCGACGACACCTACGACCGGGCCGCGTACATGCCCGGTCTGCTCGTCGGCGTGCGTCAGGTGGCCTCCCGTCCCGGTGTCACCGTCGGCCTCGAGCACTACCTCGACCTGGACTGAGGCGGAGCAGTGGCAGGCGTGCGCACCAAGGTCGTCATCGCGGTCAGCGTGGCGGCGCTGCTGTTCTACTTCGTCTTCCTCGGCCGGCTCGGCTACGAGCTGATCCGCACCGGGGAGTGGGCCGGGATCGCCCTGGGCGTCGCCCTCTTCCTGCTGCCGGTCGTCGGGTTGTGGGCCGTCGTGCGCGAGCTGATGTTCGGGCTGGCCACCGAACGGCTCGGCCGGGAGCTCGCCGAGCGCGGTGAGCTGCCCACCGACGACCTCGAACGCACCGCGGCCGGACGCATCGACCGGGCCGCCGGGGCCCGGGAGTGGGAGCAGGCGAAGGCCGAGGTCGAGGTCTCCCCGCAGGACGCGGGCGCCTGGTACCGCCTCGCGATCGCCTACGACGCGGCCGGCGACCGCCGGCGCGGTCGCGCCGCCGCCCGGCACGCCGTGAAGCTGCACCGCACCCCCTGACCACACCCCCACCCACCCCCTCGCCCACCCCGACCTCGCGCGGAAAACACTCTTCCCGCCCTGTGCAGGGCGTTCTGAGGGCGGAAATAGTGTTTTCCGCGCGGGACGCGGACGCTGAGTTGTGGCTACGCTACGGAGCGTGGTCTCCTCCGCAGAGCCGACCGGCGCCTGGACCGGCGAGAACGCGTTCCGCCTGCTGCCCGAGGACCCGCCGCACGCGGCCTCCGCGACCGCGGCGGTCCAGGTGAGCGGCACGATGACGACCGTCGGCTACACCTGGGAGCACCCCGCCGACGGACCCCAGGTCGGGCTGCTGACGCTCGGCCCCGGGCCGGCCGACGAGGCCGCGACCGGCGCACCCGTCGTCGCGTTGTGGGGCGACTCCTGGCACCAGGCACCCGAGGCCCGCGTCCTCACCGGACGCGTCGTGGACGACGGGTCCGGGCGGCGCGAGGTCACCGTCGGGTACGAGTACGCCGAGCGGGAGTGGCGCTGGGAGGTCGTGCTCACGACGGCCCCCGACACGCTCGAGCTGCGGATGGACAACGTCCCGCTCACCGACGGCGAGCGCTACGCCGCCATGACGGCCACCTTCGCCCGCCCCTGACCCACCCCTGCGCGGAAAAAACTCTTTCCGCCCTTCAGGCCGCTCTTGAAGGGCGGAAAGAGTGTTTTCCGCGCGGCCCTGGCGCCGCGGGGTGGCGCTGGGTAGCGGGGCGGGGTGCGCGGGTGGGGTGCGCGGGTGGGGTGCCTCAGGTGAGGTGCCTCAGGCGGGGTGGTCGCGGTGGTGGGGGGCGCGGCCGGGGGGCTGGACGGGCCGGGGCAGCAGCGGGGTCAGCGTCGTCAGCGGCCGGGTCACCGGCTCCCCGGAACGGATCGTCAGTTCTTCGTCGCCGTGGCGCAGCTCGACGCTCGAGCCGTGGTCGCGGACGGTGTACGTCACGGCGTCGGGGTGGACGTCGACGCAGAGCTTGGCCTCGCGCCAGCGCAGCGTGAACCGCAGCCGCGTCACCCCGGACGGCAGGTGCGGGTCGAACCGCAGGGTGCCACCGGTGTCCCGCATCCCGCCGAGGCCGTGCACGAGCGCGAGCCACGTCCCGGCGAGGGACGCCATGTGCAACCCGTCCCCGGTGTTGTGGTGCAGGTCCCGCAGGTCGACCGTCGCGGCCTCGTAGACGTAGTCGTGGGCCAGTTCCAGGTGCCCGACCTCCGCCGCCGTGATCGCCTGCACCGCAGCGGACAACGAGGAGTCCCGGACGGTCCGGCGCTCGTAGTAGTCGACGGCGCGCGCCTTCTCCTCGAGCGTGAAGGCGTCCGGGAACCAGAACAGCGCCATCTGCAGGTCGGCCTGTTTGACGACCTGCCGCCGGTAGAGGTCGAAGTAGGGGGAGTGCAGGAGCAGGGGGTACTCCTGGTGCGCCGCGAAGTCCCACTCCGGACGCTGCGTGAACCCCTCGCACTGCTGGTGGACGCGCAGGTCCTCGTCGTAGGGGAGGACGACCGCGCCGGCCGCGTCCCGCCAGCTCGCCTGCTCCTCCAGGTCCACCCCGAGGGACCGCGCGAGGTCCGGCTGCCGCCCGCACGCCTCGGCGGCGGCGTGCAGGTTCTGCGCCGCCGCGAGGTTGGTGAAGACGTTGTCGACGACGACGGCCGTGTACTCGTCGGGTCCCGTCACCCCCGCCAGGTGCCAGCCGCCGCGGGTGTCGTGGTGCCCCAGCGACATCCACAGCCGGGCTGTCTCGACGAGGACGAGCAGCCCGCCGTCCACCTCGAGGTCCTCGCTGCCGGTGGCCACCCGGTACCGCTCGACCGCGGCGGCGATGTCGGCGTTGACGTGGAACGCGGCGGTGCCCGCGGGCCAGTACCCGCTGGACTCCTGCCCGCGGATCGTGCGCCACGGGAACGCCGCCCCGCGCAAGCCCAGTTCCGCGGCCCGCTGCCGGGCCGCCTCGACCGTGCGGGCACGCCAGCGCAGCGCGTCCGCGGCGGCCTGCGGCGCGGTGTACGTCAGCACCGGCAGCACGTAGGCCTCGGTGTCCCAGAAGACGTGCCCGTCGTACCCGGGTCCCGTCAGCCCCTTGGCCGCGATCCCGCGCTGCTCGGCGCGGGCACCGGCCTGCAGGACGTGGAACAGCGCGAACCGCACGGCCTGCTGGACCTCGGCGTCGCCCTCGACCTCGACGTCGGCCGCGTCCCAGAACTCGTCGAGGTACTCGTGCTGCTCGGCGAGCATGCCGGCGAAACCGGTGAACCGGGCCCCCGACAGCGCCCCCGCCACCTGGTCGCGCAGGGCGGGGGTGGAGCGCCACGCCGACCAGCCGTACGCGAGGAACTTCGTCAGTCGCAGTTCCTGCCCGGGCTCCAGGGCCGACACCACGGTCGTGCGCGCCCAGTCGGGGGCGTCGTGCGTCTCGACCTCCGTGCGCCCGGGGGCCTGGACGTGGTTCTCCATGCCCGCCGCCATCTGCAGCCCGCTGACGCGGGTGCGGTGCACCAGCGTCGCCCCGGCCGTGCCGGAGTCGCTCTCGACGGCCTCCAGGGGGGAGCTCAGGACGGCCGCGACCCGCGGGTCCTCGGACTGCTCGGGCATCGCGGCGTTGGCGACGAGTTCGGACTGCAGGGTCACGCGGATCGGCTGGTCGACGGCCTCGACGACGTACTCCAGCGCGGCGCACGCTCGCTGCACGAACGACACCAACCGCGTCGAGCGCACCCGGATCCGCTTGCCCGCCGGGGACGTCCACTCGGCCGTGCGCACGAGCGTCCCGGCCCGCAGGTCCAGGACGCGCTCGTGGGAGTGCAGCGTGCCGTAGCGGACGTCGAACGGTTCGTCGTCGACGAACAACCGCACGAGCTTGCCGTCGGTGACGTTGACGACCGTCTGACCGACCTCGGGGTAGCCGTACCCGGCCTCGGCGTACGGCAGCGGGCGCTCCTCGTGGAAGGAGTTCAGGTAGGTGCCCGGCAGACCGTGCGGTTCCCCCTCGTCGAGGTTCCCGCGGAACCCGATGTGCCCGTTGGACAGGGCGAACACGGACTCCGACGACCCGAGCAGGTCCAGCACGAGCTGCGTCTCCCGGACCTGCCACGGTTCGACGGGGAAGGTGTCCTGGGCGATCACGACGTCGCCCCGAGCAGTTCGGCGAGGTCGGTCACGACGACGGTGGCGCCGTGCTCGCGCAGCGCCGCCGCGTGCTCCGAGCCCGACCCCCGGCCCGACCCCCGGCCCGACCGGTCCACCCCCACGACGGCCCCGAACCCGCCGGCCCGGCCCGCGGCGACCCCGGACAACGCGTCCTCGAACACCGCCGCCGCCCCGGGGTCGACCCCGAGCGCGCGGGCCCCGGCGAGGTAGCTGTCGGGGGCGGGTTTGCCGGCGATGTGCTCCTCGGCCAGCGTCACCCCGTCCACGCGTTCCTCCACGAGCTCGGCCAGCCCCGTCACCTCCAGCACCTGCCGGGTGTTCGCGCTGGAGGACACGACGGCCCGGCGCAGCCCTGCGTCCCGGGCGGCCTGCAGGTACCGGCGCGACCCCTCGAACACCTCGACGCCGTCGGTCTCGATGCGCCGCAGCAGGTCCTCGTTCTTGCGGTTCCCCAGCCCCGCGACCGTGGTGTCCGCGTAGGCCTGGTCGACCGGGTCGTCGGGCGCACCCTCCGGCAGCGAGATCCCGCGCGAGGCGAGGAAGTCTCGCACGCCGTCGGCGCGGGGTTTGCCGTCGACGAACGTCGCGTAGTCCTCGTCGGGGTCGAAGGCGCGGAACTCCTCCCCGGTGTGCTCGGCGTGCGCCCGCAGGAACGCGTCGAACGTCGCCGTCCAGGCCCGGTCGTGGACGGCGGCCGTGTCGGTGAGCACGCCGTCGAGGTCGAACAGGAGCGCGGTCACGTGGTCAGGCAGTCCCAGCACGCCCCGACCCTAGGAGCGCCGGTCCGGCCCCGCAGGTCGGCGGGGCGTGCTCCACCCGGCGCACGTCCGGGACCCGGGTGAGGATCAGGCCCGTGGATGTCGTCGTTCTGCTCGGCCTGCTCCTGCTGGGGATCGTGGTCCTCACCCCGCTGGCCGGCCGGGTGGGCGTCCCGCAACCGATCGCGCTGACCCTGTTCGGCCTGCTGCTGGCCCTCGTGCCCGCCGTCCCGACCCCGCAGGTGCCGCCGGAGGTGATCCTGCCGCTCGTCCTGCCGCCGCTGCTCTTCGCGCAGACCCTGCGCGGGTCGGTGCGGGACCTGCGCGCCGACGCGCGCGCCGTGACGGTCCTCGCCGTCGTCCTCACCGCCCTCAGCGCCGCGGCCGTCGCGGGGACGGCCCACCTGTTCGGCCTGCCGTGGGCGGTCGCCGTCGTGCTGGGCGCCGTCGTCGCGCCCCCCGACCCGGTGGCGGCGACGGCCGTGGCCCGCAAGCTCCGGCTGCCCCCGCGGCTGGTCACCGTGCTGGAGGGCGAGGGGCAGTTCAACGACGCGACCGCGCTGACGACCTACCAGGTGGCGCTCATCGCCGTCGTGGCCGGCGGGATCGGGGTGACGGAGGTCGGGTGGCGGTTCGCGCTGCAGGTCCTCGGGGGGACGGCCGTGGGCCTCGCCGGGGGGATCGCGGCCCGGGCCGGGCTGTCCCGGCTCTCCGACGCCTCCGTCGAGACGACGATCACGCTGGCGCTGCCCTTCGGGGTCTACCTCGTCGCCGACGCCCTGGAGTCCTCCGGCGTGCTGGCGGTGCTGGCGGCCGGGTACTTCCTGCGCTCGCGCGGTCAGGGCGCCACGACGTCGGCGGGCTGGGTGCTGGGCCGGTCCGTCTGGCGCTACGTCGACTTCCTCGTCACCGGGCTGCTCTTCGGGTTCCTCGGCCTGGAGCTGACGACCGCCCTGGAGGACACGTCCCAGCTCGGCAACGGGCACGCGCTGGTCCTCGCGGTGGCGGTCGTGGGCGTGCTCGTCGTCGTCCGCGCGCTCGTCGTGCACGGCGCCTCGGCGCTCGCCGGCCGGCAGGCGCGGCGCCGGGGGTCGGCCACGCCCGCGGGCTGGCGGGAGGCCACGGTGGCGTCCTGGGCGGGCATGCGGGGCGTCGTCACCGTCGCGACAGCGCTCGCCCTGCCCCTGACCGGGGCGGACGGGCCCTTCCCGTACCGCTCGGAGGTGGTGCTCGTCGCGCTCGTCACCGTGCTCCTGACGCTCGTCGTGCAGGGCCTGACGCTGGCACCCCTCGTCCGGCTGCTGGGCGTGGGAGCACCGGGGTCCGCCGACGAGGACACCCGCCGGCTGCGGCGCGACGCCACGCAGGCGGCGCTGCGGGCCGTCCAGGACGCGGCGGGGGTGGGGGAGCGGGCCCGGAGCACGGCGACGACGCGGTACCGCGCCCGGCTGGCGCACCAGAACCGGATCGTCGGCCTGTTCGACGAGGGGGAGGACGAACCGGAGGCCGTCGAGGAGCTCGGCCGGCTCATGGTGGCCGCGACCGACGCCGAACGGGACGTCGTCCAGCGGGCCCGCCAGGCCGGCGAGGTCAGCCCCGCCGTCGCCGACAGCGTCCTGCTCGACGTCGAGGCGCGGGCCGCGCGCTACGAGTGAGGGACCGCGGACGACCAGCCGGCGCCCGGCGGTCCAGCGCCACGACAGCGTGCAGTGCCCGTCGCCGCACGCTGCGGTCGGCTCCGGGGTGCGGACGGCCCACGACGACGTCGCGGACCACCCGCCCAGCACAGCACAGGCTTGCCCCGCTCCCTCCCTTCGGACAGGCTGCGCGCGTGAGCAGAGTCGTCCGCTTCGAGCGGTGGGGTGGTCCGGACGTCCTGCGGGTCGTCGACGTCCCCGCCCGTCGTCCCGGCCCGGACGAGGTCCAGGTGACCGTCCGCGCCTCCGGGGTGACGGCGGGGGAGTCCGCCGCCCGCGAGGGGGCCCTCGCCGAGCTGTACCCCCGGGCGTTCCCCGCGAGCACGGGGTCGGAGTTCGCGGGTGTCGTCACGGACGTCGGTGCGCGCGTGCGCCGGTTCACCGTCGGTGACGAGGTGCTCGGCTGGAGCCCGGACCAGGGCGGGCACGCCGACGTCGTCGTGGTCCCGGAGGGCTCGCTGGTGACCAAGCCCGCGGCCGTGTCGTGGGAGGTCGCGGGCGCCCTCTACGTCGCCGGGGTGACCGCCTGGACGTGCGTGGAGTCGACCGGGGTGCGCGACGGCGACGTCGTCCTCGTCGTCGGTGCGGCCTCCGACGTCGGCACGCTCGCGGTGCAGCTGGCCCGGTTGTGCGGGGCCGGGGTCGTCGGGGTGGCCGAGGAGGTCCACCACGAGTGGCTGCACGCCCACGGCGCCGACGCCGTCGCCCCCGCCGACGCGGGCGCGCTGGCCCGGGCCGTGCACGGGCGCGCCGGGCGCGTCGACGTCGTCCTGGACACCACGGGGGCCGACGTCGAGCACCTCGCCGAGGCGCTCGGGGTGTCCGCGCAGCGGTGCGTCGCGACGCTGCCGCTCGAGGCCGACCTGGAGTTCGGGCAGGGCGCCCCGAGCCGGGGCGAGGTCCTGACCGAACTGGTGGAGCTCGTCGCCACGGGCCGGCTGCACGTGCCCATCGCCGGGTCCTTCCCGCTCGACGCCGTCGTCGAGGCGTTCGCGACGGCCGAACGCCCGCACCGGCAGGGCCGGATCGTGCTGCTGCCCTGACAGCCCGCGACCGTCCTGTCGCGGGTCAGTCCCCCCCGGGCAGGGCGCGCTGGGCGGCGAGACGCACGGACGTGTTCGACGCCCCGAACCCCGCGTAGCCACCGCGGCGTTCGACGACCTCGACGAAGAACTCCCGGCTCACCGACCGCGCGAAGAACTGCAGGAACTCCCCGCCGGCGGCGTCCCGGTCGTAGAGGATCCCGTTGCGGCGCAAGGCTGCGGCGAACTCCGGGTCGAGGTCGAAACGGGCCTCGACGTCGTCGTGGTAGTTCTCCGGCACGGGCAGCGCCCGCCCGCCGGCGGCGAGGAACCCCTCGACGACGGCGAACAGGTCCTCGGTCGCGAAGGCCACGTGGGCCGCCGCCAGGGGGCGTCCGCGCAACGTCGCCGAGGTCGGCCCGACGTTGAGCGCGATGCGCACGGGGGAGGCCGGGGACGTGTGCGCCCGCGAGCGCACGAGACCGTCCGGGGCCGCGATCTCCGACAGCTCGCCCGCTTCCAGGCCCAGCACGGCCGTGAGGAACAGCCCGGCCGCGTCGAACCCGGCGAACGGCTGGGTGAGCGTCACGTGGTCGATCCCCGTGAACGCGCCCGGGCCCGGCGGGGAGTCCGCGGGCGCCGGGACGGGCAGGAAGTCGTCCTGCCAGTCCGGGGACGTGCCGCAGAACTGCACCCACGTGCCGTCGGGGGCGACGAGGGAGGGGATCTCCGCCTCGCCCGGGCCCACGGGCCGGTGCACGAGGGGTGCCAGCAGGTCGCGGGCGCGCTCGGCCAGGACGTGCGGCTGGTCCACCTCCAGCCCCAGGGAGGACAACCGCGCCCGGTCCTGCGCCGAGCGCCGGTTCACCACGACGCGGACCGGCCCCCGCGTCCACAGGTCCACCTCGCCGCGACGGTGCGTCCCGCTGCGCCGCAACCCGAACGCCGCCAGCAGCGCTTCCAGGTCGGGCACCCCGGCCCCGGTCGCGGCGACCTCCACGAAGGCCCAGTCGCGCGGGACGGGCGCCGCCGGCAGCGTGCCGGGCACCGTGCGGTCGGCGAGGTAGCGCAGCGAGCGCAGGGCGTCGACGGCGGTGCGGCCCGGGTCGGCCTGCCGGTACAGGTCGTTGAAGACCTCCAGCGAGACGGGTCCGTCGTACCCCGAGGCCGCCACGGCCCGCTGGAACCGCGCGAGGTCGAAACCGCCCTGGCCCGGGAACAGGCGGTGGTGCCGGGACCACGGCAGGACGTCCATGCCGAGCAGCGGCGCGTCGGCGACCTGGCAGAAGAACAGGCGGTCGAGGTGGGCGATGTCGTCCGGGTCGTCACCGCGGGAGAGCACGTGGAAGGAGTCGACGCACGTGCCCAGCGCGGGGTGGTCGGCGAGCGCCACGACGCGGGCGCCGTGCCGGTAGTCGGACACGTGGGCGCCCCACGCGAGCGCCTCGTACGCCAGCCGCACGCCCGCGGCGGCCGCGTCGTCGGCCAGCGCGCTCAGCTGGGCGGCCAGCTCGTCGTCGTCGCGGACGGCCCCGGCGTGCACCGAGGAGCACACGAGCACGAGGTCGCAGCCGAGGTCGCGCACGACGGACAGCTTGCGGCGCAGGCGCTCGCGGACGCGGGTGGCGCGGGTGGGGTCGACGTCGTCGGGGTCGCGGAACGGCTGGTAGAGCGCGATGCGCACCCCGAGGTCGGCGGCCAGGGCCCGGACCTGCGCGGGTCGCAGGGGGCTCGTGACGAGGTCGGGTTCGAACACCTCGACGGCGTCGAACCCGGCCGCGGCGGCGGCCCGCAGCTTCTCCGGCAGGGTCCCGGCGAGGCTGACGGTCGCGATGGAGGTCCGCACGCCCCCACCCTGCCACTGTGCCCCGCCCCCGGTCTCGTCCCCGTTCTCGTCCCCGTTCTCGTCCCGGGCGGGCCCCGGGTGGTCTTCGGGGAGGGTCGTAGGGTGCGGCGGTGGAACCCCGTCCCCCCGCCACCCCGTCCTCGCCCTCGTCCTCTGCGCCCGAGGGCGCCGCCCCGGCCGCCGTCCTGGACCGCACCTTCGCCGCCGTGCTGTTCGACATGGACGGCACGCTCGTGGACTCCACGGCCGCCGTGGAGCGGTCCTGGACGACGTGGGCGGTCGAGCACGGGGTGAGCGGGGAGCAGCTGCTGGCGGCGAACGGGCACGGCCGTCCCGCGCCCGAGATCGTCGCCGACCTCGTCGGCGCCGAGGCCTACCCGGCGGCCGCGGCCCGCATCACCGAGCTGGAGGTGACCGACGTCGCCGACATCGTCCAGCTGCCGGGCGTGGCGGAGGTGCTCTCGGGCCTGCCGTCGGCGCGCTGGGCCGTGGTCACGTCGTGCTCGGCGCCGCTGGCCGACGCCCGCCGGCACGCCGCGGGTCTGCCCGACCCGTCCGTGCTCGTCACCTTCGACGACGTGGCGCAGGGCAAACCGGCGCCCGACTGCTTCCTGCTGGGCGCGGCCCGGCTCGGCGTCGACCCGGCCGACTGCCTCGTGGTGGAGGACGCCCCCGCGGGGCTGGCCGCCGCGCGGGGCGCCGGCTGCGCCACCCTCGCGGTCCGCACGACCCACCCGCAGGGGCCCCTCGACGGCGACCTCGTGGTCCCGCTGCTCTCGGCCGTGCGCCTGGACGCCGGTCCCGACGGGGTCCGCGTCGTCCTGCGCTGAGCCGTTCCGGGCCCGCCGCGGCGCGCGGAGGTGTAACGCGGGCGGCCCCGGGCTCGATGACCACCCCGGAACCCGGTCGCTGCCCGGACCCCCGAGCGGGCAGCGACCGGGTCTCCCCACGTCCGGCCCTGCGCGGCTGACCACCGCCGCCCCCTCCCACGGCCCGCTCCGCGGCCCACCAGCACCGCCCACCAGCACGGTGACGTCGCACGACGCGGCACGGTGGCGCGAGCGGTGAGCAGGTGCGCAGCCCCGTCGCGGTAACCTCGGCCCATGCCCACCGCCACCGCTGCAGTGCCTCCCCGTCCGTTCGGGACGGTGCTGAGCGCGATGGTCACCCCCTTCCGCCCGGACGGGTCCCTGGACCTGGCCGCCGCGGGCGCGCTGGCCGAGCACCTCGTCGCCACCGGCCACGACGGTCTCGTCGTCAGCGGGACGACGGGGGAGTCGCCCACCACGTCGGACGAGGAGAAGTACGCGCTGCTGCGCACCGTCCTCGACGCGGTCGGCGAGCGGGCCACTGTCCTCGCCGGGGTGGGCACCAATGACACGCGGCACACGGTCGAGCTGGCCCGCGCCGCCGAGAAGGCGGGGGCGCACGGCCTCCTCGTCGTCACGCCGTACTACAACAAGCCCCCGCAGGCCGCCGTGCTCGCGCACTTCACGACGGTCGCGGACGCCACGGGCCTGCCCGTGATGCTCTACGACATCCCCGCCCGCTCGGGCGTGCCCATCGAGACCGAGACGCTCGTCCGGGCCGCCGAGCACGAGCGGATCGTCGCGGTGAAGGACGCCAAGAGCGACCTGTACTCCACGTCCCAGGTCCTGGCCCGCACCGACCTGGCCTACTACTCCGGCGAGGACGCCCTCAACCTGCCCCTGCTGACCCTCGGCGGGTCCGGGATCGTCTCCGTCGTGAGCCACGTCGCCGGCCGCGAGTACGCACGCATGGTGGCCGCCGTCGACGCCGGGGACCTCCGGACCGCGCGGACCGTCAACGCCCAGCTGCTGCCCGCCGTCCGCGGGATCATGACGCGCACCCAGGGCGCCGTGGCCGTCAAGGCCGCCCTGGAGCTCACCGGTGTCCTGTCCGGTCGCACGGTGCGCCAGCCCCTGCTGCCCGCGTCGTCCGACGAGGTCGAGGCCATCGCCGCCGACCTCGCCCTGGCCGGTCTCGTCCCGGGTCGCCCGGACGCCTGACCGGACCCCACCAGACCTCAGCCCCACCCGATCGACCGTCGCGGCCCCCGGCCGCAGGAGGAGCCGCATGAGCCACCCCCACCCCGAACTGACGTCCCCGCCGCCGCTGCCGAAGGGCGCCCTGCGCGTCTACGGCCTCGGTGGCCTGGGCGAGGTCGGGCGCAACATGACCGTGTTCGAGCACGAGGGCAAGCTCCTCGTCGTCGACTGCGGCGTCCTGTTCCCCGAGGACCACCAGCCCGGTGTCGACCTCATCCTCCCCGACTTCGGGCCCATCGCCGACCGTCTCGACGACATCGTCGCCCTGGTCCTGACGCACGGGCACGAGGACCACATCGGGGCCGTGCCGTACCTGCTGAAGCTGCGGCCGGACATCCCCCTGCTCGGGTCCCAGCTGACGCTGGCGCTCATCGAGGCCAAGCTCAAGGAACACCGCATCCGGCCCTACACGCACGGGGTGCGCGAGGGGCAGAAGGAGCAGCTCGGCCCGTTCGAGTGCGAGTTCATCGCCGTGAACCACTCCATCCCGGACGCCCTGGCCGTGGCCATCCGCACGAGCGCGGGCCTCGTCCTGCACACGGGCGACTTCAAGATGGACCAGCTGCCGCTGGACAACCGGATCACCGACCTCAACGCGTTCGCGCGGCTCGGCGACGAGGGCGTGGACCTGTTCTGCGTCGACTCGACCAACGCGGAGGTGCCGGGGTTCACGGCCCCGGAGCGGGACATCGGCCCGGTGCTCGAGCAGTTGTTCGGGCGCGCCGAGAAGCGCATCATCGTCGCCTCCTTCGCCTCCCACGTGCACCGCGTGCAGCAGGTCCTGAACGCCGCCGACGCGCACGGCCGCAAGGTCGCCCTCGTCGGCCGCTCGATGGTCCGGAACATGGGCATCGCGGCGGACCTGGGGTACCTGCAGGTCCCCAAGAACCTGCTCATCGACCTCAAGCAGGTCGAGGACCTGCCCGACGACCGCGTCGTCCTCATGTGCACGGGGTCGCAGGGTGAACCCATGGCGGCCCTGTCGCGCATGGCCAACCGCGACCACCGCATCGCGATCGACGCGGGCGACACCGTCATCCTCGCCAGCTCGCTCATCCCGGGCAACGAGAACTCGGTGTACCGCGTCGTCAACGGCCTGGCCCGCCTCGGTGCGACGGTCGTGCACCAGCAGAGCGCGAAGATCCACGTCTCCGGGCACGCCAGCGCCGGGGAACTCCTCTACTGCTACAACATCCTCAAACCCCGCAACGTCATGCCCGTGCACGGGGAGATCCGGCACCTGCTGGCGAACGCCGAACTGGCCGTCAAGACGGGCGTCCCGCGTGAACGCGTCGTCATCGCCGAGGACGGGGTGGTCGTGGACCTCGTGGACGGCAAGGCGGGCATCGTCGGGGCCGTCCCCGTGGGGTACGTCTACGTCGACGGTTCCAGCGTCGGGGAGATCACCGAGGCCGACCTCAAGGACCGCCGGATCCTCGGCGAGGAGGGGTTCATCTCCATCTTCGTCGCCGTCGACTCCGTCACCGGCAAGGTCGTCTCGGGACCGGAGTTCAACGCCCGCGGGTTCATCGGCGACGGTGACGAGCGCTTCAACGCCATCCGCAAGCGCGTCGAGAACGCGCTCAACGAGGCGTCCACGGGCCCGGTGGACACCTACCAGCTGCAGCAGATCGTCCGGCGCACGGTGGGCACCTGGGTCTCCCAGACGCACCGCCGCCGGCCGATGATCGTCCCGGTCGTCGTCACCGCCTGAGACGGGGACGACCCGGCGCGGCCGCCCTCACTCACGGGGGCGGCCCCGCCGCACCGCGATCCACACGCCGAGGTTGACGAGCAGCACCACGCGCGCCGCCGCGAGGGTCGCCTCGAGCGAGACCGCCGACCGTGGCAGCGCCGCCACGACGATCGAGCCGACCAGCAGCAGCCCCGCCACCCCCCAGGCCACGACGAGCAGGGGGCGTCGGCGCACCCGCTCGCGC
The DNA here is from genome assembly GCF_040702905.1 of Kineococcus sp. NPDC059986. Taxonomy (NCBI): domain Bacteria; kingdom Bacillati; phylum Actinomycetota; class Actinomycetes; order Kineosporiales; family Kineosporiaceae; genus Kineococcus; species Kineococcus sp. NPDC059986. The sequence goes on along the minus strand of NZ_JBFBND010000001.1, from coordinate 38,689 downwards.
ACCGCGTGCCGCAGGGCGGGCGGCGTCGCCCGCCACGTCGGGACGCACCACGCGGCCAGCAGACCCCACCCGAGGACCAGGGCGATCCAGCGCCACGGCACCGCCGAGCCGCCGTGCTCGACGGCCCCCGCCACGCCCACGGCCAGCGCCGTGAGGAGGGCCGCGACCCACACCCGCCGCGCGAGTCCGAGGGCGAGGACGTCGACGTTGTGCCGGGCGACGGCGCTCTGCGGGTCGGCCGCCAGGGAGTCGCCGAGCAGGCGGGCGCCCCGGCCGAGCCGGTGGGAGTTCAACGCGAGCGCCCCGAGGTTGTTGAGGGCCTCGGCGTGGCCGGGCTCCAGGCGCAGCACGGCCTCGTAGGCCGCGCGGGCGGCGCCCCGGCGACCACGCCGGTGCTGGACGAGCCCGAGGACGAACAGCGGCTGCGCCAGTCCGGGTCCGGCCTCGACGGCGGCCCGCGCCGCCCGGACGGCCTCCCGCCGACCCCCGCGGCGGGCGGAGAGGACGGTCGCCAGCCGGGACAGCGCGTACGGCTCGGAGGCGTCGCAGCGCACCGCCTCCCTCGCCGCGCGCACGGCGTCGGCGTGCCGGCCGAGGTGCTCGAGCGCGATGCTCGCGAGGCGGTGGCCGTGCTCGGCGTCGGGCTGCACGGCGACCGCCGCCTCGGCGGCCTGCAACGCCTGCGCGTACCGGCCGAGCTGGATCTCGGCGACGGCGGCCAGGCGCAGCGCGACCGGGTTCCAGGGGTCGGTGGCCAGGACCTCGTGCACCGCGCGCAGGGCCTGCTCCCAGCGGCCCGTCGCCCCCAGGGCCTCGGCCCGGCGCAGGGCGAGCTCGGCGCCGGACGGGGAGTCCGCGGCGGGACGGCCCGGGGCCGGGCGGTCGGGCGGGCTCGTCATCGACTCTCCTGCGCGTGGCTGAAGGACTACGGAGTGCGACCAGGGTGCTAGGTTCACGCCGTGCAGACGCCTCGCCGCACCCGGTCGGAGGCTACCTACTCCCCGCGGCACTCCACGGGCGGTTTCCTCGGGTCCCGCCCCGCCCGTGTCGTCGCCGCCGGGTTGACCGTCTCCCTCGGCGTCGTCGGCGGGGCCGTCCTCGTGGACCGGGCCGACGAGGTCCCGGGGTCCCGGCTGCTGCCGCCGACCGTCACCTCGGCCCCGGCCGCCGTCCCCGCGCCGCTCGCGTCCACCACCACGTCGCCGGCCGCGACCACGACCGCTTCCGCGCCGGCGACCGCGCAACCCCTGGCGGCCGCGTCGTCCGCGATCCCGTCCACCGGGAGCACCGGCAGTGCGGCCGCGGCCGCGCCCTCGGCCCCCGCGGAACCCGCGTCCCCGCAACCGTCTGCGTCGCAACCCGTCCCGTCGCAACCCGTCCCGTCGCAACCCGTCCCGTCGCAACCCGTCCCGTCGCAACCTGCCCCGTCGCAACCCGCGCCGTCACCCGCGCCGCAGCCGGCGGACCCCGTGACCCCGGCGCCCGCTCCCGCGCAGCCTGCGGCCGGCGGGCGGGACCTGCTGTCGGCGGCCGTCGACCTCCCCTCCCGGATCCAGCTCCCGACCGGTTCGGTGAGCGTCCAGGTGCCGTTGCCCGACCCCGTGACGGTGACGGGGGAGGTCTCCACCCCGGCGCCCGGCGAGGTGCGGATCGAGGTGCGCGTCACCGCGCCCGACGTTCCGGCGGGACGTCACGTCGCCGACTCCGCCACCGTCACGGCGCAGGACCCGGCCGGGACGTCGACTCCGGTGGACGCGGTCGACGGTCTGCTGGACCGCGTGGCGCGGCACCGGGTGCCCTCGGCCCCCTGACGATCCCGGTCCGCTCAGCGCTTGCGGCGACGCAGGTGCTGCACGAGGTCGTCCCAGGACCCGTCGCCGTTGGCGTAGGTCGCGACGTTGCGGGCCGTGTCGAACCACGCGCCCGTCGACGGCTTCACCTGCCGCCAGGCGGCGTGCAGGTCGTGGTCGGTGAGGGGCCGGGCGCGCCCGGTGCGCACCGCGTCCCGCAGGGCGAGTTCCGCGGCGGTGTCGACGACGTGGGCGAGGTCCGCGCCGGAGAACCCTTCCGTGCGGGCCACGAGCGGTGCGAGGTCCACCCCGTCGGTCGGACGGTCGCGCAGGTGGTGCTCCAGCACGGCGCGCCGGGCGGGGGCGTCCGGGGGCAGCACGAGCACGGTGCGGTCCAGCCGGCCCGGCCGCCGCAGCGCCGGGTCGACGTCCCACGGGGCGTTCGTCGCGGCGAGCACGAAGACGCCCTCGTTCCCGCCCGCGCCCGGCGAGCCCGAGGCGATGCCGTCGAGCTCGGCCAGCAGTTGCTGGACCGTCGTGCGCATCCCCGAGGACCGGGTCTGGCTGCGGGACATGCCGAGACCGTCGACCTCGTCGAAGAACAGGACGCACGGGGCGTTGCGCCGGGCCTGCTCGAAGAGGGCGTGCAGGTTCTTCTCGCTGCCGCCGATCCACATGTCCAGCACGTCGGACAGGCCCACCGACAGGAACTGGGCGCCGACCTCCCCGGCGAGCGCGCGGGCCAGGAACGTCTTGCCGCACCCGGGCGGGCCGTAGAGCAGGAGGCCACCGCGCAGGCTCTTGCCGTACAGGCGGCGCAGTTCGGGGTTGCGCAGCGGGCCGAGGAAGGCGAGTTCGAGCCGTTCCTTGACGTCGTCCATGCCGGCGACGTCGGCGAGCGTCGTCCGCGGTCGGGTCAGGTCCGCCGTCGTGGCGTCCGGGTCGGGACCGTCCTCGACGTCGTGCGCCGCGAGCCGGCTCGCGTCCAACGGTCCCAGGTCGGCCTCGGCGCGGTCCCAGTCGAAGGCGGGTGGCGTCGCGGCGCCCCCGGGTCCGGGGTCGGGTTCCGGTCGCGGGGACGGCGGGGGAGCGGGGGCGAGCGCGCGCTGGACGAGGTCGCGCGCCGGCGCGGACGCCGGGTCCAGCGCGAGGACCTGCGCGGCGTGCGCGAGCGCGGCCTGCGCGTCGCCGGCCGCCAGCAGCAACTCCGCCACGTGCAGGCGCAGGGGGACGTCGGCGGGGGTGGCGTCGAGGGCGGCGAGGAGGCTGCGCAGCAGCGGGTCCTGCGGGGCGGAGGACGGCGGGGTCGGCGACGTGCTCACGGCGTCAGCGTAGGCGGGTCGCCGACCGGGTGGCGGCCCGATCGCCGCCGCAGGGGCGCACCGGCGGCCGAGGCCACCGTCCCGACGACCAGCTCGAGCGGTCCGCGCCCCACGAGCAGCCGCCACCCGGTCGCGGCGACGAGGGCGACGACGACGTGCAGTCCCAGCAGCCGCAGCGAGTGGTCGTCCGTGCCGGCCAGGGCGAGGACGTGCCCCGTGTAGACGGTGAGCGGCATGCTCCCCAGGGCGGCCACGGGGACGAGGAACCGCGTCACGGCGGCGGGCAGGAGGCAGGCCGCGCCGACGACGGCGAGCGCCGTGCCCGCCGTGTGCAGCAGGTCGAACGGCGTCCCCGAGTGCGGGGCGACGACCGCCAGCCACCACCGCGAGTCGGTCGGGACGGTCCCGTAGAAGTCGGTGCCGTCGGGGCCGAGGGGACCCGCGACGGTGCGCAGGGCGGCGAGACCGCCGCCCGGTCCGAGGAGCAGCCCGCTGACCAGCCAGGCCGCGGCGGCCAGCACGGCACCCGCCCCGAGGACGCGCAGGGCACCCGTCGTCGAGCGCAGGTCGGCCCGCGAGACGGCCAGCCCGAGCACGAGGTACCCCGCCCACCCGACGACGGGGTAGTAGCCGGTGAGGGCGAGCGTCTCCAGCAGCTGCCCGGGGCGGGCCAGCGAACTCAGCGTCGGCTGCTCGTACTGCGGGGTCAGGTCCGCCGCGCGGCGGACCGCGAACGACAGCAGCGGGGCCAGCGCCAGCCAGGCCACCCCGAGGACGGCCAGCCGGCGGGCGGGCCACCACAGGAACGGCAGCACGACGACGAACGCGACGCCGTAGTAGGCCAGGATCACCGCGACCCGGCTGTCCGCCTCCACGAGGAGCAGGCCGACGAGCGCGACGAGCAGCCCCCGGACGACGACGGACCCGCGGGCCGCGGCGCGGTCCTGCGCGTCGCGACGCGTGACGAGCCCCAGGGACAGGCCGGCGAGGACGGCGAAGAGACCCGACGCCCGGCCGTGGGCGAGGGAGTACAGCGTGCCCGCCGCCCCGGGGGCGTCGTCCCCCGGCAGCACGTGCACGGCCATCATCCCGACGACCGCGACGGCCCGGGCCAGGTCGACGCCGACGAGGCGGCCGGGGCCGGTGGGGAGCAGGGGCACGGGGCCAGTCTGCGGGGTGCCGTGCCCCACCCGTCGAACCCACTCGTCGAACCCACCCGCGGCGACGGTCGCGGCGTGTCGGCGACGGTCCCGCGGCCCGCCGGGGGAGGCTGGCACCCGGCTGGGCGCTCGCCCGGTCGGAGCAGTCGTGCCCCGGTACCGTGATCACATGGCCACCCGGGGGACGACCCAGCGCACGACTGAGCGCAGCAGCAGGGGAGGGGCCTCGACAGTGGCGACCGGTTCGCGAGGTGGCACCAAGTCCGGGTCGGCCGGGGGCAGGACGCCCGCGCGCCCGTCCAGCTCCCGCGGTGCCCGTCCCGCGGCCAACCGGTCCGCGGCCAAGGCGCCCGCCCGGTCGGCGGCCAAGGCACCCGCCCGGGGCGTCCCCGTCCGCACCGGTCCGTCGTGGCCCGTGCGGGCCGTGACCGCCGTGTGGATGGGGATGGCCCACCTCGTCGGCGGCGCCGCGCGCCGCATCGGCACCGGAGCCCGTGACCTCGACCCGGAACTGCGCCGCGACGGGGCCGGGTTCTTCCTGCTCGCGCTGGCCATCGTCGTCGCCGCCCGGGAGTGGTGGGGGCTGCCCGGCCGGGCCGGGGCCGTCATCCACACCGTCGTGGCGGGCACGTTCGGCGAGGTCGGCCTCGCGCTGCCCGTCGTGCTCGTGGGCCTGTCGGTGCACCTGCTGCGCCACCCCGACCACACCCAGACGACGACGCGCGCCGTCGTCGGCTCGACCGCGCTGACGCTGGCCACGGCCGGTCTGGTCCACCTCGCCACCGGGGCTCCCTCACCCACGGGACCCGCCGGCGTCGGGGTCGTCACCGACTCCGGCGGGATGCTCGGGTTCCTCGTGGCCGGGCCCCTGACGACCGCGCTCACCGCCTGGGTGGTCGTCCCGATCCTCGTGCTGCTCGGCTTCTTCGGCGTCCTCGTGCTCACCGCCACCCCCGTGCACGCCATCCCCTCGCGCCTGCGCGAGGCGTACGAGCGGCTGACGCACCACCCGCACCGGCCGGAGCCGGCGGAGCGCCCGTCCCGCGGGGACCTGCCCGCGAACGCCCTGGCGCGCCAGCGGGCCGCCCGGGCCCTGGGGCCCGGGCCGGGGGAGACCGACGAGGACACGGGCGAGGACGCCGCGCCGTCGCGCCGGCGCGGTCGCAAGGCGCAGGAGGCCCGCGAGGCCGCCGAGGCCGCGGCCCGCGTCGGGGACGAGGCGTTCGAGCAGGCCGCCATCACCGACGCCGCCGTCGAGGAGGCCACCCGGGGAACCGGTCGTCGGCCCCGTCCGGGGGAGCGTCGCGTCGTCCCCTCCGACGTGCCGTCCGTGCGGGACGCCCTGACCGCGGACGCCGCCCCCGTCGTGGACGGGGCGTCGGTGCCCGCCAGCAAGCCCAAGGACCTGGCGCCCCCGCCGGCGACCCCGCTGCCGCCGCGGATCGAGCAGCTCACGCTCGCGCCCGACGTGACCTACACGCTGCCCGAGGCGGGAGCCCTCACCCCGGGGACGCCGCCGAAGGAGCGCAGCGCCGCCAACGACCGCGTCGTCGAGGCGCTGTCCGGGGTGCTCGACCAGTTCGACATCGACGCCCGGGTGACGGGGTTCTCCCGCGGTCCGACGGTCACGCGCTACGAGGTCGAGCTCGGCCCGGGCACGAAGGTCGAGCGCGTCACCCAGTTGTCCAAGAACATCGCCTACGCCGTCGCCAGCGCGGACGTCCGGATCCTGTCGCCCATCCCCGGCAAGTCCGCGATCGGCATCGAGATCCCGAACAGCGACCGCGAGACGGTGTCGCTGGGCGACGTCCTGCGCTCGCACGCGGCGACCTCGACCGAGCACCCCATGGTCATGGGCGTCGGCAAGGACGTCGAGGGCGGGTTCGTCGTCGCGAACCTGGCGAAGATGCCGCACCTGCTCGTCGCGGGGGCCACCGGCGCCGGCAAGTCGAGCTTCGTGAACTCGATGATCACGTCGATCCTCATGCGCTCCACGCCAGACGAGGTGCGCATGGTGCTCGTCGACCCCAAGCGCGTCGAGCTGACGATCTACGAGGGCATCCCGCACCTCATCACGCCGATCATCACGAACCCCAAGAAGGCCGCCGAGGCCCTGGAGTGGGTCGTGCGGGAGATGGACGTCCGCTACGACGACCTCGCCGCGTTCGGGTTCAAGCACGTCGACGACTTCAACCGCGCCGTGAAGGCCGGCAAGGTGAAGGTGCCGGAGGGTTCGCAGCGCGTGCTGCACCCGTACCCGTACCTGCTGGTGATCGTCGACGAGCTCGCCGACCTCATGATGGTCGCCCCGCGCGACGTCGAGGCGTCCATCCAGCGCATCACGCAGCTGGCCCGCGCCGCCGGGATCCACCTCGTCCTCGCGACGCAGCGCCCCTCGGTCGACGTCGTCACCGGGATCATCAAGGCCAACGTCCCGTCGCGGCTGGCGTTCGCGACGAGCTCGCTCGCCGACTCCCGCGTCGTCCTCGACCAGCCCGGCGCCGAGAAGCTCGTCGGGCAGGGTGACGCGCTCTTCCTGCCGATGGGTGCGTCCAAGCCCATGCGCGTGCAGGGGGCGTGGGTCACCGAGAGCGAGGTCGAGGCCGTCGTCTCGCACGTGAAGTCGCAGCTGCGGCCCGTGTACCGCGACGACGTCGTCGTCGCGACGCAGAAGAAGCAGGTCGACGAGGAGATCGGCGACGACCTCGAGGTGCTGCTGCAGGCCACCGAACTCGTCGTCACGACGCAGTTCGGGTCGACGTCGATGCTGCAGCGCAAGCTGCGCGTCGGGTTCGCCAAGGCCGGCCGGCTCATGGACCTGCTGGAGTCGCGCGGGGTCGTCGGCCCCAGCGAGGGGTCCAAGGCCCGCGACGTGCTGATCCGCCCCGACGACCTGCCCGGCACCCTCGCCCTCATGCGGGGCGAGGACCCGCCCACCGCGATGGAACCGACGGGCGAGCCCGAGGTCATCGACGTCGACGGGACCGAGGACGCCTGGGAGCTGCTCGACCGGCGCTGACCCCGTCACCCTCCGCGTCCACCGGCCTCCGGCTCGAGGTCCAAGGCCTCCCGCGGAGGGGGGATCGTTGGAGCGGAGCGCCGCCAGGTTCGGCGCAACGCTCCGACGACCCGGGACGTCGCGCACGACACGTCACGGAGAGCGAGCAAGGCGTCGCCGATCGGTGACTCTCCGTGTAACTTTGAACCATGGACGCGCCGCGACCCCCCGAGCCCGTCCGGCAGTCCGCCGACCGGCCCGGCGACCGGAGTGAACGCCGCGAGACGGAGCGACGGGACCTGGACCTCCTCGTCTGGGACGCACCGAACATCGACATGACGCTGTCCTCGATCCTCGGTTCGCGGCCGGCGTCCTCGGACCGTCCGCGGTTCGACGCCATCGCCCGCTGGTTCCTCGCCGAGGCCGCCGACCACGAGGTCGAGGGCTGCGTGTTCACCAACGTCCACCCCACGAGCGCGGTCTCGTTGCGCGGGTGGATCGAGGCGTTGCGCAGCTTCGGGTACGCGGTCTTCGCCCGGCCCAAGGTCCACCCCGAGGACGACGTCGACGACGCGATGCTGCAGCACATCGCCTCCCGGCAGGCCAGCCACCGGTTGCGCCGCGTCGTCGTGGCCAGCGGCGACGGCCGGAACTTCCTCCTCCCCCTGGAGGAGCTGCACCGCGCCGGGGTGCGCGTGGTCGTCCTCTCCTTCGCCGAGGTCGCCGGCTACGCACAGGAGTCCCCGCTCATCGAGTTCGTCGACCTCGAGGACGTTCCCGGCGCGTTCCAGGTCTCCCTCGGTCGCACCCGCCTGACGGCGCTGCCCCCCGACGGTGGCTGGTTCCGGCCCACCCGGCCCATGCGCGCCCTCCTGGAGGAGGGGACGGCCCTGGACCACCCGCACCCGCACCCCCCGGCCGCCGACCACGGCCGCGACGGCGACCCGGTGCGCGCCGGCGGTTCCGGGCCCGCCCCCCACCCGGAGGACGCCCCCGCCCCCGCCGCGCCGGAGGTGGGGGAGGTGGGCCGGGTGCCCGCCCCGCACGCCCCCCGGGCCCGCACGGCCTGAGCCGGTCCCACCTGCCTCCCGCCCCGCGGGAGGTCGCGGGGGGTCGCGGAGGGCCGGACGGGGTCCCCGGGCCACGTACCCTGGGGCCGTGCCCACCCCCACCCGTTCCGTCGCCCTCGTGACCCTCGGCTGCGCCCGCAACGACGTCGACTCCGAGGAGCTCGCGGGTCGGCTGGCCGACGCGGGGTGGACCCTCGTCGACGACGCGGACGGCGCCGACGTGGCCGTCGTCAACACGTGCGGTTTCGTGGAGCAGGCCAAGAAGGACTCCATCGACACGGTCCTGGCCGCGGCCGACCTCAAGGAGGCGGGCCGGACGAAGGCCGTCGTCGCCGTCGGGTGCATGGCCGAGCGCTACGGCAAGGACCTCGCCGAGTCGCTGCCGGAGGCCGACGCCGTCCTCGGGTTCGACTCCTACGCCGACCTGTCCAGCCACCTCGAGGCGATCCTGCACGGGGAGAAGCGCGAGTCGCACGTCCCGCGCGACCGCCGCACGCTCCTGCCGCTGGCGCCCGCCGAACGCCAGGCCGCGCGAGCTGTCAGCATCGCCGAACCCGACCTGCCCGAGGGGCTGGCCCCGGCCAGTGGTCCGCGCGTCGTGCGCCGCCGTCTCGGGTCCGGCCCGTGGGCCCCGGTCAAGATCGCCGCCGGCTGCGACCGCCGCTGCTCGTTCTGCGCCATCCCCGCCTTCCGCGGCTCCTTCGTGTCCCGGCCCGCCGACGAGGTGCTCGCCGAGACGCGCTGGCTGGCCGAGCAGGGCGTCAAGGAGGTGTTCCTCGTCAGCGAGAACACGACCTCCTACGGCAAGGACCTCGGGGACCTGCGCGCGCTGGAGGCCCTGCTGCCGCAGGTGGCGGCCGTCGAGGGCATCGAGCGGGTCCGCGTCTCCTACCTGCAGCCCGCCGAGGTCCGCCCGGGACTGCTCGACGCGCTCACCGCCACCCCCGGGGTCGTCCCCTACTTCGACCTCTCGTTCCAGCACTCCGCGCCGAACGTGCTGCGCCGCATGCGCCGCTTCGGCAGCACCGACGCCTTCCTCGCGCTGCTGGAGCAGGTGCGGGAGCGGTTCCCGACCGCCGGCGTCCGCTCCAACGTCATCGTCGGGTTCCCCGGCGAGACCGAGGACGACGTCGAGGAGCTGTGCTCCTTCCTCGAACGCGCCCGCCTCGACGTCGTCGGCGTCTTCGGGTACTCCGACGAGGACGGCACGGAGGCGGCGACCCTGGACGGCAAGCTGCCCGACGACGTCGTCGCCGCGCGCCTGGACCGCGTCAGCCGGCTCGTCGAGGAGCTCGTGGCCCAGCGCGCCGAGGAGCGGCTCGGCGAGGTCGTCGAGGTCCTCGTGGAGTCGGTCGTCGACGAGGACGGCGACCCGCACGTCGTCGGCCGCGCCGCCCACCAGGGACCCGACGTCGACGGCGAGACCGAACTGGAGCTGCCCCCGGGTGTCGACGTCGCCGTGGGCGACCTCGTGCGGGCCCGCGTCACGGGTGTCGCCGGCGCCGACCTGCTCGCCGCACCGCTGGTCGAGACCGAGCCGCGGACGAGGACTACGGTCGGGGCATGAGCACCAAGGCGGGTCTGCACTGGAACACGCACAGGGTGCACCTGCCGAACGCGCTCACCGTCCTGCGCATCGTCTTCGTCCCGGTCTTCGTCTGGTTCCTCGCCGAGAACTCCGGGACGGACTGGCGCTGGCGCCTGGCCGCCTCCGTCGTCTTCATCGGGGCCAGCATCACCGACCGCTACGACGGACACCTCGCCCGTCGCTGGGAGGTCGTCTCCGACTTCGGCAAGATCGCCGACCCCATCGCCGACAAGGCCCTCATCGGGGCGGGTCTCGTCGTGCTGTCCCTGCAGGGCCGGCTGTGGTGGTGGATGACCGTGGTCATCCTGGTCCGGGAGCTGCTCGTCACGCTCCTGCGCTTCATCGTCATCCGCCGCGGGGTCATCCCCGCCGCCAAGGGCGGGAAGATCAAGACGGTCGTCCAGACGGTCGCCGTGGGGCTGTTCGTGCTGCCGCTCCCCGCCGCGCTGGACCCCGTGTGCCTGGCCGTCATGGCCGTGGCCGTCGTCCTGACCATCTGGAGCGCCTGGGCGTACTTCGTGGCCGGCGCCAAGCTCCTGCGTCCGTGACCGGCGACGGGCCGGCCGGGCTCGCGCAGGCCGTCGTCGCCGGGCTCGTCACGGCGGGCCGCACCGTCGCCACCGCCGAGTCCCTCACCGGCGGCCTGCTCTGCGCGACGCTCGTCGACGTGCCGGGGGCCTCGGCCGTCGTCCGCGGCGGGGTCGTCGCGTACGCGACGGAGCTCAAGGCGAGCGTCCTGGGGGTCGACGTGGGCGCCCTGGACCGGACGGGCCCGGTGGACGGCGTGGTCGCCGAGCAGATGGCGAGGGGCGCCCGGCGCGTCCTGCGGGCGGACGTCGGCCTGGCCACCACGGGGGTCGCCGGTCCGGGACCGGCCGACGGGTTCCCCGCCGGGACCGTCTTCGTGGCGATCGCCGCCGACGAGCTGCCCGGTGGGGCGCGGCACGTGCGGTTGGACGTCCCGGGGGACCGGCCCTCCGTACGGCGCGAGACCGTGCGGGCGGTCCTCGCCGAGCTGCTGCCGCTGCTGCCGGCCACCGGGTGGGGGGCCGCGGGGGAGGGCGAGGAACAGGAGCCGTCGCCCGGGAGTTGAGCCAGACGTGCGCAACCCTGCTCCCACCCCCACCTCCGTGCCGCGCTCGGGGTACGGTGGTGGCTCCACTACAGGCAGCCACCGAACAGCGCCGGACGGACGACCGGTACTGCGAGGACTGCCTCCTCGACTCCCTGAGGGAGGCCGCCGCATGGTCGTGCTCCGCCGGACGATCGGTGACGTGCTGCGTGACGAACGCCGCGGGCAGCAACGCACCTTGCGCGAGGTCTCCTCGACGGCCCGGGTGTCCCTCGGGTACCTCAGCGAGGTGGAACGCGGCCAGAAGGAAGCCTCGAGCGAGCTGCTCGCCTCCATCTGCACCGCGCTCGACGTCCCCCTGTCCGAGGTCCTCGGCGAGGTGACCCGCCGCATCGCGGACGAGGAGGGTGTCGGCACCCGCCGCCGCTACGCCGCCGAGGGCATCGTCCCCACGCCCGCTCCCCGGCCCACGGCACCCGAGGTCGTCGATCCCGCCGGGCCGGTCGCGGACCTGCCCGCGGTGGACGGAGCCGCCGACCTGGACGTCGAGATCGACACCGACCTGGACGCGCTCGTCGAGCAGGCCGTCGACTCCGTCGTCGACCACGCGATCGGCTCGGCCCTCGGTGAGGTCCCGAGCCGGGAGTACTCGGTCGAACTCGAGGGCCTGCCCGCCGAGCTCGAGCTCATCGTGCGCCGTCGCCTCATCCCGGCGGCCTGAGCCCCAACCTCGACCAGCCCCACCTCGACCAGCGCCTTCACTTCCGCGTGCGGTACGTGCGCGCGGTCTGCGGCCGACCGGAGCTGCCCAACGGGCGCTGCGGTCGGCCGTCGTCCGTCGGGGCCGGCCCGCGTTGGCAGCCGGGGCAGTAGAACGCCGTCCGGTCCTGCGGCGGGTCCCCGATCATCGCGACGCGGACGGTCCCTCCGCAGCGCAGGCACGGCAGCCCGGACCGCGCGTGCGCGTAGTTCTGCCGACCCCGCCGCAGGTCGCCCGTCGTCACCTGGTCCACGCGGTCCTTGTTCACGTCGAGCAGCCGGTGCACGAGCGCCACGAACGCCGTCGGGTCCTCGACGTCGCGGACGGCCGACCACGGGGTGAGCCGGGCCAGGAAGCACGCCTCGGCCATGTAGAACGTCCCGACGCCGGCGAGCACGCGCTGGTCGAGCAGTGCCGCTCCCACCTGCCGGTCGGGGTCCTCCAGCAGCAGGCGTTCGGCCTCGGCCGGGTCCCAGCCCGGACCCAGCAGGTCCGGGCCGAGGTGACCGACGAGCTCGCCCTCGCGGTCGGTCGTGACGAGGTCGAGCATGCCGAGCTTGTGCCCGACCGCGGTCCAGACGTCGGTGCCCAGCACGGCCCGCACCCCCGACGCCGACCGCCGGCCCCGCGGGTCCCCGGTGCGCTCGACGTACCAGGAGCCCTCCATCCGCAGGTGGCTGTGCAGTGTCACGGCGGGGTCCGCTGCCCCGTCCACGACGGGACCGGGGGCGAGGCGCGTCAGGACGTGCTTGCCCGCGCTGACCACCTCCACGACCTCCCGGCCGGTGAGGTCGACGGTCGCCAGGCTGGGCCACCGCAGGTCGCTCTCGGTGAGCTCACGCCCGGCGAGCGCCTTGTGCAGGCGCTGCGCCGTGCGCCACACCACGTCCCCCTCGGGCACCGCCTCAGCTCCGGATCCGCAGGCCGCGCGGCGTCGCGTGGAAGCCGGCCCCTTCCAGGGCCCGCCCCAGCGGCGAGTCCGCGGCGAGCACTCCGCTGCCGTCGGCCTTCTCGACCGTGAGCTTGCCGAGCACCCCCTCGCGCACCGCGAGGGCCAGCACGTCGGCCGCCGGTTGCAGCACGGCCTCCTCCGCCGTCCACGACAGGACCGACCGCCCGCCGCGCTCGACGTAGAGCGCGAGCTCGCCGTCGACGAGGGCCACCAGCGCCCCCGCCTTGCGTCCGGGACGGTGCCCGGTCGCGCCGGCACTGCCCTCGGGACGTTCGGGCCACGGCAGCGCCGCACCGTAGGGGTTGGCCGGGTCGGTCGCGGCGAGCACGAGCGCGCCGGGCCCGGCGTCGGGCGCTCCGCGCCGCTGCGACGGGCTCGCCCCGCCGACGGGTTTCGCCGTGTCCCGCAGCCGGTCCACGGCCCCCGTCGTGGCGAACTGCGACGCGCCGAGCCCTTCGACGAAGTACCCGCGGCGGGCGCGGCCCGCGTCCTCGAAGGCGGACAGGACCTTGTAGACCGCGGCGAACCCGCCGGGCACGCGTTCGCTGCCGACCGCGCCGCGGGTCAGGACCCCGTGGCGGTCGAGCAGGACCTCGGCGCTGGCGTGCGCGCGCACCGTCGCGTCGGTCTCCACCTCCGGCAGCAGCGACCACCGGCCCGCCGCCGAGGGCGGGCCGCCACGGGAGGGCAGTTCCAGTCGCCGCGTCCCGCGGGGAGCCCGTCCGGGCCGGGTGTACCGCGTCCGCGGCGCCGCCGCCCGCGGTTTGTGGGCGCCCCGGCCGCCGAGGCGGTTGCGCAGGGGGGCGAGGGTGTCGTTGGTCAACCGCCCCGCCCACACGAGGTCCCACAGGACGGCCGTCAGCCCCGGGTCGTCGGTCGACCCGACGGCGTCGGCCAGCGCCCGGAAGAAGTAGGCGCCCCCGCCCCCGAGGGCGTCGAGGACCGCCCGGTGCAGCTCGGTGTCCACCTCGACGTCGGCCTCGGCCGGGTCGGGCAGCGTGAGGGGGGCGAGGTCGGCCGGGTGCAGCGAGACCCACCCGTCGTCACCGGGCAGGCTGCCGTGACCGGACCAGACCACCTCGCCCGCCGCGGTGAGCTCGTCGAGCATCGAGGGGAGGTACCCCTCGACGCGGGAGGCCAGCACGAGGGGTTCCAGGGCGCTGGCCGGCACCACCGCCCCGGCGAGCTGCTCGACGGCGCGCAGGACGCCGTCGACGCCGCGCATCCGTTGCCGCAGACCGGTGCTGACGCCCTGCCAGGCCGGCAGGAACCGGGCCAGGTCGCGGGGCGGGACGGGCTCGACGTCGGCGCGCAGCGCGGCCAGGGACCGGCGGCGCAGGATCCGCAGGACGTCGGCGTCGCAGAACTCCAGCCCCGTCCCGCCCGGGCGCAGCTCGCCCTCGACGAGTCGGCCGGAGGCCTGCAGCCGTCGCAGCGCGTCGTGCGCGACGGCGCGGCCGACGCCGAAGCGGGCCGCGGCCTCGGTCACCGTGAACGGCCCGTGGGTGCGGGCGTAGCGCCCGAACAGTTCCGCGAGCGGGTCGGCCACCGGTTCGGTGAACGCCTCCGGGATCCCGACGGGCAGCGGTGTCCCCAGGCCGTCGCGCAACCGCCCGGCGTCCTCGATGACGGCCCAGTGCTCCTCGCCCGCGATCCGCACCCGGATGAGCCGGCGCGCGTCCTCCAGCCCTGCGAGCCAGCGGGCCGCTTCGCCGTCGCTGCGCGTGGCGACCTCCACCGTCGTCAGCGGGCCCAGGACGCGCAGGAGGTCCGCGACGTCCTCGGCGTCGGTGGACTTGCGCTCCGGGACGAGGCGTTGCAACTCGTCCTCGGTGCGCTGCACCGCTTCGGGGTCCAGCAGGTCCCGCAGCGCGGCCCCCTCGCCCCGGCCGAGGAGTTCGGCGAGCAGGCTCGGGTCGAGGGCCAGGGCCGCGGCCCGCCGCTCGGCCAGCGGGGAGTCGCCCTCGTAGAGGAACTGCGCGACGTACCCGAACATCAGGCCCCGGGCGAACGGCGAGGGTTGGGCGGACTCGACCTCGACGATCCGGACCTTGCGTGCGGCCAGGTCGCCCATGAGCTGTTCCAGCCCCGTCACGTCGAAGACGTCGGACAGGCACTCGCGCACCGTCTCCAGGACGATCGGGAAGCTCGCGAACCGGCTGGCCACCTGCAGCAGCGACGCGGCGCGCTGGCGCTGCTGCCACAGCGGCTGCCGTCGACCGGGCTGGCGGCGGGGGAGCAGGAGGGCCCGGGACGCGCACTCGCGGAACCGGGACGCGAACAACGCCGACCCGCCGATCTCGGCGGTCACGAGTTCGGCGACCTCGTTCGCCTCGAGCGCGACGAGGTCGGCGACGTCCGGGGCCTGCCCCTGCGGCAGGTCGAGGTCGGGCAGCCGCAGGACGATCCCGTCGTCGGCGGGCATGGCCTGGACGTCGACGCCGAACCGTTCCCGCATGCGGGCGCCGAGGGCCAGGGCCCACGGCGAGTGGACCTGACCGCCGAAGGGGGAGTGGATGCAGATGCGCCAGTCCCCGAGCTCGTCGCGGAACCGCTCGACGACGATCGTGCGGTCGTCCGGGACGTGCCGCGTCGCCTCCTGCTGCTCGGTGAGGTAGGCGAGCAGGTTGCCCGTGGCCCAGTCGTCGAGGCCCGCGGCCAGCACCCGCTCGCGCGCGGCGCCACCGCCGAAACCCCCGTCGAGGGCCCCCAGTTCGCGGACGAACTCCCCCAGGGCGCGGCCGAGTTCGGCGGGCCGGCCGAGCGCCTCCCCGTGCCAGAACGGCAACCGCCCCGGCTGACCCGGCGCGGGTGTGACGAGGACCCGGTCGTGGGTGATGTCCTCCACCCGCCAGGCGGAGGAACCCAGCGTGATGACGTCGCCGACGCGGGACTCGTAGACCATCTCCTCGTCGAGTTCGCCGACGCGCCGGCCCGGCCCCTCGCCCGAGGCCAGGAACACGCCGAACAACCCGCGGTCGGGGATCGTCCCCCCGCTGGTCACCGCGAGCCGTTGCGCGCCGGGGCGTCCGGTGAGGGTGTCGGTGACGCGGTCCCACACCAGGCGCGGGCGCAGCTCGGCGAACTCGTCGCTGGGGTAGCGCCCCGAGAGCATGTCGAGGACGGCGTCGAGCACGGCGCGGGACAGCGTCGCGAACGGGGCCGCGCGCTGGGCCAGCGCCAGCAGGTCCGGCACCGTCCACTCGTCCATGGCGACCATCGCGACGATCTGCTGGGCCAGGACGTCGAGCGGGTTGGCCGGGACGTGCAGCTCCTCGATCCGCCCGTCCCGCATGCGCTCGACGACGACGGCCGTCTGCAGCAGGTCACCGCGGAACTTGGGGAACAGCACACCGCGGGAGACCGCCCCGACCTGGTGGCCAGCGCGGCCGACGCGCTGCAGACCGCTGGCCACGCTGGGCGGGGACTCGACCTGGACGACGAGGTCGACCGCGCCCATGTCGATGCCGAGCTCCAGGCTGGACGTGGCGACCACGGCGGGGAGGCGGCCGGCCTTGAGGTCCTCCTCGATGAGCGAACGCTGCTCCTTCGAGACCGACCCGTGGTGGGCGCGGGCCAGGAGGGGCGGGCGGTTCTGCGCGTGCCCCGCGGCGCCCATCACCTCGGCGGGTGGGGCGGCCGGCGTCTCGGCGTCCCCTTCCTCCTCCGGGTTCAGCCGTTCGTCCCAGATCTCGTTGAGGCGCGCGGTGAGGCGTTCGGACAACCGGCGCGAGTTCGAGAACACGAGCGTCGAGCGGTGCTCGGCGACGAGGTCGACGATGCGTTCCTCGACGTGCGGCCAGATGCTCGCCCGGCGCGGGTTGCCCGCCGCCTGGCCGGTGAGGTCGTCCGGGTCCTCCGCGCCCCGGCCGGAGGCGTCGAGCTGGCTCATGTCCTCGACGGGGACGACGACCTTCAGGTCGAACTCCTTCGTCGAGGGCGGCTGCACGACCGTGACGGGGCGGCCGCCGGAGACCCACTCGGCGACCGTCTGGACCGGCCGCACCGTCGCCGACAACCCGACGCGCTGCGTCGGTCCGCCGCCCGCCGCGGCGACGAGCGCGTCGAGGCGTTCCAGGGACACCGCCAGGTGCGCGCCGCGCTTGGACCCGGCCATGGCGTGGACCTCGTCGAGCACGACCGTCCGGACCCCGCGCAGCTGCTCGCGCGCCTTGGACGTCAGGAGCAGGAACAGCGACTCCGGCGTCGTGATGAGCACGTCCGGCGGGGTGCGCGTGAATCCGCGCCGCTCCTCGGCCGGGGTGTCGCCCGAGCGCACGCCGACGCGCACGTCCGGGACCGGCAGGCCCAGGCGCTGCGCGGCCTGCCGGATGCCCGTCAGCGGGGAGCGCAGGTTGCGCTCGACGTCCACGGCGAGCGCCTTGAGGGGGGAGACGTACAGGACGCGGCAGCGGTGGTCCTTGTCCTCCGGCGTCGGTTCGGCCGCCAGGCCGTCGAGCGCCCACAGGAAGGCCGACAGCGTCTTGCCCGACCCCGTCGGGGCCACGACGAGCGCGTGCTGCCCGCGGCTGACGGCGTCCCACGCCCCGAGCTGGGCGGGGGTCGGGGCGGCGAACGCCCCCGTGAACCACGCCCGCGTGGCCTCGGAGAACCGCCCCAGGACGTCGTCCGACGCCGGCGCGGCGGGAGGCTGGGACGAGCGTGGCGAGGTCACCCGGTCATGACACCACCCGCCTCCGACACGTGCGCCCCGTGAGAGCTGCGTCCGCGCCTGGTGCCGGGGCGTCCGCGCCGCGTGGCACCCTGGCGCCCATGCGCGTCAGCGAGTTCTGGACCTTGGTCACCGACGAGTTCGGGGACGCCTACGGGCGGTCGCTGGCCGCCGACCAGCACCTGCTGGCCCTCGACGACCGGACGGCGCGCGAGGCCCTCGACGCGGGGGTGGAGCCGAAGGCGATCTGGCTGGCCCTGTGCGAGGCCATGGACGTCCCCGAGGCGCGGCGCCTGGGCAGGGACCCCCGGCCCCGGCGCCGCTGACCGGTCGGTTCGCCCGTCACTCCCCGGTGGCGCCGTCGATCCGCTCGCGCAGCAGGTCGGCGTGACCGTTGTGCCGGGCGTACTCCTCGACGAGGTGCACGAGCACCCAGCGCACGCTCGTCGTCCCCTGCCGGGGGTGCTCGAAGACCTCGTCGAGGTCGTGCGCGGCGAGGACCCGCCGGGCCTCGTCCTGCTCGCGGGCCAGCCAGGCCAGCGCCTCGTGCGGGTCGGCGTCGTCGACGTCGTCGAAGTCGCCGTCGGGGTTGTCCGGCGAGTACGTGACCGGGGGAGCGTCCTGGCCGTCGACCCGGGTCCGCCACCAGCTGCGCTCGACGTCGGCGAGGTGCCGCACGAGGCCCAGCAGCGACATCGACGACGGTTCGGCCGACCGGCGCCGCAGCTGCTCCGCGTCCAGCCCCGCGACCTTCCACGCGAAGGTGGCGCGGTGGAAGTCGAGGAAGCCGGCCAGCGTCTCGCGTTCGCCGGCTCGCTGCGGCGGTTCGGGGCGCCCGGGCTCGGCGGCGACGTCCTGGTTCACCGCCACGTCAGGTCCGCCCCGACCGCCGTCGTGCGCAACCGGTACAGGCTCGTCGAGGCGGCGACGAACAGGTCGGTGCCGTCGGCCCCGCCGAAGCAGACGTTGGCGACGACCTCGCCGACGACGACCTCGAGCAGGCGGGTCCCGTCGGGCGCGAAGACCGTCACCGCGTCGCCGTTGCTCGTCCAGACGTTGCCGGCCGTGTCGACGCGGAAGCCGTCGGCCAGGCCGCGGTCGACCTCGACGAAGACCCGTCCGTTCTTGACGACGGGTCCGGACGGGACGGCCTCGGCGCCGCGACCCCCGCGCACGCCCGTGAGGACGTCGTAGACGCGGATGAGGCGGTGGGTGCCGTTGCCGGGGGTGGGGGCGGCCGACGTGTCCGCGACGTAGAGCAGGGACTCGTCGGGGGAGAAGGCGAGCCCGTTGGGCTCCTCGACGTCGGTGACGACGACGCGCAGCTCACCCGTGGCCGGGTCGAGGCGGAAGACGAAGTTGTCGCCGTACTCGCGGAACCCCTCGTGGCCCTCGACCTCGACCGTGATGCCGTAGGGCGGGTCGGTGAACCAGATCGCGCCGTCGCGGGCGACGACGACGTCGTTGGGGGAGTTGAACCTCTTGTCGCCGAACCGGTCGACGAGGACGTGGGTGCTGCCGTCGGCCTCCGTGCGCTCGACGGCGCGCCGGCCGTGCGAGCACGCGACGACGCGGCCCTGCCCGTCCAGGGTGCGGCCGTTGGTGAACTCGACCCCGTCGGCGTGCACCGTCAGGCCCTCGGTGCCCTCGTCCCAGCGCAGGATCCGGTTCCCGGGGATGTCGCTGAAGATGCAGGCGCGTTCGGTCGGCAGCCAGACCGGGCCCTCGGCCCACGTGCTGCCGGTGCCGAGGCGTTCCAGGACGGCACCCGCGGGGACGAGGGCGGCACCGCGCGGGTCGAGGACCTGCGGGACGGGCCGGGGGCTGGGCTGAGGGGTGGGGGAGGACTCCTGTGTCACGGCGCCGAGCCTAGCCACGGGCCGACACGCCGGGCAGCGGTGGCTTGGGATCGAACACGTGTACGGATAGCATCGCCGTGTCCACAGGGGGCTCGCCGGGCCGTTCGTCCACAGCTCCCCGCTCGTGCGGGGGTCGTGTCGGAGGTCCGTCCTAGCGTGACCCGCATCAGTTGGAACCACGACCAGAGGTGAGGACATGCCCGCTCCTGCGGACCGCGAGAAGGCCCTCGACGCCGCGCTCGCCGCGATCGACAAGAACTTCGGCAAGGGCTCGGTCATGCGGCTGGGCGACGACGTCCGCCCCCCGATCGAGGTCATCCCCACCGGCTCGATCGCGCTCGACGTGGCGCTCGGCATCGGTGGTCTCCCGCGCGGTCGCGTGGTCGAGATCTACGGGCCGGAGTCCTCGGGGAAGACGACGGTCGCCCTGCACGCGGTGGCCAGCGCCCAGCGCAAGGGCGGCATCGCCGCCTTCATCGACGCCGAGCACGCGCTCGACCCCGACTACGCCGCCAAGCTCGGTGTCGACACCGACGCCCTGCTCGTCTCCCAGCCGGACACGGGGGAGCAGGCGCTCGAGATCGCCGACATGCTGATCCGCTCCGGCGCCCTCGACATCATCGTCATCGACTCCGTCGCGGCCCTCGTGCCGAAGGCCGAGATCGAGGGCGAGATGGGCGACAGCCACGTGGGTCTGCAGGCGCGGCTCATGTCGCAGGCCCTGCGCAAGATCACCGGCGCGCTGAACCACTCGGGCACGACGGCCATCTTCATCAACCAGCTGCGCGAGAAGATCGGCGTCATGTTCGGCTCGCCCGAGACGACGACGGGCGGGAAGGCGCTGAAGTTCTACGCCTCCGTGCGCCTGGACGTCCGCCGGATCGAGACGCTCAAGGACGGGACGAACCCCGTCGGCAACCGCACCCGCGTCAAGGTCGTCAAGAACAAGGTCTCCCCGCCGTTCAAGCAGGCGGAGTTCGACATCATCTACGGCCAGGGCATCTCCCGCGAGGGTGGGCTCATCGACCTCGGCGTCGAGCACGGCTTCGTCCGCAAGTCCGGCGCCTGGTACACGTACGAGGGTGACCAGCTCGGTCAGGGCAAGGAGAACGCCCGCGCCTTCCTGCGCGACAACCCCGACCTCGGTGACGAGATCGAGAAGCGCATCAAGGAGAAGCTCGGCATCGGGCCGCGGATGGACGCCCCGGCCGAGGTCGAGACGAAGGTCGAGTTCTGAGTCGTCGTGACCAGACGCCTCCCGGTCCGGACGAGAACCCGGACCGGGAGGCCGATCCGCACGAGGTCGCCCGCGCGATCGCGTTGCGGCAGTTGACGATGGCTCCACGCTCCCGCGCGCAGTTGGCCGAGAAGATGGCTGCGCGCGAGGTGCCGTCGGACGTCGCGGTCGAGGTCCTCGACCGGTTCGAGGAGGTCGGTCTCGTCGACGACCGCGCGTTCGCCGCCGGCTGGGTGCGGTCGCGCAGCAGCGGTCGCGGACGCCGCGCCCTGGCCCAGGAACTGCGCCGCAAGGGTGTGGACGACGAGACCGCCGCCGAGGCGCTGGAGGTCGTGGACCACGACAGCCAGCTCGACGCGGCCCGCGACCTCGTGGACCGCAAGCTGCGGTCGGTGGCCGGGCTCGAACGGGCCGTCGCCGAGCGGCGGCTCTTCGGGATGCTGGCGCGTCGGGGGTTCCCCACCGACGTCGTGATCCGGGTCGTGCGCGAGGCGCTCGACGGGCTGGCGTAACGTCCCGTCGGTGACCGTCATCGCGATCCTGGAACTCACCCTCAAGCCCGAGTGCGTCACCGACGCCCCGGCGATCATCACCGAGACCCTCGAGGCCACCCGCGCCTTCGAGGGCTGCCTGGGCTGTGAGGTGACCGTCGACAACGCCGACGAGACCCACGTCGCCATCGTCGAGCGGTGGACGTCGGCCGAGGCCGACGCCGCCTACCGCGCGTTCCGCGCCACCCCCGAGGGCGCCAGCCGCCTCGGGGAGGTCATCGCGGACCGCAAGCTCACCGTCTACACGGTCCGCGAGGACATCTGAGCGACAGGTCCTGCAGGGCCGGCGGTCAGGCCAGACCGCCGGTCACCTGCGACCCCTTGTCCACCGAGACCGTGGCGGTGGTCCGCCGCCCGGTCGACAGCCGGCGCTGCACCCACCGGGCCAGCAGTTCGAGCAGCAGGTTGATGACCACGAAGATCAGGCCCACGACGAGGTAGGTCTGCAACGAGTTGTCGAGCACCTGGCGCAGCCGGTTCGCGATCTCGCCGAGGTCTCCGAGCGAGACGAGCACGACGCTGCCGAGGGCCGTGTCCTTGAGGACGACGACGAGCTGGCTGATGAGCGCCGGCAGCATCGCCCGCACGGCCTGCGGCAGCTGGACCTGCTGCATGACCTGCACCGGCGTCAGTCCGATGGCGAGCCCGGCTTCCACCTGACCCCGGGGCAGGGACTGGATCCCGGCCCGGACGATCTCGGAGATGATCACGCAGTTGTAGAGCGTGAGCCCGACGACCAGCACCCACATCGACCCGGGGTGGATCCCCAGCGTCCGCAGCAGCACGTCGACGAAGAGGATCGTCACGACGACGGGCAGGCCGCGCAGGAGCTCGACCAGGGCGATGAGCGGCACCCGGGCGGGGGTCGGCAGCAGGACGCGCAGGGCGCCGATGACCAGCCCGAGGACCACGGAGGCGATGACGGCGAAGAACGCCACGCGCAGGGTGACGGACAGGCCCTGCAGCAGCAGGCGCCACACGGGGGAGAAGTCGGAGTTCGTGGGGTCGAGGAGTGGCCCCCACTTCTGCGCGCTCAGCTGCCCCTGGGCCTGCAGGCGCAGGAGGACGACGACGACCACGGCGGCGAGGACCACCGCGGCCACGATGCTGCCGATGCGGGTGCGCCGGCGGGCCACGGGCCCGGGGGCGTCGAAGAGGACGGCCGTGGGTGCGCTCACCGGACCACCGCCAGCTTGCGCTCGGTCAGCGCGAGGAGCAGCGCCGCCGACAGGGTGAGGACGAGGTACCCGAGGGCCATGCCGGTGATGACGGGCAGCCGTGGCAGCCCCTGGGCACTGGCCAGCCGGGCGTAGACGCTGAACAGGTCGCCGCCCACGCCCATCGCCCCAGCGACGGCGGAGTTCTTGATCATGGCGATGAGGACGTTGCCCACGGGCGGCACGACGGCGCGCAGCGCCTGCGGCAGGACCACCTCGGTGAGCGTGAGGCGGAACGGCAGGCCGATGGCCCGCGCCGCCTCGGCCTGGCCGGAGGGCACCGTGGCGATGCCGGACCGCACGGCCTCGCAGACGAAGGCCGCGGTGTAGACGACGAGCCCGCAGACCGCGAGCGTGTAGTTCGAGGCCCGCAGGCCGAAGGCGGCCGGGACGGCGAAGACGAAGAAGAACAGCACGATGACGAGCGGGGTGTTGCGCAGGAGCGTCACGTAGACGGTGCCGACGCCCCGCAGGACGGGGACGGGGCTGACGCGGAAGACCGCCAGCACCGTGCCCAGCACCAGGCAGCCGACCGCGGCCCACGCCGCCAGGCCCAACGACCGCAGGAACCCCGCGGCGAACAGGTCGATGTTGTCGATCACGGGATCCAGGGGGATCGCCTCCAGGAGTGCGGACGGCGGGGTGGGCGGTCACACGGTGACCGCCCACCCCGGGCGACGGGTCAGGCGCAGGCGTCCGCGGTCGGCAGCGTCGGCAGTTCGGTGCCCTCGTACTTGCCGGCCGTGGCCTTCCACGCCTTCTCGTACGAGCCGTCGTCGGACATCTCCTTCAGGGTCGAGTTGATGAACTCGCAGAACTTCGTGTCGCCCTTGGTGATGCCGATGCCGTAGGGCTCCTCGGTGAACTGCTCACCGACGAGCTTGAAGGCGTCGTTCGACTTCGCCACGAGCCCGGTGAGGATGACGTTGTCGGTCGTCACCGCGGCGACCTGGCCGCTCTGCAGCTGGGCGGCGCAGTCGCTGTACCCGGCGAACTCCACGAGCTGGCTCGGGTCGGCCAGGTACTGGCGGATGTTCTCGGCCGGCGTCGACCCGGTGACCGAGCAGATCTTCTGGTCCGGGTTCGCCTTGAGGCTGTCCGGGCCGGTGATCGTCGTGTTGTCCTTGGCCACCATGATCTGCTGACCCGCCACGTAGTACGGGCCTGCGAACGTGATGCGTTCCTTGCGCTTGTCGTTGATCGTGTACGTCGCCACGACCATGTCGACGTCCCCGTTGGCGATGAGGTCCTCGCGCTGGGCGCTGGGGGCCGGGACCCACGAGATGGCGTCGGGGGCGACGCCCAGCTTGGCGGCGACGTACTCGGCCACGTCGACGTCGAAGCCCTCGGGCTTGTTCTCCAGGTTGGCCTCGCCGAACCCGGGCTGGTCGAACTTCGTGCCGATCGTGATCTTCTTCGCCGAGGAGATGTCGGCCATCTTCGTGCCGGCCTCGAAGGACGCGCTGGCCGCGGCCGTCGGCTGGTCGGCGGCGTCCCCACCGGACAGTTCGCCGCCGCCGCCGCAGGCGGTGAGGGCGAGCAGGGCGGCGGCCGTGCCGGCCAGGGTGAGCGATCGCAAGGACCTCATGGGGTGGATTCCTCCGGGGGTGGGGTGCGGTCGGGCTCGGTGGGTGCGAGGGGTCTCGCGGTCGGTCAGTGGGTGAGGATCTTCGAGAGGAAGTCCTTGGCCCGGGCGTGCCGGGGCGCGGTGAAGAACGTCTCGGGGTCGGTGTCCTCGAGGATCCGGCCGTCGGCCATGAACACGACCCGGTCGGCCGCGCGGCGGGCGAACCCCATCTCGTGGGTGACGACGACCATCGTCATGCCCTCCTTGGCCAGGGCGGTCATGACGTCGAGGACCTCGTTGATCATCTCCGGGTCCAGGGCCGAGGTCGGCTCGTCGAAGAGCATGACCTTGGGGTCCATGGCCAGGGCCCGCGCGATGGCGACGCGCTGCTGCTGACCGCCGGAGAGCTGGGCCGGGTACTTCGCGCCCTGGTCGGCGAGGCCGACCCGCGCCAGGAGCTCGTCGGCGCGACGGCCGGCGTCGGCGGCGGAGACCCCGCGGACCTTCGTCGGCCCGAGGGTCACGTTCTCCCGGACCGTCTTGTGCGCGAAGAGGTTGAACGACTGGAAGACCATCCCGACGTCGGCGCGCAGCTGGGCCAGGGCCTTGCCCTCGGCGGGCAGGTCCTTGCCGTCGATCGTGATGCGGCCCTCGTCGATCGTCTCGAGCCGGTTGACGGTCCGGCACAGCGTCGACTTGCCCGACCCCGAGGGCCCGATGACGACGACGACCTCGCCCTCGGCGATCGTCAGGTCGACGTCGCGCAGCACGTGCAGGGCGCCGAAGTGCTTCTGCACGCCCTCCAGGCGCACGAGGGGGCGCCGCTCGGGCCGTGCGGACGATCCCGGGGCGGGTGACGGCTGAGGGGCCCGTGCCTGGTCACTCATGCGGCTGGACCGTACAGGAGCTGCTCAGCCTGTCCATGGAAACGCCACGCGGGTGGTGGGATCGTGACGAGAAGGTGACTCCCGGGGCCTGGCCCGCGGTCACCTAGACTGACGGGTGATGAGCACGTCGACCGCCCCCGCCCAGCCGGACCCGCGACGCACCTACCAGGTGCGCACGTTCGGCTGCCAGATGAACGTCCACGACTCCGAGCGGCTCTCGGGCCTGCTCGAGGACGCCGGGTACGTGCGCTTCGACGAGGCGGGGGGCGAGGGGCCGGTCGAGCCGGACGTCGTCGTCTTCAACACCTGCGCGGTGCGTGAGAACGCCGACAACAAGCTCTACGGCAACCTCGGCCACCTCGCTCCGGTCAAGGAGCGCCGTCCCGGCATGCAGATCGCCGTCGGCGGGTGCCTGGCGCAGAAGGACCGCGGAGAGATCGTCCGCAAGGCCCCGTGGGTCGACGTCGTCTTCGGCACCCACAACGTCGGCTCGCTGCCGGTGCTGCTCGAACGAGCCCGGCACAACGCCGAGGCCCAGGTCGAGATCCTCGAGTCCCTCGAGACCTTCCCCTCCACGCTGCCCACGCGCCGGGAGTCGCCCTACGCGGCCTGGGTCAGCATCTCGGTGGGCTGCAACAACACCTGCACGTTCTGCATCGTCCCCGCCCTGCGCGGCAAGGAGAAGGACCGTCGCCCAGGCGACATCCTCGCCGAGGTGGAGGCGCTCGTCGGCGAGGGCGTCCTCGAGGTGACGCTGCTGGGGCAGAACGTCAACACGTACGGCGTCGAGTTCGGCGACAAGCTCGCCTTCGGCAAGCTGCTGCGCGCCACGGGGGGCATCGCGGGCCTGGAACGCGTCCGCTTCACGAGCCCGCACCCCTCCAGCTTCACCGACGACGTCATCGACGCCATGGCCGAGACGCCGAACGTCATGCCGAGCCTGCACATGCCGCTGCAGTCCGGGTCCGACCGCGTCCTGAAGGCCATGCGCCGCTCCTACCGGCAGTCGCGGTTCCTCGGGATCATCGACGGGGTGCGCGACCGGATCCCCGACGCAGCGATCACGACGGACATCATCGTCGGCTTCCCCGGGGAGACCGAGGAGGATTTCGAGCAGACGCTGCACGTCGTCGAGCAGGCGCGGTTCTCCAGCGCCTTCACGTTCCAGTACTCCCCGCGCCCGGGGACGCCGGCCGCGACGATGGGCGACCAGGTGCCGAAGGCGGTCGTGCAGGAGCGGTACGTGCGCCTGACGGAGCTGCAGGACCGCATCACGTACGAGGAGAACGTCGCCCAGACCGGCCGCACCCTCGAGGTCCTCGTCGCGGAGGGCGAGGGGCGCAAGGATGCTGCCACGCAACGCCTGTCGGGCCGTGCGCCCGACAACCGGCTCGTGCACTTCGCGGTCCCGGCGGGCACGACGCTGCGACCGGGTGATGTCGCCACGGTGACCGTCACGCGCGGCGCGCCGCACTACCTCGAGGCCGACGACCTGTCGTCCTTCTCCGTGCGCCGCACCCGCGCCGGCGACGCGTGGGAGGCCCGGCAGGCCCGGCCCGAACCCGAACCCGAGGTCGAGTCCGGACCGCGCCCGGTCGGGCTGGGGATGCCCGCCCTGCGTCCCGCCTGAGCCACCCCGCCCGAGCTACTTCGAGGGCGGGACCGACGGGTCCGGGACGGGGTCCGGTCCGGGCGTCGGACCCGGGTCCGGCATCGGCGGCGACCCCGGCTGGCCGGGCGTGGGGACCGGGCTCGGCGGCGTCGGGACGGGCGGAGGGGTGGGGATCGTCACCGGTGGGCTCCTGTCGTGCGGGGCCCGCTCATCGGCGTGCCGTCCCAGCTGACCCCGCCGCGCATGGCCGAACCGCCGCCGGCGACGGTGGCGGCCGGTGCCTGCTCGGCGGCCAGGTCGACGCCCTTGCGGGCGAGGTCGCTGACCTTGGAGACCTGGTCGGCGAACTTGCCGTCGGTGCGGGCGTTGAGGAACTCACCGGCCTTGCCGATCGCGCCGTCGGCGCGGTCGGAGTGCTCGGCGGCGAAGGTGCCGGCCTTGACGCGGGCCTGGTCGGCCAGGTGCAGGGCCTGGTCGGCGGCCTCGCCGATCTTGACCTTGAGGAAGTCGATGGTGCCCACGGGTCTCCTCCTGCGTGCTGCGAGCGTTCCTGCGGGTGGACGGACGTCCTCCGATGCTCTGCCACGATGACGCCGTGGGCCAGTCGAACGTTCCCGTGATCGCCCCCGTGGTGGCCCCCGTGGTTGCAGTCGTGGGCCCGACGGCGTCCGGCAAGTCCGACGTCGGCGTCGCGATCGCCCGTCTGCTGTCCGCACGGGCGGGCACGCCGGGGGAGGTCGTCAACGCCGACGCCCTGCAGTTCTACCGGGGCATGGACGTCGGCACGGCGAAGATCACCGTCGCCGAGCGCCGGGGCGTCCCGCACCACCTCCTCGACGTCCTCGACGTCACGCAGACCGCCGAGGTCGCCACCTTCCAGGGGTGGGCCCACGACGCCTTCGACGACGTCACGCGGCGGGGCGGGGTGCCCGTCCTCGTCGGCGGGTCCGGCCTCTACGTCCGGGCCGCCCTCGACGACCTGCGCTTCCCGGGCAAGGACGCCGAGGTCCGGGCCCGCTGGGAGGCGGAGCTGGACCGGCTCGGTCCCCCGGCGCTGCACGCCGTGCTCGTGGAGCGGGACCCCGCGGCGGCGGCCGCGATCCTGCCCTCGAACGGGCGGCGCATCGTCCGGGCCCTGGAGGTCGGGGAGATCACCGGCGCCCCGTTCGCGGCCTCCCTGCCCGAGCAGACGTACCGGCGCCCCACCGTCCAGGTCGGGTTGGCTGTGCCGCGCGAGGAGCTCGTCGCCCGCATCGACGCCCGCGTCGACCGCATGTGGGCCGCGGGGCTCGTCGAGGAGGTCCGCGCCCTGGAGACGCAGGGGCTGCGCGAGGGGCGCACCGCGGGCCGCGCGCTCGGTTACGCGCAGGTGCTCGACGCCCTCGACGGTCGCACGACCCTGGAGGAGGCCCGGGAGCTCACCGCCCGCCTCACCCGGCGCTTCGCCCGCAAGCAGGACGCCTGGTTCCGCCGCGACCCCCGGGTGCACTGGCTGTCCGCGCCGGACGGGACCGACCCCGAGGACCTGGCGCGCCGGGCGCTGGACCTGCTGCCCGTAGCATCGCCCGCGTGACCAGCGAGATCAGCTTCACCAAGGGCCACGGCACCGAGAACGACTTCGTGCTGGTCGCCGACGCGGACGGGGCCTGGAACCCCGGCGCGGACGTCGTGGCGTGGCTGTGCGACCGCCGCGCCGGGCTCGGCGCCGACGGGCTCGTGCGCGCCGTGCGCACGGCGGCCGACCCCGCCGCGGCGCAGTGGGCCGGCGAGGCCGAGTGGTTCATGGACTACCGCAACGCCGACGGCTCGATCGCCGAGATGTGCGGCAACGGCGTGCGCGTCTTCGCCGAGTTCCTCCTGCAGCAGGGGCTGCTGCCCGAGGCCGCCGTCGCCGGGGAGTGGTTCCCCGTCGCGACCCGCGCCGGTGTCAAGCGGCTGCGGCGCGAGGGTGAGGGCAGCTGGACCGCCGACATGGGCCCCTGGCGCCTCAGCGGCGGTCGGCGGGCGCTCACCGACGGCTCCGACGCGCTCGTGCACGTGGACGGGCTCGACGGGGTGGCCCGGCCCGCCCTGTCCGTCGACCTCGGCAACCCGCACACCGTCGTGGCCCTGCCAGACCGCGGCGAGCTCGCCGCCGCCGACCTGACCCGCGCCCCGCGCGTGGAACCGGTCCCGCCGCACGGCACGAACGTCGAGCTCGTGGTCCCCGTCGACGCCATCGACCTCGACGGCGACGGCGGCGCGGACATCGGCGACGTCTCGATGCGCGTGCACGAGCGCGGGTCCGGCGAGACGCGGTCGTGCGGCACCGGGGCCTGCGCCGCGGCGCTCGCGACCCGCGCCTGGGCCGGCGAGGGCGCGCCCGGGGTGTGGCGGGTCCGCGTGCCCGGTGGTCGCCTCGTCGTGACGGTCGGCGCCGGTTCCACCCTCACCGAGGGCACCGTCTGGCTGTCCGGGCCGGCGCGGCTCGTCGCGTCGGGCACCGTCAGTCTTCCCGGCTGACCGTCAGGACGCGGAACCCCTTCGAGGTCTTCGTCCGCTCGGTGCGCGTGCCGGGCAGGACGCCGGAGGCCAGCCAGGTCTGCAGCGAGTCCGCGCCCAGGTTCTTCTGGACCACCAGGTGCGCCCGGCCGCCGGGCGCCAGGCGGGGCAGCCACTGCAGCAGGAGCTCGTGCAGCGCCTCCTTGCCGATGCGGATGGGCGGGTTCGACCACACCTCGGCGAAGCGCAACGCGGGGTCCACGGCCTCGGGCAGGCTCGCCCGCACCTCGACGCCGAGCCGTTCGGCGTTGCGCCGCACCAGGTCCAGGGCCCGCTCGTTGACGTCGACGGCGTGCACGACCTGCCGCGGCCGCAGCAGCGCCAGGCTGAGCGCGACGGGGCCCCAGCCGCAGCCGAGGTCCAGCACGTCGCCCGCCCGGTCCGCCGCGCCCGGGTCCTCCTCCAGGACGGGCAGCAGGACGGCGGTGCCCTTGTCGAGCCGGTCGCCGCTGAAGACCCCGCGGGCCGTCGTCACCGTCACGTCGCGGCCCGCGAGGCGGACCGTCAGCTCGCGGCGCTCGTCGGCACTGGCGGGCTGGGCGGTGAAGTAGTGCTGGGGGTCGGGCTGAGCGTCGGGCTGGGGGTCTGGCGCGGGCACGACGGGCAAGCGTAGGGCCGCCGGGGGGCGCCACCTGCCCGGAGCCGGGACACGACGACGAAATAGCGTCGCCGTCCCGACCGTTGACTGAGACGCTTGGTGCAGCCCCGAACAGCAGCGGGGAGCACCAGCAGGCCGACCGAGGAGGTCCATGAACCAGCGCCACGATTCCGCGACGGAGCAGTCGACGGAACCCACGACGAGCCCCACCCACGAGGAGCGCGACCAGGAGTTCGACCGGGCCATCGCCCGCATCCTGCGCGGCCACGGGGACTCGCAGACAGGGGTGGCGCAGGAGGGCCCGGACGACCAGCGCGACCCCGACGGACACACCACCACCGGGCGCTCGGACGGGCACTCGGACGGGCACACCGCCTGGGACGGGGACCAGCTCGACCTCGCCGACCGCCGCGCGCTGCGCCGCGCGGCCGGCCTGTCCACCGAGCTCGCCGACGTCACCGAGGTCGAGTACCGGCAGCTGCGCCTCGAGCGCGTCGTCCTGGCGGGGGTCTGGTCCAGCGCCGACTCCAACCGGGCCGAGGCCGAGGTCTCGCTGCAGGAGCTGTCCGCCCTGGCGGCCACCGCGGGCTCGGACGTCCTCGCCGGCGTCCTGCAGCGCCGCACCACCCCGGACGTCGCGACCTACCTGGGCTCCGGCAAGGCCGAGGCGCTCGCCGAGCTCGTCGCGGCCGAGGGCGCCGACACCGTGGTCTGCGACGGGGAGCTGTCCGCGTCCCAGCGCCGCGGACTGGAGGACATCGTCAAGGTGAAGGTCGTCGACCGGACGGCCGTCATCCTCGACATCTTCGCCCAGCACGCCAAGAGCCGGGAGGGCAAGGCGCAGGTCGAGCTCGCCCAGCTCGAGTACCTGCTCCCGCGCCTGCGCGGGTGGGGTGAGTCGATGTCCCGGCAGGCCGGTGGCCGGGTCGCCGGCGGTGCGGGGATCGGGTCCCGCGGTCCCGGTGAGACGAAGATCGAGCTGGACCGCCGCCGCATCCGCAGCCGGATGGCCAAGCTGCGCCGCGAGATCAAGGGCATGGGCACCGCCCGCGTCGAGAAGCGGTCGCTCCGGCACGCCCGGGCCGTCCCGTCCGTCTCGATCGCCGGGTACACCAACGCGGGCAAGAGCTCGCTGCTCAACCGGCTCACCGGGGCCGGTGTCCTCGTCGAGAACGCGTTGTTCGCGACGCTGGACCCGACGGTCCGGCGCGCCGAGACCCCCGAGGGCCGGCCGTACACCCTGGCCGACACCGTGGGGTTCGTCCGTTCGCTGCCGCACCAGCTCGTCGAGGCCTTCCGTTCGACGCTGGAGGAGGTGGCCGAGTCCGACCTCGTCGTGCACGTGGTCGACGGCTCGCACGCCGACCCCGAGGGGCAGCTCGCGGCCGTGCGCGGGGTCCTCGCGGACCTCTACACCGAGCGCGGCACGACCCCGGTCGCGGAGCTGGTGGCGGTCAACAAGGCGGACGTCGCGGACCCCGAGGTCCTCGACCGCCTGCTGCGCCGGGAGAAGAACGCCGTGGCCGTCTCGGCGCGGACCGGCGCGGGGATCGAGGAGCTGCTGGCGCGCATCGCCGAGCAGCTCCCCGTCCCCGACGTCGAGCTGGAGGTGTGCGTGCCCTACGACCGGGGTGACCTGGTCCACCGGGTGCACACGACCGGACAGGTCCTCGACGAGGAGCACACGGCCGACGGCACGCGGCTGCTGGCCCGCGTCCGTCCGCGGCTGGCGGCCGAGCTCGAGCGGTACCGGCTGTCCCGGACCGCCTGACCCCGCGCCGACGTGACGACGCCGTCCCCACAGCCGTGGGGGCGGCGTCGTGCTGTGGACGGTGGTCGGTCGTGTCGGTCCCGCGGGGGAGGATGAGCCGGTGAGCACGACAGCCGGACCCCCCAGCGCCGACCCCGAGGACACGACCCGGGACCTCGACCGGGAGGCCCCGGACGGGACGGCGGGCGACGCGTCCGACGTCGACGACGTCGACGGCCCGGAGGCGGCCGCGCTCCTGGACCAGGTCGTCACGGTGCTCGGCGGGCAGCGCCGCGAGGGCCAGGTGCGGATGGCCGAGGCCGTCACCGACGCCATCCGCACACGGCGGCACCTGCTCGTCCAGGCCGGCACGGGCACGGGCAAGTCGATGGCCTACCTCGTGCCCGCCGTCGCGCACGCCGTGCACACCGACCGCCGGGTCGTCGTCACCACCGCCACCCTGGCCCTGCAGGCCCAGGTCGTCGAACGCGACCTGCCGCGGCTGGCGCAGGCCATCGCCCCGGCGCTGCACCGCGCGCCGACGTGGGAGCTGCTCAAGGGCCGGGCGAACTACCTGTGCCGCAACAAGCTCGACGGCGGCTTCCCCAGCGACGAGGGGGCCCTGTTCGACGTGGCCGCCCCGACGGGGGAGGGTCCCGCCGACACGGGCCGGCTCGGCCGCGAGGTGGTGCGCCTGCGCGAGTGGGCGGCCACCACCTCGACGGGGGACCGGGACGACCTCGACCCCGGGGTGAGCGACCGCGCCTGGCGGCAGGTGTCCGTCTCCGCCCGCGAGTGCCTGGGCGCCCAACGCTGCCCGGTGGCCGCGGAGTGCTTCTCCGAGCAGGTGCGGGCCCGCGCCCGGCAGGTCGACGTCGTCGTCACCAACCACGCCATGACGGCCATCGACGCCATGGAGAACGGCGGGCAGCTGCTGCCCGAGCACGACGTCCTCGTCGTCGACGAGGCGCACGAGCTCGCCGACCGGGTCACGGCCGTCGCCACGGCCGAGCTGTCCGCCTCGGTCCTGCACGCGGCCTCCCGCCGGCTGCGCCGCAGCGCCGGCATCGTCTCCGAGGCCCTCGACGACGCCTCCGTGGCCCTCGAGGCCGCCCTCGACGACGCGGCCCCGGGGCGCATCGACCGGTGGCCGGACGCGCTGGCCGACGCCGTCGTCGCCGTCCGCGACGCCGCCCGGCAGGCCCTGACCGACCTCAAGGACGCCTCCGAGGGGGCGGCGAAGGAGGACGACCCGGAGTCCCGCGGGGCCCGTCACCTGGCCCGTGCCGCGGTCCAGGAGGTCTTCTCGGTGGCCGAGCGGCTCGCGGCCGACGTCGGCCGCGGCGCGCAGGACAGCTTCGACGTCGCCTGGGTCACGGCCGGTTTCGGACCGGCGTCGCGGGCCCCCTCGCTCCACATCGCGCCGCTGTCGGTGGCGGGGCTGCTGCGCGAGCGGCTCTTCACCGAGCGCACCGTCGTCGCCACGTCGGCCACCCTCACGCTGGGCGGGTCCTTCGACCCCGTCGCGGGGGCCTTCGGGTTGAAGAGCCCCAAGGGGTCGGGGACGCCGTGGACGGGGGTCGACGTCGGCAGCCCGTTCGACTACCCCCGGCAGGGGATCCTCTACGTCGCCCGGCACCTGCCGCCGCCGGGCCGGGCCGGGGCCGGGGAGGCCGTCCTCGACGAGCTCGCGGCCCTCGTGGAGGCCGCCGGCGGCCGCACGCTGGGCCTGTTCTCCTCCCGCCGTGCCGCCGAGGAGGCGGCCGAGGCGCTGCGCGACCGGGTCGCCACGCCCGTGCTGTGCCAGGGCGAGGACCGCCTGCCCAAGCTGGTCCGCGACTTCACCGAGAACCCCGCCACCTCGCTGTTCGGGACGCTCTCGCTCTGGCAGGGCGTGGACGTGCCGGGCGACAGCTGCTCCCTCGTCGTCATCGACCGCATCCCCTTCCCCCGTCCCGACGACCCGCTGATGTCGGCGCGGTCCCGCGCCGTGGACGCGGCGGGCGGCAACGGCTTCCTCTCGGTCTCGGTCGCGCACGCGGCCGTGCGGCTGGCCCAGGGGGCCGGCCGGCTCATCCGGGCCACGGGGGACAAGGGGGTCGTGGCCGTGCTGGACTCCCGGCTCGCGACGGCGCGCTACGGCGGTTTCCTGCGCGAGTCCCTGCCGGACTTCTGGTCCACGACGTCGACGGACACCGTCCTGTCGGCTCTGCGGCGGCTGAGCGGGTGACGAGCACCGTGACCCCTGGCGCCGAGACGGTCGCGGCGTGTCATGCTCGGAACGTGGCCACCGTCGGCTTCCTCCACTCCGCGCACGCGCACGTGCGCACCTTCAGCGACCTCCTCGCCGCCCGCGACGACACCGTGCAGGCGCGGCACCTGGTCGACACCGGACTGCTGGCCGCCGCCCGCGCGCACGGTCTCGACAGCGTGCGGGCCGCGCTGGGCGACCGGCTGCGGCGCCTGGTCGCCGAGGGTGCCGACGTCGTCGTCTGCACGTGCTCGACGCTGGGCCCGACGGCCAAGCAGGTCGGTGCCGAGATGGGGCTGCGCGTCGTGCGCGTGGACCGGCCGATGGCCGAGGCCGCGGTGCTCGCCGGCCGGCGGGTGGCGGTCGTCGCCTCCCTCGACGAGGCGCTCGCGACCGCGATGCCCCTGCTGCACGAGTGCGCCGACACGACCGGTCGCACGGTGGAGTTCGTGGAGGTGCGCTGCACGGACACCTGGCAGGCGTTCGAGGCGGGGGACCTGCTGACGTACACGACGGGCGTGGCCGACGCCGTGCGCCGGGCCGTGCGGAGCCTGGACCCGCCGGTGGACGTCGTCGTCCTGGCGCAGGCCAGCATGCTCGACGCGGCCCCGCTGCTGCGGGACCTGCACGTGCCGGTCCTCACCTCGCCCCGCCTGGCGGTCGAGGCCGCGGTCGAGCTGGTCCAGCCGGTCCGCTGACCCGGCGCCCGTGCGGGCGGCGGGGTCAGCGGTGCGGGCTGCGGGTGCGGCTCAGAGGCTGCGCAGGACGGCCGTGACCTTGCCCAGGACGGTCGCCTCGTCGCCGTCGATCGGCTCGAAGAGCGGGTTGCGCGGCAGCAGCTTGACGTGACCGTCCTTGCGCTGCAGCACCTTCACGGTCGCCTCGCCGTCGATCATGGCGGCCACGACGTCGCCGTTCTCGGCGGTCGGCTGCTGGCGGACGACGACCCAGTCGCCGTCGCAGATCGCGGCGTCGACCATCGACTCGCCCACGACGCGCAGCATGAAGTGCTCACCCGTGCCGATGAGCTGCGAGGGCAGGGGGAACACCTCCTCGACGAGCTCCTCGGCGAGGATCGGGCCACCGGCGGCGATGCGACCGACGAGCGGCACGTAGACCGGCGTGGGCCGGCCGTCCTCGGCGGACGCCTCGACGCCGGAGATGAGGCCCCAGCCGAACTGCGGGGCGGGGCTCACGACCTCGAGGGTGCGCGGACGACGCGGGTCCTTGCGCAGGTACCCCATCTTCTCCAGCGTCTTGACCTGGTGGGCCACGCTGCTCGGGCTGGTCAGCCCGACGGCCTGCCCGATCTCGCGCATGCTCGGCGGGTACCCGCGCTGCTCGACGCACTCCTTGATCGCGTGCAGCACGCGCCGCTGGCGGTTCGTGAGGCCGTCGCGCACCACGGGGACGTCCGGGAACTCGTGGACCGTCCCGAGGGGGCCGGCGTCCTCGCCCGCTCCGTCCGTCGTTCCGTCCAGCGCGTCGGTCACGTCCTTCTCCTGTCTGCGGTGTCGCCCGGGTCGGGAGGTCCTCCGGTGCCGCCACGGTAGCCAGCGGGCCGGTGATGATCAAACAGGTGTTCGAACCGGCGTGTCGCCGGGAGGTGTCGGCGAGGGGCCTCGGCCCGTCGCGCCGGCCGCGCGCGACCTTCCCGGGGCGGGGGTCCGTGCCTAGGGTCGGAGCATGTGCCGGAACATCCGCCAGCTCCACAACTTCGCCCCTCCCGCGACGTCGGAGGAGGTGCAGGCCGCCGCGCTGCAGTACGTGCGCAAGGTCGCGGGGACGACGCGCCCGTCGGCGCGCAACCAGGAGGCCTTCGACCGCGCCGTGGCCGCCGTCGCCCACGCGACGGCCCACCTCCTCGACGACCTCGTGACCGCTGCGCCGCCCAAGGACCGCGACGTCGAGGCGGCCAAGGCGCGTGAGAGGGCGGCGAAGCGCTACGCCTCCTGACGGGCCGCCCGCGCCATGCGCGAGCGTCGTCGCAGGTCAGGCCGTCTGTCGGAGGTCGGTGGCAGCGTCTGTCCGCGTCGCCCCCCGGTCCCTCGCGGGTCCCAGGGGTTGCGCTCCACCGTTCGAACGGTGGTAGAACAGACGAGTCGGGTCGAACACCCGTTCGACCCGGCGTCACCGAGATGGAGGTCCACGCTCGTGAGCACCACCGCCCTCGCCCCGTCCTTCGCGGCCCCCGCGCCGTTCACCACCCCCTCGCCGTTCTCCGGCCCGCGCGCCGGCCGTCGCGCCCGTCGGTGCGCGCGACCCGCCGCCGTCCGCCGGGTCCGCGCCGACCGCCGACCGCTGCGGCTCACCCGCCGCGGCCGCCTCCTCGTCACGTGCACCGCCGCGACGGCCCTCACGGGTGCCGTGGTCGCCGTGACCGGCGCGTTCACCGGCGCGTCGGCCGGTGCCGACCGCGCGCCCGCGCCGGTCGTCCTCACCGTCGTCCCCGGCCAGACGCTGTCGGCGATCGCCGCGCAGTGGGCGCCCCAGCAGGACTGGCGCGAGGTCGCGGGCGAGATCGTGCAGCTCAACGACCTGCCGTCGATGACGGTGCAGGCCGGCCAGCAGCTGACGATGCCCGACCTGCCCGACCGGCACTGACGTGGTCCCGGTGCCGTCGCCCCGTCCGGCGGGTCCGGGCACGGGGTCAGTTGCTGTGCACACGTCCCGCGACGTACGGTCGAGCCTGCGCCAGAGGTTCCGTACGGTCGCGGGGGAGGAAGTCGGGGTGCACTGCCCGTTCTGTCGGCACGAGGACTCCCGTGTCGTGGACTCCCGCACGACCGACGACGGCAGCTCCATCCGTCGCCGTCGTCAGTGCCCGAACTGCTCCAAGCGGTTCACGACCGTCGAGACGGCGAGCCTGACCGTGGTCAAGCGGTCCGGGGCACCCGAGCCGTTCAGCCGCGCGAAGATCGCGTCCGGTGTGCGCAAGGCGTGCCAGGGGCGTCCCGTCAGCGAGGACGACATCGCCCTGCTCGCCCACCGCGTCGAGGAGGCCGTCCGCGCCCAGGGTGCCGCCGAGATCGACGCCCACCAGGTCGGGTTGGCCACGCTGCCCTTCCTGCAGGAGCTCGACGAGGTCGCCTACCTGCGCTTCGCCTCGGTCTACCAAGCGTTCGACTCCCTGGCCGACTTCGAGAAGGCGATCGACCGGCTGCGCACCGAGCGCGAGGCCGGCCTCGCCGCGGTGACCGCCCCCGCGGGGCGTCCCGTCCCGACGGCAGGCTGACGCGGGGGAGCCCCCTGCCTGGACCCTGCCCGTCCAGGCGGCGCGTCCCCCGGCGATGATGGGCGGATGCTGGATCCGTCCTCGCTCTACTCCTACGAGGGTGAACGGCCCGCCCTCGTGGAACCGCCCCTGGTGGTCGCGCTCTCCGGGTTCGTCGACGCCGGGGGTGCCGTCCGCCAGACGGTCGAGCACCTGCTCGCCGTGTGCCGCCACGAGGTGGTCGCCACCTTCGACGTCGACCAGCTCCACGACTACCGCGCGCGCCGTCCGACGATGACCTTCGGCGGCCAGAACTGGCTCGAGGTGCAACCGCCGCGCCTGCGGCTGCTGCGGGTCTTCGACGAGGAGGGCTCCTCCCTGCTCCTCCTCTCCGGTCCCGAGCCGGACGTGCAGTGGGAACGCTTCTGCGCCGCCGTGTGGCGCATCGTCGACGAGCTCGGCGTGGGCCTCGTGACGGTCCTGTCGGCCGCTCCGACCGCGGTGCCGCACACGCGGCCCTCGGGGGTCACCGCCAGCGCGAGCCGGCCGGAGCTGCTCGAGGGCTACCGGACGTGGGACGTCGAGGCCCAGGTCCCCGGGCACGCGTCCGCCCTCCTGCACCTGCGGGGGTCGCAGGCCGGCCGGGACGTCATCTCGGTGCTCGCCCACGTCCCGCACTACCTCGCCGGCAGCGACTACCCCGACGCCGCGGCCGTGCTCGTGCGGACGATCTCGGGGGCCACGGGCGTGGCGATCGACGTCGAGACGCTGCAGGAGGCCGCCGCGGCCACCCGCGTCGAGGTGGACCGGCAGGTGGCCGAGTCCGCGGAGGCGGCGGGCGTCGTGACGGCCCTCGAGGAGCAGTACGACGCCTCCGGCGACGAGGGTCGCGGCACCAGCGCCGCGAGCGCCTTCCTGCCCACGGCCGACGAGATCGCCGAGGAGTTCGAGCGGTTCCTCGCCAAGCGCGAGGAGGACCCCGGTCCCGAGTGAGGACCGGGCGTCAGGACCGGGCGTCAGGACCGGGGGTCAGGACCGGGCGGTGGCCCCGCCGGTCCCGACGCTCCCGCCGGCGGCGCCGGACACGTGGTGCAGCAGGGCCTGGCCGTACGCCTCGGAGGCGTCCCGGGCCTCGAAGGCGTCCGCGCCGTCCTCGTCCAGCAACAGCACCCGGTACAGCGGCCCCTCGGCGTCCGCGCGCCGTTCCAGGCGGGTGAAGCGGTCGCCGAGGAGCTCGCGCAGCTGGTGCTCCGACGGCAGCCAGCACGCCTCGGGCTGGTCCACGGAGTCCAGGGCCCACTCGGTGGTGCCGTTGAACCCGATGACGCGGCCCGTCGGGTGGTCGTGGACCTCGACGGTCATGTCCGACAGCGTGAAGACGTCGGCGTCCATGTCGCGGTGGGGGATGACGAAGCGGTCGCCGGAGGTGGGGTGCCACTGCAGGCCGGCGTCCTTGAGGCGCAGGGCGAGGTCGACGGAGATCACGGTCCCATCATGGGCCCGGGGTGCGGGCCCCGTCGTGCCGGAACGGACCGGGCACGGTAGGAACGTCCACCATGGACGCCAGCTCCCTCGACCTCGACGCCGCCCGCGAGCGGCTCCTCACCATGCAGGCCGACCTGCAGACCACGATCGACGACCTCGTCGCCCGGTTGGAGTCCGGCAGCACTCCGGACGCCGCCGAAGGCGGCCAGGACGCGGGCGACATGGGCGCCCACGAACAGCAGGCCGCCGAGAACGAAGGCCTGCTGGAGGGGGCCCGTCGGCGCCTGGACAGCGTGCAGGACGCCCTCAAGCGCCTCGACGCCGGCACGTACGGCACCTCGGTCGTCTCCGGCAAGCCCATCCCGCCCGAGCGCCTCGAGGCGCTGCCGGACGCGGCGACCCTCGCGGGCGAGAAGCTCTAGGCCTCGCACCCACCGGGGCCGCCGCCCTCAGCGCAGGGTCCCGCGCCTGGAGAAGGAGGTCAAGGGCAAGAAGGCCGACCCGGCCGTGCTCAAGGCCGCCGTCGCCGCGCAGGC